>NZ_CBCOOR010000024.1:0-48730 GCF_965111665.1 Georgenia sp. Marseille-Q6866 | reverse complement strand
GGGGGGAAGGTGGTTCGGCCGAGACCACGGACCGGATGCACGTGCGCGGGGAGGGGGGTCAGGACGCCGCCGTCCTCGCCGGTGCGCACCCCGCGCTGCGGGGGCGGGTGCTCCACCTGGCCGCCACGGCGGCCGGGTGCCCGCCCGGTGCGCTCACCGCGGCGCACGTCGCGGCCCTCGAGGCGCTGGTCACGGACTACCGGGGCCAGGGGCCGCTGTCGCTGCCCGGCGCTGTCACGGCCGGGCGTCGGTGTGGCAGGCTGACCTTCGGCCGCCGCGGCCAGCGCGGCGCAGGTGAGTGAGGGAGTGCGCGTGGACGCCAGCGACATGGGAGACGACCTCGAGAAGGTCCTGCTGTCCAAGGAGCAGATCGAGGCCCGGCTCGACGAGATGGCGGCCGAGATCGACGCCGACTACGCTGGCAAGGACCTCCTGCTCGTCGGGGTGCTGCGCGGAGCCGTCATGGTCATGGCCGACCTCTCCCGCCGCCTGCACACCAGCATCGAGATGGACTGGATGGCGGTGTCGTCCTACGGGTCGGGCACCAAGTCCTCCGGCGTGGTGCGCATCCTCAAGGACCTCGACACCGACCTGCACGGGCGCCACGTGCTCATCGTCGAGGACATCATCGACTCCGGGCTCACGCTGTCCTGGCTCGTGTCGAACCTCCGCAGCCGCGGCCCCGCGTCCGTGGAGATCGCCACCCTGCTGCGCAAGCCGGAGGCCGCCAAGGTCGAGGTCGACGTCCGGTACGTCGGCTTCGACATCCCGCCGGAGTTCGTCATCGGCTACGGCCTGGACTTCGCCGAGAAGTACCGCCACCTGCCGTTCGTCGGCACGCTGGCCCCCCACGTCTACAACGGCTGAGCGCCTCGTGCGTGGCGTCCCGGCACCGGCCGGGAGGCCGTCCTGCCCTGGGCGAACACGCGCCCGCCTGCGCGGACTGTACGTGTAACGTCAAACGATGATCGATCGAGCAGGAGGGACCCGGCCGTCGCGCCGCCACCGATGAACGCCAAGAAGCTGCTCCGCGGCCCCATCGTGTGGGTCGTCCTCGTCCTCGTCCTCGCCTACCTCGGCGCCTCGATGCTCACCGGGGAGAGCCCCGAGGAGATCGACACCTCCGACGGCCTGGAGCTGCTCGCCGGTGACACCGTCGAGCAGGCGGAGGTCACCGACACCACCCAGCGCGTCGAGCTCGTCCTCAGCGAGGACTTCGAGGACAAGGGCGACCTCGTCGCCTTCTACTACGCGACCCCCCAGGGCGAGACCGTCATGGAGGCGATCGCCGCGGCCGACCCCGCCAAGGGCTTCAACTCCGAGGTACCGCGCCCCTCGTTCTGGTCCTCCGCCCTCAGCCTCCTGCTTCCGATGCTCATCCTCCTCGGCGTCTTCTGGTTCCTGCTGTCCCGCATGCAGGGCGGCGGCGGGATGATGAAGTTCGGCAAGTCCAAGGCCAAGATGGTCAACAAGGAGAACCCGCAGGTCACCTTCGCCGACGTCGCCGGCGCGGACGAGGCCGTCGAGGAGCTCGAGGAGATCCGCGAGTTCCTCGAGGACCCGACGAAGTTCCAGGCCGTGGGGGCCAAGATCCCCAAGGGCGTCCTCCTGTACGGCCCGCCCGGGACCGGCAAGACGCTCCTCGCCCGCGCCGTCGCCGGCGAGGCCGGGGTGCCCTTCTACTCGATCTCCGGCTCGGACTTCGTCGAGATGTTCGTCGGCGTCGGCGCCTCGCGGGTGCGCGACCTCTTCGAGCAGGCCAAGACGAACTCCCCGGCCATCATCTTCGTCGACGAGATCGACGCCGTCGGACGCCACCGCGGCGCGGGCATGGGTGGCGGGCACGACGAGCGCGAGCAGACGCTCAACCAGCTCCTCGTCGAGATGGACGGCTTCGACGCGACGACGAACGTCATCCTCATCGCCGCCACCAACCGGCCCGACATCCTCGACCCCGCGCTCCTGCGGCCGGGACGCTTCGACCGCCAGATCACCGTCGAGGCCCCCGACCTCCAGGGCCGCACCGCGATCCTGCGGGTCCACGCCCGCGGCAAGCCGATGGTCCCGGAGATCGACCTCCAGATGGTCGCCAAGCGCACCCCCGGCTTCACCGGCGCGGACCTGGCCAACGTCCTCAACGAGGCGGCCCTCCTCACCGCGCGCTCCGGCGCCGACCTCGTCGACGACCGCGCGCTGGACGAGGCGATCGACCGTGTCATCGCCGGGCCGCAGAAGCGCACCCGGCTGATGAACGAGAAGGAGAAGAAGATCACCGCCTACCACGAGGGCGGCCACGCCCTCACGGCGGCGGTCCTCCGGTACACCGACCCGGTGACCAAGGTGACGATCCTTCCCCGCGGCCGCGCCCTGGGCTACACCATGGTCATGCCGAGCGAGGACAAGTACTCGACCACCCGCAACGAGCTGCTCGACCAGCTCGTCTACGCGATGGGCGGGCGCGTGGCCGAGGAGATCGTCTTCCACGACCCCACCACCGGTGCCTCCAACGACATTGAGAAGGCCACCGGCCTGGCCCGCAAGATGGTCACCCAGTACGGGATGAGCGACCGGATCGGCGCGGTCAAGCTCGGCACCGACACCGGGGAGCCGTTCCTCGGCCGCGACATGGGCCACCAGCGCGACTACTCCGAGGACATCGCCCGGATCGTCGACGAGGAGGTCCGCCGCCTCATCGACTCCGCACACGACGAGGCCTGGGAGATCCTCCACGAGTACCGCGACGTCCTGGACCACCTCGTCCTGGAGCTCCTCGAGCACGAGACCCTCAACGAGAAGGAGCTCGCCGCGATCTTCGCGCCCATCGTCAAGCGCCAGCCCCGGCCGGTGTGGCTCTCCTCGGTCACCCGGACCGTGTCCGACCGTCCCCCGGTCCGCACGCCCGCCGAGCAGCGCACCGGTGACGACGGCATGCTCCCGCAGGACGAGGCGGCCGCGGCCGGCGGCGAGGGCCCCGGGTTGGGCGAGGTCCCGCCGTCGGGGCAGGTCGGCGGCCCGGCCGAGGGCCTGTGATGGCCGACGAGCAGGACCCGGCGGCCCTCCCGGACGACGCCGGGACCCTCCGCCCCTACGACGCCGAGGGCGTCCGGGCGGCGGTGCGTGACCTGCTCGTCGCCGTCGGGGAGGACCCGGACCGCGAGGGCCTGCGCGACACCCCCGCCCGGGTCTCGCGCGCCCTGCAGGAGATCTTCGCCGGGATGCGGACCGACCCGGCCGAGGTCCTCGCGACGACCTTCGACCTCGGCCACGAGGAGATGATCCTCGTGCGGGACATCGAGGTGTACTCCACCTGCGAGCACCACCTGCTGCCCTTCCACGGCGTCGCGCACGTCGGCTACATCCCCGGGCACCAGGGCCGCGTCACCGGGCTGAGCAAGATCGCCCGGCTCGTGGAGACCTTCGCCCGCCGCCCGCAGGTGCAGGAGCGGCTCACCTCGCAGATCGCCGACGCTCTCGTCACGCACCTGGACCCGCAGGGCGTCATCGTCGTCATCGAGTGCGAGCACCTGTGCATGTCGATGCGCGGGGTCCGCAAGCCCGGCGCCCGGACGATCACCTCCGCCGTCCGTGGCCAGATGCGTCAGGCCGCCACGCGCGCGGAGGCGATGAGCCTCATCGCGCCCCACCGCTGACGTGGCCGCCCCCTATCCTGGGCCGGTGGGCAGCTCTCGAGCACGTGCCGCCGACCTCGCGGGGGTCGGCCGGACGCTCGTCATGGGCGTCGTCAACGTCACGCCCGACTCCTTCTCCGACGGCGGACGCTGGGACCGCCCGGACGCCGCCCTCCGCCACGCCCGCGAGCTCCTCGCCCAGGGCGCCGACCTCCTCGACGTCGGCGGGGAGTCCACCCGGCCGGGCTCGGAGCGGGTACCACCGGCCGCCGAGATCGACCGCGTCCTGCCCGTCGTCACCGAGCTCGCCGCCCAGGGCGCCGTCGTCAGCGTCGACACCGTCCACGCCGAGACGGCCGAGGCCTGCCTGCGGGCGGGCGCCGTCGTCGTCAACGACGTCTCCGGCGGGCTCGCCGACCCCGACATCCTCGCCGTCACCGCCCGCCACGGCGCCTGGTACGTGCTCGGCCACTGGCGCGGGGACCCCGCGACGATGAACGAGCGCGCCGTCTACGACGCGGTCGTCAGCGAGGTCTGCACCGAGCTCGCGGCGCGGGTGGAGGTGGCGCTCGGGGCGGGCCTGGACCCGGAGCTGCTCGTCCTGGACCCCGGGCTGGGCTTCGCCAAGGACGCCGGGCACAACTGGCAGCTCCTCGCCCACCTCGACCGGCTCCAGGCGCTCGGGTACCCCGTGCTCGTCGGCGCCTCCCGCAAGCGCTTCCTCGGCACCCTGCTCGCGGGGGACGACGGCACGCCCGCGCCGCCCCTCGCCCGGGACGCGGCGACGGCGGCCGTCTCCGCGCTCGCGGCCGCAGCCGGCGTGTGGGGCGTGCGCGTCCACGACGTGCCCGGCAGCCGCGACGCCGTGCGGGTCGGCGACGCGCTCGCGGCCGCGAGGGGGGCGTCATGACCGACCGGATCACGCTGACGGGGCTGCGGGCCCGGGGCCGGCACGGCGTCCTCGCCGCCGAGCGGGAGCTGGGCCAGGAGTTCAGCGCGGACGTCGTCCTCCACCTCGACACCCGCGCGGCCGCCGCCGGTGACGACCTCACCCGCACGGTCAACTACGCCGAGGTCGCGCGCGAGGTCGTCGACGTGCTCGCCGGGCCGCCCGTCGACCTCGTCGAGACGGTCGCGGCGACCATCGCCGAGCGCGTGCTCGCCCACCCGAGGGTGCTCGCCGTCGACGTCACCGTCCACAAGCCGCAGGCACCGGTCCCGGTGCCCTTCGCCGACGTCACCGTGCACGTTCACCGCCGGGCGGACGACGACGGCGGCGCGCGTGACGTCGTCGTCGCCCTCGGCGGGAACCTCGGGGACGTGCGGGCCACGCTGGCCGCGGCGCTCACCCAGCTCGCGCAGCACCCGCGGGTGACGGTCGCCGGGGTCTCCCCGCTGCTGCGCTCGCAGGCCCTCACCCTGCCCGGTGCGGGCCCGCAGCCGGACTACCTCAACGCCGTCGCCGTCCTGCGCACCGACCTGCCGCCGCGCGAGCTGCTCGCGCTGTGCCAGGGGCTGGAGCTGGGCCACGGGCGGGTGCGGGGGGAGCGCTGGGGCGCGCGGCCGCTGGACCTTGACCTCGTCGCGGCCGGCGCGCTCACCTGGCAGGATGCCGACCTCACCCTCCCGCACCCGCGCGCCCACGAGCGCGCCTTCGTGCTCGCGCCGTGGGCGCGGGTGCAGCCGGAGGCCGTGCTGCCCGGGCACGGTCCGGTGGCCGAGCTCGCCGCCGGCCTCGGGGCTGTCGACTGGGTGGCCGAGGACTGGTGGGAGGCCTGATGCGAAGGACGAGCTGGCAGACGCTGCTGGGGACGGGCGTCGTCGCGGGCGCGCTCTCCTATCTCGGGCTCACCGTGCTCGAGACGCGCAGCGGGACCGTCGTGCCGGTGTCGGCGCAGACGTGGCTGGTGCTCGCCGTCGTCGCCGTCGTCCTCCTCCTCCTGGGCCGCTCGGTGCGCCGCCTCACCGAGGGGCGCACCACCCGTATGGACCACCTGCGCGCGGCGCGCGTGGCGATGTTCGCCAAGGCCTGCTCGCTGTGCGGTGCCGCCTTCACCGGCTACTTCGCCGCCCAGGTGGCCGTCGCCTGGACCAACATCTCCGCCCCCGCGCTGCGGGACCACGCCGTCTGGTCCGGCGCCGCGGGCGTGGCCGCCCTCGTGCTCCTCGTGGTGGCCCTGGTGGTCGAGCAGTGGTGCCGTCTCCCCCCGGAGGACGACCCCGAACCCGCCTGACCCGCTAAGCGCATATGCGCGAAAATTGCTGCCATTCTGGCGCGCAGCGTGCGTTTTTCGCGCATATGCGAAGGGGTTAGGAGGACCGGCCGGGGAAGTGGCGAGCCCAGGTGGTCGACAGAGCCGGGACGGGGGCGCCCGCTGCCTTCATGGCGGTCACGATCCGGGCGAGGGTCTGGTCGGGGTGCTGGTAGATGTCCGCCGCCCTGATGACGATGATGCGCCAGCCGATGGAGTCGAGGTACTCGCGCCGGGAGACGTCGTGGTCCCACTGCTCCGGGTCCTCGGCGTGGTGTCGCCCGTCGTACTCGAAGCCGAGGAGCGCCGCGACGTAGCCCATGTCCAGGCGGTAGACGACGGTGCCGTCCTCGAGCCGGATCTCAATCTGCAGCTCGGGCTCGGGCAGACCGGCGAGGACCACGAGCATGCGCAGGCGTGTCTCCATCGGGGACTCGACGCCGGCCCGGACGTACACGCTGGCACGCCTGGCCGCCACGCTTCCCTTGCGCCTGCTCGCGAGGCAGGCAGCTCGCAGCTTCTCGGGCGTCGTGTGGCCGTTCCTCACCAGGCCGTCCCCGACGACGACGAGGTCCACGAGGCTCAGCCGTCGTGCCAGGTCGATGAACGTGTGCTCCGGCGAGGTCACCCGGACGCCGCGGACGTGGTGCTCGGGGACCAGGCCCTGGTCGACGTGGAAGATGATGCCGTCCACCGCGTGACGCTCAGCGGCGGTGGCCACGCTGACGTGGATGTCGGCGTCCTCGGGGACGGCGGCACCCCACAGCCGCGCCGCCGTCGTGAAGCTGGCCACGGCTCCCTGCCCCGTGAGTGCCAGAGCGGCGTGGGCCCGCGTCCACGTGTCGTCGGCAGCGTCGACGGGGAGGTGGACGCCGTGGAACACGCGGCGATAGGCCTTGCGTCGGAGCAGGGACGGGTTGAGTCCATGAGCGGCGGCGTCACGGGTGAGGAGCGGCGTGACGCAGTCCTTCTCCGCGGCCCGGGCGAAGGAAGCAGGGACGGGGTCGATGGACATGGCAGCACTCTCGCGCCGACGTCGACCTTCAGTCCGGGCCACAACGCGAGACGGTGGCCCGTGCCGCCCCACCCGTGCCCTGTGGAGCACCGTGCTCTCCGGGGCCCGACCTCCCCACCCGCCAACCCGGCATATGTGGGAGTCCTACTGCTCCTGGGGAGCACTGCCCGCGATATTCACCCATATGCGAGGGGTGGGCGGGGGTGTGGGAGGCTCTCGGTGCTGACCGACGAGAGGACCACCCATGAGCGACATGCCAGGCCGGCAAGGAGCGACGCGCAACCCGTTCGCACCCGAGGGCCTCACCTTCACACCCGTCTCCGCCGGCCTCACCAAGGTGCGGCTCATCTCGGTGGCGGTGTGGCTGGGGCTGCCGCTCGTCGCGCTCATCGTCCTCGCCGTCCTCTTCCCCGGCTGGTGGTGGTCCATCCCGATCGGCGTGCTCGTCCTGCTCGTCGTGTGGCTGGGCTGGCTCGTCCCGCGCCAGGTGCGCTCGATCGGCTACGCCGAGCGCGAGGAGGACCTCCTCATCCGCAAGGGCATCCTCTTCCGCCAGCTCACCGTCGTGCCCTACGGCCGCATGCAGTACGTCGACGTCCAGGCCGGCCCGATGGACCGCTGGGCGAACGTCGCCAAGGTCCAGCTCCACACGGCCTCCGCGCAGACCGACGCCTCGATCCCCGGCCTGCCGCCGGAGGAGGCGTCCCGGCTGCGTGACCGCCTCAGCGAGCGCGGCGAGTCGAGGCTGGCCGGCCTGTGAGCACCGAGCAGCAGCCGGCTCCCGAGGAGCACGTCGACTGGCGGCGCGTCCACAAGGTCACGCCCGTCCTCAACGCGTGGAAGGTCATCGTCGCGCTCTTCGCGGTGCTGGTCTGGCAGAACACCCAGCTCCTCGCCGAGGTGTGGGAGGACCGCGACACCGTCAACTGGACGCTCGTCCTCCTCATCGGCGGCGGCGCCGTCTTCCTGCTCCTCCTCGTCCTCACCGTGTACTCGGTGCTGTCGTGGCGGATGATGCGCTACGCCGTCGGGCGCGACGCCGTCTTCCTCCACAGCGGCATCCTCTTCCGCCAGCAGCGGCACGCCCGCCTCAACCGCATCCAGGCGGTGGACGTCGTCCAGCCGCTCCTCGCGCGCCTCTTCGGCCTGGCCCAGCTGAAGATCGAGACGGCGGGCGGCACCGGCTCGTCGGTCGTCCTCGCCTTCCTCAAGGAGGACGAGGCCCAGCGGCTGCGTCGGGAGGTCCTGGACCGTGCCGCGGACCGCGGCACGACGACGACGCCGGCACCTCCGTCGAGCGGTGAGGCGGCCCCCGTGGCCGCACCCGGCGTCACCCCTCCCCGGCCCGATGTCGAGCGCGAGCTGCTCACGGTCCCCACCGGCCGGCTCGTCGGCTCGCTCGCGCTGTCGGGCTCGATGATCGCGCTCGTCCTCGTCCTCATCGGCCTGCTCGTCGCGGCGATCGCCGCCGAGAGCTTCGCGCCTCTCGCCGGTGCGCTGCCGGGCTTCATCGGCTGGGGCACCTACCTGTGGGGCCGGTTCACCGGCGGCTTCAACTTCCGCGCCGCGATCTCCGCCGACGGCATCCGCCTGCGCTACGGCCTGCTCGAGACGCGCACGCAGACGGTGCCCCCGGGCCGCATCCACACGGTCGGGCTCAAGCAGCCGCTCCTGTGGCGCAGCCGGGGCTGGTGGCGCGTGGAGGTGAACGTCGCGGGCTACGGGGGTCTGGAGAACCAGATGGAGTCGACGACGGGCACGGTGCTGCTGCCCGTCGGCTCCCGTGGCGACGCACTGACCGCCCTGTGGCTCGTCCTGCCCGACCTCGGCGTCCCGAACCCGCAGGCCGTCATCGACGCCGCGCTCGAGGGCTCCGGTGACGCCGCCGGCTTCGCCACGAGCCCCCGCGGCGCCCGCTGGCTCGACCCGCTCTCGTGGCGGCGCAACGGCATCCAGCTCACCGAGAGCGCCGTTCTCATGCGCACCGGCCGCTTCAACCGCGCGCTGGCGATCGTGCCGCACGAGCGCACCCAGTCCCTGGCCCTGAGCCAGGGGCCGCTGGAGCGACGCGTCGGGATCGCCAACGTCGTCGCCGCCACCGTGGGCGGCTCGGTCGCGACCACCGCGCACCACCTCGAGCAGATGACGGCGCTCGCCATCCTCAGTGAGGCCTCCGAGCGCTCCCGCGCCGCCCGCCACCGCGAGTCCCCCGAGGAGTGGATGCGCCGGGTGGGTCTCATCGGCCCGGCCGCCCCGCAGCCTGGGGTCGACGGGGCCCCGCCGCCCACGGGCGGCCCGGTCAACGCGGCGCCGACGGGTGCGCCCGGGCAGGCGCCTCCGACGGGTGTGCCGGTGCAGGCGCCTGCGACAGGTGTGCCGGTGCAGGCGCCTCCGACGGGTGTGCCGGTGCAGGCACCGCCGGCTGGACCTCCCGTCCAGGCCCCGCCTTCCGCCGGTGCTCCCACGAGCCCACCGCCGCCCGCCACCGCGCCTCGCGACGACGTGCCGCCACCGCCGGCCGGGGCGCCGCTGGCACCTCGCCCCGACGTGCCGCCGCCGCCGGCCGGGGTGCCGCTGGCGCCTCCGCCGCCCGCCGGGCCGCCGGTCCAGGGCCCGCCCAGCGGCCGCTGAGGCGGCCGGCGGTGTCGGACGTCACCGGCGGCGGGCCGGCGGGCGGGGCGATAATGACGCGGTGACTGCGAGCGTGCCTGGAGACGTCCCGCCGTCGTCCCGACCCGGACGACTCGGCGTGGGCGTCGTCGGCGCGGGCCGCGTCGGTGCCGTCCTCGGCAGCGCGCTGCGGGCCGCCGGGCACAGCGTCGTCGGCGCCAGCGCGGTGTCCGAGGACAGCCGCGACCGCGTCGACGCGCTCCTGCCGGGGGTCCCGGTGCTCGAGGTCCCCGAGATCGTCGAGCGCGCCGAGCTCGTCCTCCTCACCGTCCCGGACGACGCCCTCGCCGGCCTCGTCCAGGGCATCGCCGACACCGGCGGCTGGCAGGCCGGCCAGATCGTCGTCCACACCGCCGGCCGCTACGGCACCGGCGTCCTCGCGCCCGCGCAGCGCGCGGGTGCGATCCCCGTGGCCCTGCACCCGGCGATGACCTTCACCGGCACGAGCATCGACCTCTCCCGGCTGGTCGGCTGCCCCTTCGCCGTCACCGCGCCCGCGCCGGTGCTGCCGATCGGCCAGGCGCTCGTCGTCGAGATCGGCGGCGAGCCCGTGGCGCTGCCCGAGTCGGCACGCCCGCTCTACCACGCGGCCCTCGCGCACGGCGCCAACCACCTCGTCACCCTCGTGACCCAGGCGATGCGCGTGCTCGGCCGCGCCGGCGTCGACGAGCCCGGGCTCTACCTCGGCCCCCTCCTCACCGCGGCCCTCGACGGCACCCTGCGCGACGGCGAGCTCGCGCTCACCGGCCCCGTGCTGCGCGGGGACGCCGGCACCGTCGCCGAGCACCTGGCCAGCCTCGTGGCCCTCGCGGCCGAGGACTCCGGCCTCGCCGACCTCCCCCGGCCTACCGCACCCTCGCCCGCGTCACCACGCAGCGGGCCTGGTCCGCGGGCCGCCTCACCGACTCCGCCGCCCAGCTCCTGCTCGACGCCGTCGCCGAGGCGCCCGTCCCCGCCCTCCCGGCAGCCGACGACGACGCAGCCGACGACGACGCAGCCGCGGAGCCCGCGCCGTCGCCCGTGCTCGTGCGCACCCGGGCGGACCTGCGGGAGGTGCTCGACCGGCAGCGCGGCACCCGCGCCGTCGTCATGACGATGGGGGCGCTGCACGAGGGGCACCTCGACCTCGTGCGCGAGGCCCGCCGCCGGGCCGACCACGTCGTCGTCACCATCTTCGTCAACCCGCTTCAGTTCGCGCCGGGGGAGGACCTCGACGCCTACCCGCGTGACCTCGAGGCGGACCTCGCCAAGCTCGCCGACGTGGGCGCCGACGTCGTCTTCGCCCCCGATGCCGAGACGATGTACCCGAACGGCGACCCGCGGGTGCGGGTGGAGCCGGGCCCGCTCGCGACCCTCCTCGAGGGCGCCACCCGGCCCACCCACTTCGGCGGCGTCCTCACCGTCGTGCTCAAGCTCCTCCACCTCACCCGGCCGCACGTGGCGCTCTTCGGGCAGAAGGACGCCCAGCAGCTCGCTCTCGTCCGGGCGATGGTGCGCGACCTCGACGTCGACGTCGAGGTCGTCGGCGTGCCGATCCGCCGCGAGCCCGACGGCCTGGCGATGAGCAGCCGCAACGCCTACCTCAGCGACACCGACCGGGCCGCCGCGCTCGCGCTCTCCGGCGCCCTCGACGCGGCCCGCGGGGCCGCCGCCGGCGGGCCCGAGCCGGTGCTGGCCGCCGCGCGCGAGCGTCTGGCCGCCGAGCCGGGCGTGCGGCTCGACTACCTCCAGCTCGTCGACCCTGAGACGATGGAGCCCGTGCCCGTGGACGCGAGCGGCCCCGCCCTCCTCGTCGTCGCCGCCTGGGTCGGGACCACCCGGCTCATCGACAACACGATTCTCGACCTCTGGAAGGACGAGTGACGATGCCAGCGCCCAGCTCGCTGCAGCGACCCATGCTCATCGGCAAGATCCACCGCGCCACCGTGACCGCGGCGGACCTCCACTACGTCGGCTCCATCACCGTGGACGCCGACCTGCTGGACGCCGCGGACCTCCTGCCCGGCCAGCAGGTCGACGTCGTCGACATCACCAACGGCTCGCGGCTCACCACCTACGTCATCCCCGGCGAGCGGGGCAGGGGCGACATCCAGATCAACGGGGCGGCCGCCCACCACGTCCACCCCGGCGACCTCGTCATCCTCATCGCCTACGGCATGCTCAGCGACGCCGACGCGCGCACCTACGAGCCGTCGGTCGTCTTCGTCGACGAGCACAACCGGATCCTCGACGTCGGCCAGGAGCCGGCCCAGCTGCCCGCCGCGGCGGACGAGGTGCCCTACCACGTCGAGCCCAGCGGCGTCCCCTTCGCCGACTACCGCGCCGAGGCAGTCACCGGGCCACGCTGAGGTGACCGGCGTCCTCGAGGGCTTCGGCGCGCTCGCGGTGCTCATCGCCCTCGGCGCCGTCCTCGCGCACGTCGGCTTCCTCACCTACGCCAGCCAGACGATGCTCGTCCGGCTGGCCTTCTGGGTCGCCAGCCCCGCGCTGCTGCTCACGGTCGTCGCCGACGCCGACGTCCACGCAGTGTTCTCGGCGAACCTCGTGGCCACCGCGGGCGCCGTCGCCGGGGCGCTGACCCTCTACCTGCTCCTGTCGCGGGTCGTCGCGCGGCGGCCCGCCCCGGAGACGGTCGTCGCCGCGCTGTGCTCGATGTACGTCAACGCCGGCAACCTCGGGCTGCCGGTCGCCGCCTACGTGCTCGGGGACGCCGCCCTCGTCGCCCCGGTCATCCTGCTCCAGCTCGTGCTGCTGCAGCCGCTCGCCCTCGCGGTCCTCGACCGCACGACGGCGGGACGCGGGATGGGCGCGCGACGGCTCGCCTGGCGGACCGTGCGCAACCCGCTCATGCTCGGCGCGGTGCTCGGGCTCGTCCTCGCGCTCACCGGCCTGCAGCTCCCGAGCGTCGTCCGCGCGCCGGTCGACCTGCTCGGCGGGATGGCCGTGCCCGCGATGCTGCTCGCCTACGGGGTCTCCCTGCGGCTGGGCCCCAAGCCCGGGGCGGGCTCACCGGCCCGCGAGCTTGCGCTCGTCGTCGGGCTCAAGCTCCTCGTCCAGCCTGCCCTCGCCTACCTCATCGGCGTCGCGCTGGGCCTGCAGGACACCGCCCTCTACGCCGTCGCCGTGCTCGCGGCGCTCCCCACGGCGCAGAACGTCTTCGTCGTCGCGAGCCGGTACGACCGCGGCGTCGTCCTGGCCCGCGACGCGATCTTCCTCTCGACGATCGGCTCGGTCCCGGTGATCCTCGCGATCACCGCCCTCCTCGCCTGACGCCGCGCCACCGCCCCCTCCCCGCATATGCGCGAAAAGTGCGGTGGCACGCGCATTGAGGCCGCGCTTTTCCCGCATATGCGGGGTCTAGGGGCGGGTGGCCAGCGAGCGGATGTACTGCTCGGCCTCGGCGACGCGCATCCTGCGGGCGCCGCGGCGCTCGAGCTCGGCGATCATCCCCGGCTCGACCCGCGCGAGGTTGAGGCCGCGGCGCAGCAGCGTGAGCGGGGGCTTGCGGGCCTCGCCGAGGTCGCGCAGGAGCCGGAACCAGAAGGTCTGCAGGCGTGGGCGCCACAGGCACAGGGCGTCGGCGAGGATGTCCTCGTCGCGGCACTCGGCGATGAGCTCGGCGGCGAAGATGCCCTCGGCGAGGACGATGGGGCTGCCGCCGGCATCGAACTGGGTGGTCGTCGTGCGCCGGTTGGTCGGGATGTCGTAGAGCGGCACCTCCGCGCGGCCGGTGCGGGCGATCTCGAGGAGCGCAGCCAGCGCCCCCTCGCGGTCCCAGCTGCGCGGGTCGTCCCAGTCGACGATCCCGTACCGGCGCGGCAGCTCGGGGTGGTCGCCGTCGCGGTAGAAGTCGTCCAGCGAGACGACCGGCAGGCCGAGCCGGCCGGTGAGGGAGGTCTTGCCCGAGCCGGAGGGCCCGGTGAGAAGCACCACCCGCACGGGCGTGCGGCGGGCACCCGGGGGGATGTCGAAGAGGCCGGGCTGGCTGACGGCGTCCGCGCCGGGACCGGCCTCCGCGTCGCCTGTCGCGCCGGTGCTCGTCGCGCCCATCACCCATCCCCTCGTGCGCCGCCTCGGCCCGGCGCGTCCGCACGAGGATAGCGCCGGGCCCGGCCCCGACGTGCCGCTGGATAGGATCGGGGGGTGAGTGAGACGACCCCCACCGTGCCGGCCCCCGAGGACCACGACCAGGACGTTCCCGAGCAGGTCCGGGTGCGTGCCGAGAAGCGCGCCCGGATGCTGGCCGAGGGTGTCGACCCCTACCCCGTCACCCTCCCGGTGACGACGACGATCCCCGCCGTCCGGGAGAGGTACTCCGGGCTCGAGGCGGGGGAGGAGACCGACGACGTCGTCGGCGTCGCCGGGCGGGTCATGTACCTGCGCAACACGGGCAAGCTGTGCTTCGTCACGCTCCAGAGCGGGGACGGCACCCGCCTGCAGGCGATGCTCTCCCGCGCGGAGGTCGGGGAGGAGGCGCTGGCCTCCTTCAAGGCCGACGTCGACCTCGGTGACCACCTCTTCGTCCAGGGCCGCGTCATCGCCTCCCGCCGCGGGGAGCTGAGCATCTTCGCCGACTCCTACCGGCTGGCCGCCAAGTCCCTGCGCCCGCTGCCCAAGACCTACGAGACCGAGGACGGCGCGCAGGTCGCGCTCTCCGAGGAGGGGCGCGTGCGCCGCCGCCACCTCGACCTCATCATGCGCCCGGCCGCCCGCGACATGGTCCGCACCCGCGCCGCCGTCGTGCGGTCGCTGCGCCGCAACCTCGACGAGCGGGACTTCCTCGAGATCGAGACGCCGATGCTCCAGGTGCAGCCCGGTGGCGCCGCCGCGCGGCCCTTCGTCACCCACATGAACGCCTACGACGTCGACCTCTACCTCCGCATCGCGCCCGAGCTCTTCCTCAAGCGGGCCGTCGTCGGCGGGATCGACCGCGTCTTCGAGATCAACCGCAACTTCCGCAACGAGGGCGCCGACTCCAGCCACTCCCCGGAGTTCGCCATGCTCGAGGCCTACGAGGCCTACGGCTCGTACGACACGATGGCCGAGCTCACCCGCCACCTCGTCCAGCGGGCCGCGCAGGACGCCTTCGGGACCACGACCGTGCCCCTGGCGGACGGCAGCGAGTACGAGCTCGGGGGCGAGTGGGCCGAGCTGTCCCTGTTCCCCTCGCTCAGCGCCGCGCTCGGTGAGGAGGTCACGCCGCAGACCTCCCTGGAGGAGCTCACCCGCCACGCCGAGCGCCTCGAGGTGCCCGTCGCCCCGCACTACACGCCCGGCAAGGTCGTCGAGGAGATGTGGGAGCACCTCGTGGGCGACCACCTCCACGCCCCGACCTTCGTGCGGGACTACCCCGTGGACACCTCCCCGCTCACCCGCGCGCACCGCTCGGTGCCCGGCGTCGTGGAGAAGTGGGACCTGTACGTGCGCGGCTTCGAGCTCGCCACCGCCTACTCCGAGCTCGTCGACCCGGTGGTCCAGCGCGAGCGCTTCGCGGCGCAGGCGCTCGTCGCCGCCGCGGGAGACCCGGAGGCCATGGTCCTGGACGAGGACTTCCTCCAGGCGATGGAGCAGGGCATGCCGCCGGCCGGTGGCATGGGCATGGGCATCGACCGCCTCCTCATGGCCCTCACCGGCCACGGCATCCGCGAGACGATCACCTTCCCGCTGGTCAAGCGCCTCTGACGGCGCTCAGGCCGTCGCCGGCTCCCGGCGCCGGCGACGGCGCAGCGCGACGACGACGACGGCGAGCGGCACCCCCAGGGCGACGAGCCACGGCAGGACGGCGCCGAGGACGACGAGCAGCCCGCCGGCAAAGCCGACGAGCGCGGCCCAGCCGTCCTGCAGGCCACCGACGAAGCCCCCGGTGGCGAGCTGGACGGGACTGTCCGCGCCGACGCTCACGTGGAGCGAGGACATCGCCACCTGCTCGCTGAGGTGGGCGCGCTCGGCCTGCAGCGCCTCGAGCTCGGCCTGCCGCTCGCTCAGCGCGTCCTCCGCGGCGAGGAGCGTCTGGCTCGAGTCGGCCTCGGCCATGAGGCCGAGGAGCCGCTCGGTGGAGGTCTCCAGGGCGGCGATGCGGGCGTCGAGGTCGCGGCCCTGGCGGGTGACGTCCTCGGAGGAGATGGACACGTCCAGGGTCTCACCGACGGCCTCGAGGCCGTCGAGGACGCCGGTGAGCTCGGCCGCGGGGACGCGCACGGTGAGCCGGCCGGAGGCCTCGGCCTCGTCCGTGGCCGCGTACTCGGCGCGCTCCTCGACGTAGCCACCCACCCCCTCGACGAGCCCGACGACCTCGTCCATCGCGGTGAGCGGGTCCTCGGCGACGAGCGAGAGGGACCCGGTCGTCACGACCTCCCGCGGGCCGGCCTCCGAGTCGGCGGCCTCCTCCACGGCCATGTCGCCGCCGCCCGCTGCGCTCTCCGCGCCGCCGCTGTCGTCGCCGCCGCCGCCCGAGCATGCGAGGAGGCCGAGGACGACCATCAGGCCGAGCACCACTGTCCGCAGGAGTCTCATGCCCGGACCGTAGCGACATCTGCCTCCGGGCGGCACCGGGGTGGCCGAACCGTGACCGGACCGGGACCGGGGCGTGACGTGAGCGGCTACTCCCGCCCGTCCGTCCACGACTCGCGCAGGCTGCGGGCCCGCGCCTCGTCGGCGGTGCGGCGGGCCGCGGCGCGGTGGCTGGCGCGCTCGTCACGGACGTCCACCTGGATGTGACGGTCGGCCTCGACGCCGCTGACGAGCTGGCGGGCCCGCGCCAGCTCCCGGTCGAGCTCGGCGCCGAGGAGCAGGGAGATGTTGATGAGCCACAGCCACAGGACGAGGACGACGATGCCCGCCAGCGTCGCGCCGTAGGTCGTCTCGAAGTACCCGGCGAGCCGCAGGTAGAGCTGGAAGCCGAAGGACGCGACGAGCGCGATGCCCAGCGCCAGGAGCGAGCCGGGGGAGACGAGCCGGAAGCGCTGGTACCGGACGTTCGGCGTCGTGAAGTAGAGCAGGGAGATGACGACGAGCCCGGCGAGCAGCACGACCGGCCAGCGGGCCAGCTCCCACACGGTGACGGACGCCTCCACCTCCAGCGTCTGCCCCACGGCCCGGGCGACCGGGCCCGAGACGACCGCGAACAGCGTGACGAGGGTGGCGAAGACGACGAGGACGAGCGTGGTGAGCAGGTGCCAGCCGAGCAGCTGCAGCGCCGGGCGTCCCTCCTCGACGCCGTAGATCCGGTTCATCGCCCGGCCGAAGGAGCCGACGTAGCCGGCCGCGATCCACAGCGAGGACCCGACGCCGAGGGCGAGGGTCCACCCTGCGGCAGGGTGCTCGAGCACGGAGCGGACAGGCTCGCTGATCACGTTGAGCGCGTCCTCGTCCGGGGCGAGCTGGCCGACGATCTCGAGCATCGTGTCGGTGCTCGCCGGTCCCTGCCCGGCCAGGGCGAGCACGGAGGTGAGCATGATGACGAGCGGGGGGATCGCGAGGACGGAGAAGAGGGTCAGCGCCGCGGACCGGTCCAGGCACTCGTCGGCGAGGAAGTCGCGCAGCGCCTTGCCCAGCATGAAGCGCCGCGACGGGCGTCGCCCCGCTCTCGTCGCGGTCCGCTGCGGGACTGCCTGCTGCGCCATCCGGCCTCCTGCACATACGGAAGCACGAAGGACCACGCGCCGCGCGACGGCGGGGTCAGTGGCGCAGGGCGCCCCCACTACCCGGGGCGGGGGCGGTGGGTGAGCGCGTCGACGAAGACGGTGCGGATGTCGGCGGGGTCGCGCGCGAGGTAGCTGCGCCCACCGGTCTGGGCGGCGATGAGCCGCAGCACCTCCTCGTCGGCGCCGGGCCCCATGCCGACGGTGATGACGGGGATCGGCCGGCTCGGGTCGATCCGGGCCTGCAGCTCGGCGAGCAGCTCGTCCAGGGAGATGCCGTCGTCGTCCTCGTCGACGCCGTCGGTGAGGAGGACGACGGAGTTCACGTACCCGGGCTCGTAGGTGTCCTGCACCTGCCGGTAGGCGGCGAGCACGGTGTCGTACAGGCCGGTGTCCCCGCCCGGGCGGGCGTGCTCGGCGAGGGTCTCGGTCGCGGCGAGCAGCTCCTCGCGGTGCTCGCCGCCCCCCTCCTCGCCGTGGAGCGGGGCGATCGGCGCGAGCTCGGTCCAGTCGGTGCCGCCGGGGTGGTCGGTGGAGAACACCCACAGTCCCACCTGGGAGCTCAGCGGGAAGACGCTCAGTGCGGTCTGGGCGGAGGCGCCCGCGAGGGCGATCCGTGTCTGGTCGCCGACCGGCTGGAGCATCGAGCCGGAGACGTCGATGACGGCGAGCATGCGCATGTCGACCGCGACGGTGCGCCACACCGTGACGACGGCGTCGGCCTCGGCGGCCGTCGGCTGGGGCAGCGGGGCGGCCGCGTCCACGGGGACGCCGGGGAGCTCGGGCCCGGCGTCGTCTCCGGGGGCCCGGAAGCCGGCCGCCCGTACGTCCGCCGCACCGGCCTCGTCGGTGAGGGCCTCCTCGAGCGCGGCGAGCGCGCCGCGCATGCCCACCCCGTTGTCGGGTCCGGGGAGCGGCACCCACGTGTAGGTGAGGGCGCCGGTGCCCTCGGCCGGGACGACGGCCTGCAGCGGGGTGACGACGTTCGCGGCGCGCTGCCCCGCGACCTGCTGCTCGGTGGCGACGACGGCGGGTGCTGCCTCGGCGTCCTCCCCCGCGTAGGTGAGGAGCTCGTCCGGGTCGGCGACGAGCCGGGACATCTGGATCATGGCCGCGCCGAGGAGCTGGTCGCCCTCGGGCGTGCCGCTCAGCGCCGCGTGGGCGGAGTGGAGGAGGAGCAGGCTCGCCGTCGACGTCACGGGGTCGGCGATCCGCGGGGCGAGCGGGCCGGAGAGGATCTCCCGCCACGGCTGCGGCCCGTTCGCCGCTGTCGACTCCGCCAGCGTCGCGGGGACGGCGAGGAGGACGGGGGTGGTGGCGAGGACCGGGCCGGCGGTCAGCGCGGGCGCCTGCGGGTCCTGGTTGACCCGCTCGACCCACACCTCGGAGTCCGGGATCCACACCCGGGACGGCACGACGCCGCTGCGAATCTGCTCCGCCGTGTCCGCCGAGGAGCTCGTCGCGACGGCGAAGGTCGTGCACGGGTCCTCGTCCTCGAGCCGGTCCGCGGCCGCCACGACGACGGGAGCGAAGTCCGGGGTGGTGGTCACCGGGACGGTGAGCTCCTGCGCGCAGCCCCCGCCGGTCGGACCCGGCGTCCCGGTCGCGGCGGGTGCGGCGCCGTCGTCGCGGAGGAGTGCCCAGGCGGGGAGGGCGAGCACGACGACGACCACGAGCACGCCGAGGACCCGCGCGAAGGTGCCCCCGCCACGCGTCGTCGCGTCATCGGCCATGCTGCCTGAACCTAGCCCCTCGACGCGCCGACCGGAAGAGGCCCGCCGACGGACCTACGCTCGGGTCATGACCACCGAGCTGCTGCCCGACGCCCTCCTCGACCGGATCCGGGACCGCGCGGCCCGCTACGACCGCGAGAACGCCTTCTTCACCGAGGACCTCGCCGAGCTCGTCGAGGCCGGCTACCTCACCGCGATGGTCCCCACCGAGCTGGGGGGCGCCGGGCTCAGCCTGGAGGAGATGACCCGCCAGCAGATGCGGCTGGCCGGCGCCGCACCCGCGACGGCGCTCGCCGTCAACATGCACCACGTGTGGGTGGCGGTGGCCCGCACCGTCCGGGCCAGCGGTGACCACTCCTGCGACTTCATCCTCGAGGAGGCGGCCGACGGGGAGATCTTCGCCTTCGGGGTCTCCGAGGCCGGCAACGACCTCGTCCTCTTCGGCTCGGCGAGCGACGCCGTGCCCGACGGCGAGGGCGGCTACTCCTTCCACGGGACGAAGATCTTCACCTCCTTCTCCCCGGCCTGGACCCGCCTGGGAACCTTCGGCACCGACCGGACCGGCGGGGACGACCGCAACGTGTGGGGTTTCGTCACCCGTGACGGGGGCGGCGTGGAGGTGAAGGACGACTGGGACGCGATGGGGATGCGCGCCTCGCAGTCGTGCACCACCGTGCTGTCCGGTGCCCACGCCCCGGCCGAGCGGATCGTGCGCCGCATCGAGCCGGGCCCCACGATGGACCCGTTCATCTTCGGGATCTTCGCCGCCTTCGAGGTCCTCCTCGCCAGCGTCTACACCGGCATCGCGGCGCGGGCGATCGACGTCGCCGTCGAGACGGTGCACAAGCGCCGCTCGATGGCCGCCGGCGGCGCCCCCTACGCCCACGACCCCGACATCCGCTACCGGCTCGCCGACGCCGCGATCGCGCTCGACGGCATCTACCCGCAGATCGCGCAGATCGCCCGCGACGTCGACGAGCAGGTGGACCGCGGGCCGCTGTGGCTGCCGCAGCTGTCCGCCGTCAAGACGCGTGCGACGGAGACCGCCAAGGACGTCGTCGAGAAGGCGGTGCGCGTCTCGGGCGGCTCGTCCTACGTCAGCCGCAGCGAGCTCTCCCGGCTGTACCGGGACGTCCTCGCCGGGATCTTCCACCCGAGCGACGACGAGTCCGTCCACCGCGCGTGGGCCGCCGCGCTCCTCGGGCCGGTCCCGCCCGCCTGATCAGCGCGGCGTGTGCTGGTGGCTCACCAGCCGCCAGCCGCCCGCCCGCCGCACGTAGACGCTGGCGACGAGGGCCGAGTAGGGCTGCCCCGCACGCTCCGCCTCGACGCCGTAGCTGACGACGGCGACGTCCGCGGTGGGTTCGAGCACGTCCAGGCCGCTGAGGCGGTGGGTGTCCCAGGACGGGCCGTCCATCGTCGCGAGCACCTGCTCGCGCCCGGCGAGCAGCAGGCCACCGGGGAAGAGCATGCGGACGTCGTCGTCCAGCACCTCGTCGTAGAAGGCGACGGCGCTCGCGGGGCTCGTGGAGAGTGCCTGCCAGCCCAGGCGCTCGAGGTCCGCAGGTCCGGTCATCAGGGGGCTCCTTCCCTCCCGTGGCACGCTACTGCGCCGAGGCGCCGGCGTCACGGGTGCCGCCTACAGTGGCGGCATGGGACTTTCCGACGAGCAGGCAGCGAAGGTCGTCGCGATGGCCATGGAGCTGGCGCGGCAGGGTGGGACGACGGAGGTACTCGAGCTGGTCGACCACGGGCTGCCGGTCGACACCCGCGACGGCGAGGGCAACACGATGCTCATGCTCGCCGCCTACCACGGCAAGGTGGACACGGTGCGGGCGCTCGTCGAGCGCGGCGCCGACGTCGACCTGCGCAACGCGCGCGACCAGTCCCCGATCGCCGGCGCCCTGTTCAAGGGCGAGGAGGAGGTCGTCACCGTGCTCCGCGACGCGGGCGCGGACCTCGACTCCGGCACCCCCAGCGCCCGGGCCACGGCCGAGATGTTCGGCCGCTCCCACCTGCTGGCCTGAGACGCGCGAAGGCCCGGGCGACCGTGGTGGTCGCCCGGGCCCTCGCTGCCGTCCTCAGCCCGAAGGGGTTGAGGGTCAGGCGTTGGTCATCGCCGGCTCGTTGTTCGGGTTCGCGTCGAGCGAGTCGAGCGTCCCGGCCGCGAGGGCCTCGATGGCGCGGCGCACACCCTCACCGTAGGCCGGGTCGGCCAGGGTGCAGTTCTGGATGTGGCGCTCGACGGTCGCGTCGGACGCGCCCTTGATGGCGCGGGCCGTGTTGGCGAACAGGCGCTGCTGCTCCTCCGGGCTCATGAGCCGGAAGAGGTTGCCGGGCTGCTCGTAGTAGTTGCTGTCGTTCTCGCGGTAGTCGAAGCGGTCGGCGACGGCACCCACGGCCTGGCTGGGCTCGCGGAAGGACGGGTCCGCCTGGAGGCGGCCGTAGCTGTTGGGCGTGTAGCTGGGCATGCTGCCGCCGTTGCCGTCCACGCGGCCCTGGCCGTCACGGTGGTAGGTGTTGACGAACGTCGCCGCGCGGGGGGAGTTCACCGGGATCTGGTGGTGGTTGACGCCCAGGCGGTAGCGGGCGGCGTCGCCGTAGGAGAACAGGCGGCCCTGGAGCATGCGGTCGGGGGAGTAGCCGATGCCGGGGACGATGTTCGCCGGGGTGAAGGCGGCCTGCTCGACGTCCTGGAAGTAGTTCTCCGGGTTGCGGTTGAGCTCGAACTCGCCGACCTCGATGAGCGGGTAGTCCTTCTTCGACCAGACCTTGGTGAGGTCGAAGGGGTGGAAGCGGTAGTTCTGGGCGTCCGCCTCGGGCATGACCTGGATGGAGAAGGTCCACTTGGGGTAGTCGCCGCGCTCGATGGCCTCGTAGAGGTCGCGCTGGGCCGACTCGCGGTCCTCGGCGACGATCTTGGCAGCCTCGGCGTCGGTGAGGTTCTTGATGCCCTGCTGCGTGCGGAAGTGGAACTTCACCCAGAAGCGCTCGTTCTGTGCGTTGATGAACGAGTAGGTGTGCGAGCCGAAGCCGTGCATGTGGCGGTAGCCGTCGGGGATCCCGCGGTCCGACATGACGATGGTGACCTGGTGGAGCGCCTCGGGGAGGTTGGTCCAGAAGTCCCAGTTGATCTCGGCGTCGCGCATGTTCGTGCGCGGGTTGCGCTTGACGGCGCGGTTGAGGTCGGGGAAGTGGTGCGGGTCGCGCAGGAAGAACACCGGGGTGTTGTTCCCGACCATGTCCCAGTTGCCCTCCTCGGTGAAGAAGCGCAGGGAGAAGCCGCGGATGTCGCGCTCGGCGTCGGCCGCACCGCGCTCACCGGCGACGGTGGAGAAGCGGGCGAACATCTCGGACTGCTTGCCGACCTCGGAGAAGAGCGCGGCCTTGGTGTACTTGGTGATGTCCTGCGTGACGGTGAAGGTGCCCCAGGCGCCGGAGCCCTTGGCGTGCATGCGCCGCTCGGGGATGACCTCGCGGTCGAAGTGGGCGAGCTTCTCCAGGAACCACACGTCCTGGAGGAGCATGGGGCCGCGCGCGCCGGCGGTCACGGCGTTGTCGTTGTCCCAGATGGGCGCGCCGGCGGCGGTGGTGAGCGGCAGGTTGTTGTCCGCGGACATTCATTCTCCTTGTGTGCGTGCATCGGCACGGCGTGCCGACTCGGGTCTCAGGACTGGGTGCGACAGGCGGGGCAGGTGCCCCAGTAGACGACCTCGGCGGTGTCGATCGAGAAGCCGTGGTCGTCGCTCGCCGTGAGGCAGGGGGCGTGCCCCACGGCGCAGGGCACGTCGCCGATGGCGCCGCACGTCCGGCACACCACGTGGTGGTGGTTGTCCTCGCGGAAGAGCTCGAAGCGGCCGGGCGACCCGTCCGGCTCGATCCTCCGCAGCAGACGCACGTCCGTCAGGGCGTGCAGGACGTCGTAGACCGCCTGGGTGGACACCGTCCCGAGACGCTCCTTGACGAGACGCCGGATCTCCTCCGCCGTCGCGTGGGGGTGCGCCTCGACCTCCGCCAGGACCGCGAGACGCGGCGCGGTGACCCGGAGGTCGGCGGCGCGCAGCAGCTCGGCGTGGTCGGTGGGCATAGGTCAAGACTAGGCCAAAGACTGGAACTGTTCAAGTCTTGGGGTGGGTCCGGACGGGCGTCCGTCGTGTGGCGCGGGCCCCGGCGCGCGGGTGCGGCGTGCCATCATCGGGCGATGAGCACGAGCGGCGCCTACCCCGAGGGGACCGAGCGGCCCTCGGTCATCGTGCGGCCCGCCCTCCCCTCGGACGCGCGGCGCATCTACGAGCTCGTCGCGCCCTACGCGGAGCAGCGCATCCTCATCGCCAAGGAGCTCATCAGCTACTTCGAGGCGATCCAGGAGTTCCTCGTCGCCGAGCTGCCCGGCGAGGACGGCAGCTGGCAGGTCGTCGGCTGCGGCGCCCTGCACGTCATGTGGGACGACATCGCCGAGGTCCGCACCCTCGCCGTCGATCCCGACCACCACCGCCGCGGCGTGGGTTGGCACGTGCTCAGCGCGCTCATCGAGCGGGCGCGGGTGCTGGGGCTCAAGCGGGTCTTCTGCCTCACCTTCGAGGTCGAGTTCTTCCGGCGGATGGGCTTCGAGGTCATCGAGGGCACGCCGGTGGGCACCGACGTCTACGCGCAGATGCTGCGATCCCACGACGACGGCATCGCCGAGTTCCTCGACCTCGCGCGGGTCAAGCCGAACACCCTGGGCAACTCGCGCCTGCTCCTCGAGCTCTAGCTAGCGACGACGACGACGAGGTCGGCCCGGTCCCGCGCCGCCCGGACGAGCGCGGCGTTGGGCTCGTCGGTGCCCTCCGTCCATGCGGCCGCGGCGGCGGGGTCCATGCCGTGCCGCTCGTGGCGCGCCCGCAGCCGGCGGCGCCGCTCGTCGTCGGGCAGCTCGACGTACCAGACGGCGTCCAGGCACGAGCGGGCGGCGGGCCACGCGCCGTCGTCGAGCAGGAGGTAGTTGCCCTCGGTGACGACGAGCCGCGTCTCCGTGGGGACGGCGACGGCGGCCCCCACCGGCTCGTCGAGCTCGCGGTCGAAGTCGGGCGCATAGACGGTGCCATCCGCGGGCTCGCGCAGGCGGCGCAGCAGGTGGGCGTAGCCGGCGGCGTCGAAGGTGTCCGGCGCGCCCTTGCGCCCGCGGCGGCCGAGCGTGTGGAGGACGGCGTTGCTCAGGTGGAAGCCGTCCATCGGCACGAGGGCGGCGCATGGCGCGAGGGCCGCCACGAGCCCCGCGGCGAGGGTCGACTTCCCGGCCCCCGGTGGACCGGCGAGCCCGAGGAGGCGCCGCGGCGCGCCGTCGTCGAGCAGCGCCCGGGCCCGCTCGACGAGCTCGGGCAGCGTGGTGTGCAGCGTCGGCGGGGCCACGGCTCAGCCCTCGCGGGGCAGGCGCCGGCGCACGAGGAGGACGACGACGGCGAGCTGGGCGGTGACGGCGCCCAGCGCGAGGAAGAGCACGGTCCGGGCGGGGTCGGCCAGCGCCCAGCCGACCGCAGCGGCCGCGCTCCACACGAGCACCGCCCGCACGACCCACCGCAGCCGGCCCCGGGTCGCCCCGACGACGCCGGCGAGCGGACGTCCGGCGAGCGCGCCGCGGAGCCCGAGGGCCGCGACGACGGCGCCGACGAGCGCGAGGAGCTGCCCGCCGCCGAGGATGGTGAGCGTGGGGCCGGCGAGGAGCGGGTCGGAGCCGCTGAGCGCGAGGATCGCCGCCGCGATGACGGCGAGCCCGAGGCACGCGGCCCCGCAGCCGACGACGGCGTCACGCAGGGCACGGACCGTGCGTGCCAGCCGGACGTCCGGCGGCACCGAGAGGCTCTCCACACCGGCACCCTACGTGCCCGCCACCCCGACGGGCAGCCGCGCCGCCCCGCCCGGCGCCGCCCGGCGCGCGGGCCGTCCGGCACGCTCGTAGCCTCGTGGCATGAGACGCCGAGCCGCTGCGCTGTCCGCCGCCTTGCTCCTCACCCTGGCTGCGGGCTGCAGCACGAACGACGAGGAGACCCTTGAGCGGCCCACCGACGCCGCCGAGCGTGACAGCGAGCAGGTCACCACCTGCGAGGCCTTCTACGAGGGGACCGGGACGCCGCTGGCCGAGCGCGCCGAGGCGGCCCGCGTGGCCCTCGAGTCCGGCCAGGTCGTCGACGCCGCGACGTACACCGAGGTCAACGCGCTCGAGCAGCGGCTGCGGGAGCTCTCCCGCGACGCCCACCCCGAGATGGTGCCCGTCCTCGCCGAGGTCGCCGCGCCGTTCACGGCCGCCGTCACCGCCGTCAACGAGGCAGGCGAGCAGGAGGTGCCGGAGGGCGAGGAGCCGCCCTTCCCCGACCTCACGACCATCGACGTCACGGAGGCCGCGGCGGCCCAGGGGACGCTCACCGAGCTGTGCTCCGACGCCGGGTACGAGGCCCCGTAGCTCACCCGGGCAGCGCCCAGCGGCCCGGGGAGGGCTCCGCCACGAGGCCGTCCGCGAGGAGCGAGGCCAGGGCCCGGTCCGCCTGGGCGGGGTCCTCGGCGCCGTCCCGCAGCGGGAGGAGGAGCTCCTCGGTCCCGAGCGTCGCGCCGTCGGGCAGCGCCCGCAGCCGGGCCATGACGCGGCCGCGCGCCTGACGGTCCGTCCCGTGCCACGCCTGCCGGCGCGGGGCCTGCGTGGCGGGCGGGGCGCCGGCCCGCCGCCAGCGGCACCGGTCCGCGAGCGGGCAGGCGGGGCAGCGCGGGGACCGCGCGGTGCACACGAGGGCGCCGAGCTCCATGACGCCCTCGTTCCAGCGCACGGAGGCCGTGGCGTCGGCGGGCAGCAGCTCCGCGGCGCCCGCCCGCTCCCCGGTGGTGAGCCCGGGAGGCGGCAGCGCGCGGCCGGCGACGACGCGCCCGAGGACGCGGCGCACGTTCGTGTCCAGGACCAGCGCGCGGCCCCCGTGGGCGAAGCTCACGACGGCGGCGGCCGTGTAGCCGCCGACGCCCGGCAGGCTGAGCAGCTCCTCCTCCGTCCGGGGCACCACCCCGCCGAAGCGCGCGACGACCTGCTCGGCGCACTCGCGCAGCCGCAGGGCGCGGCGCGGGTATCCGAGCCGGTCCCAGGCGCGCAGCACGTCGGCCGGCGCGGCCGCGGCGAGGTCGGCCGGCTCGGGCCACCGCGCCATCCACGCCTCCCAGGCGGGTGCGACGCGGGCGACCGGGGTCTGCTGGGACATGACCTCGCTGACGAGCACGCCCCACGGGGTCGTGCCGGGACGTCGCCACGGGAGGTCGCGGGCGTGGGCCGCGTACCAGCCGGCCACCGTCGCGTGGAGGTCGGTGAGCATCGCCCCCAGTGTGCCCCGTCCCGGCGAGCCGTCCGCGTCTCGCGCCCGAACCTGCCTACCGTCGGGGTGTGACGAGCTCGACCCCCGACCCGACGCGGCGACCGGCGCGGCCCTCGGCCGCGGTCTACCGGCGCCGCCGCGCCGTCGCGCTGCTGCTCCTGCTGCTCGTCGTGGCGGGTGTCGTGTGGGGCGTCACGACCCTGCTCGGCAACCGTGACGCGGCGGCGGACGCGCCGGCCGAGCCCGCTGCCGCGGAAGCGACGGAGACGCAGTCGCCGGCGCCCTCGCCCGGGCACGTGGCGGTCTGCGCCGCCGAGGACGTCACCGCCCAGGTCGCGGTGGAGCCGTCCGCCGCCGGCGCGGACGTCGAGGTGAGCATGCGTAACACCGGCGAGGTGCCCTGCCTCGTCGACGTCGCGTCCGGCGCGCTCGTCACCGAGATCGAGTCCGGGAGCGACGCCGTGTGGTCCTCGGCGCACTGCGCGGGGGACGCGACCGAGGAGCTCCTGCTCGACACCGGCGCGACGACGCCCGTCACCGTGAGCTGGGACGGTCACCGCTCCGCGGAGGGCTGCCCCGACGAGCAGCCGCAGGCCGGCCCGGGCACCTACCGCCTCGCCGTCGCGCTCGACGGCGCGCCGCTCGGCGAGACCGAGGTCTTCACCCTCGGCTGAGCCGCGGACCGCTCAGACGTAGCGTTCGAGGATCGAGGACTCGGCCAGGCGCGAGAGGCCCTCACGGACCGAGCGGGCGCGCTGCGGCCCGACGCCGTCGACCTGCTGGAGGTCCTCGGTGCTCGCCGCGAGGAGCTTCTGCAGCGGGCCGAGGTGCTCGACGAGGGCCGAGACCACGGGGGAGGGCAGGCGCGGGATGCGCGAGAGCATCCGGTAGCCGCGCGGGCTGAGGGGGTCGTCGAGGGACTGGCCGTCGGGGCCGCCGATGCCCAGGGCGCGGGCGATCGCCGACATCTCGATGAGCTCGGCGGAGGACAGCGCGGCCAGCCGCGTGAGCACGCCGGCGACGTTGTCGGCCGCCCGGGCGCTGTAGTCGCGGATGATGAACTCGCGGTCGGGGGCGAGACCACCGATGAGCTCGTCGAGCTGGAGGGACAGCAGGCGCGCGTCGGCGCCGAGCTCGACGACGTAGCCGTCGATCTCCGCGGAGATCCGCGAGACCATCTCGAGGCGCTGGACGACGGTCGTCACGTCCCGGACGGTGACGAGGTCCTCGATCTCCAGGGCCGCCAGCGTGCCGGACACCTCGTCGAGACGCGCCTTGTAGCGCTCGAGGGTGGCCAGGGCCTGGTGGGCGCGGGAGAGGATGGCGCTGGAGTCCTCGACGACGTGGCGCACGCCGTCGACGTAGAGCGCGACGATCCGCATCGACTGGCTCACGGTGATGACCGGGTAGCCGGTCTGCTTGGCCACCCGCTCGGCGGTGCGGTGCCGCATGCCGGACTCACTCGTCTCGACGCTCGTGTCCGGCATGAGCTGGACGTTGGCGCGCCGGATGCGCTGGCGGGCGTAGTCGACGACGACGGCGCCGTCCATCTTGGCCAGCTCGCGCAGCCGGGTGGCGGAGAACTCGACGTCGAGGTCGAAGCCGCCGGAGCAGATCGTCTCGACGAGGTCGTCGTAACCGAGGACGATGAGGGCACCGGTGCGCCCGCGCAGGATGCGCTCGAGGCCGTCCCGCAGCTCGGTGCCCGGTGCGACGGCCTGCAGGGTGGCGCGCAGCAGGGTGTCGGCCTTGTCGGGCACTGGGGTTCTCCTCGGGTCGCGGGGCGGAGCGACGCACGCACGCCCCGGGCGTCATCTTACGGCGCGGACGTGCCGTTCCGTGCCCTGCGGGGCGGGCGGGGTGGCCTCGGGCAGGGCCGCGAGCAGGGCCTCGTGGACGTTGGCGACCGGGAGGGTCGACAGCCCCGGGACGGACTTGAGCTGGTCGGCTCCGTGGCGGGGGACCAGGGCGGTGGTGAAGCCGAGCCGGGCCGCCTCGCTCAGCCGGCGCTGGACCCCGACCGTGGCGCGGACGTCACCGGTGAGTCCCACCTCCCCGATGGCGACGGTCCCGGCCCGGATCGCGCGGTTCCCGGACGCGGAGGCGACGGCGAGCGCGACGGCGAGGTCGACCGCCGGCTCGACGGCGCGCGCCCCGCCCACGGTCGACACGTAGACGTCCCGGCCGCTGAGGTCGAGCCCCACCCGCGCCTGGAGGACGGCGAGGGTCATCGCGGTGCGGGAACCGTCCAGGCCGGACGTGGTGCGGCGCGGGTTGCTCAGGGAGCTTGCCGCCACCAGCGCCTGGACCTCCGTGGGCATGGGCCGCCGGCCCTCCAGGCTGACGGATGCGCAGGTCCCGGGCACCGCGGTGGTGCGCGACTCGGAGAGGAAGAGCCCCGACGGGTCGGCGAGGCCGCTGATCCCGGTGTCGGTGAGCTCGAAGCAGCCCACCTCGTCGGTGGGCCCGTAGCGGTTCTTCGTCGCACGCAGGAGGCGCAGGCGGGAGTGGCGGTCGCCGTCGAACTGGCAGACGACGTCGACGAGGTGCTCGAGCACCCGCGGGCCGGCGAGCGAGCCGTCCTTGGTCACGTGCCCGACGAGGACGACGGGGACGTGACGCCGCTTGGCCGCCCCGATGAGGGCCGCGGCGACCTCGCGGACCTGGCTCACCCCGCCCGCGGCGCCGTCGACCTCACCGGAGGAGATCGTCTGCACGGAGTCGACGACGACGAGCGAGGGGTCGGCGGCCTCGATGTGCCCGAGGACGGTGGCGAGGTCGTTCTCGGCGGTGAGGAGGAGCCGCTCGGCCATCGCGCCGATCCGCTCCGCACGCAGGCGCACCTGGCTGGCCGACTCCTCACCCGTCACGTAGAGCACCGACCCGGTGCCCTGCTCGGCGGCGCGGGCCGCGACGTCGAGCAGGAGGGTCGACTTGCCGGCGCCCGGCTCCCCGGCGAGGAGGACGACGGCGCCGGGCACGATCCCGCCACCGAGGACACGGTCGAGCTCGCCGACGCCCGTGGGCCGGGCGCGCGCGGTGTCGACGTCGACGTCGTTGATGGGCTGCGCGGCGAGGGCCGGCCGGGCGGGGGGCGCGGCTGCCGGCGGGGCGCCGGCTTCGCTCACCGTGCCCCAGGCCTGGCACTCCCCGCAGCGGCCCACCCACTTGGCCGTGCTCCAGCCGCACTCGGTGCACCGGTAGGCGGGGCGCTGGGTCTTGGTCGAGGCCATGGGGGTGACGGTAGCCCGGGCCACCGACACGGCGGCCGGCGCCCCACCGCTCAGGCGGTCGGGACCGCGTCGATCCGCATCGTCAGCGTGTGCGCCTCACCGGGCGCGAGCACGACGAGGTCGGTGCCGGAGTTGAAGGCGTCGGGCGGGCAGGTCATCGGCTCGACGGCCACCCCGCGGCGGTCGACCTTCTCACCGGAGTACACCTGGACCCACGGGGCGTCCGCCGTCATCCGGGCGCTGAACGGGGCACCCGGGTGCGCGAGCGTCACGGTCCAGCGGCCGTCCGGCAGGGCGGTGAAGGCGTGGTCGACACGGCGCGCGCCCAGCGTGCGGGGCTCGCGCAGGTCGAGGTCGCCGTCGACGTCCCGCAGGCCCACGGGCCGCAGCCGCTCGTCGACCTCGAGGACGCGCGCGCCGGGCGCCGTCAGCGTGCACTCGTCGACGGGTGCGAGGTCGCAGCTGAGGTAGGGGTGGGAGGAGGCGCCGTAGGGGGCGGGGACCTCGCCGAGGTTGGTCGAGGTGATGCTCACCGTGAGGCCGGCCTCGGCGTCGAGCCGGTAGGTGACGGTCGAGCGCAACCAGAAGGGGTAGCCGTAGCGGGGCGCGAGGTCGGTCGTCAGCGTGACCTCCTCGTCCGTGGCCGACGCGACGTCCCAGTCCACCCAGCAGGCCAGGCCGTGGAGGGCGGCGTTGGTCTCGTGCTCGTTGACCGGGACCTCGTGCGTCTCCCCGCCGAACTCGTAGCGGCCGTCGGTGATGCGGTTGGGCCACGGGACGAGCGTCTTGCCGAGGTAGCCGACGGGCAGCTCGCCCGGGTCGTGCCCGACGACGACGTGCCCGCCGCGCCAGGTGAGCCCGGCGAGGCCGGCGCCGACGCTGACGACGGTGGCGCGGTAGTCACCGGCGGTGAGGGTGAGGACATCTCCTCCGGGGGTGGTCACGTCGTCGTCCTTCCTGGCGTCACCGGGCGTGAACGCTCACATCCCATCCTAGTGACGCGCGCCCGCGCGAGGCGGGACGGTCAGGGGCGGGCCGCGAAGGTCTCGAGGAGGCTCGAGTCGCCCGAGACGATGATCGTGTCCCCGGGGCTGATGCGGGTCTCCTCGGTCGCGTACTCGAAGGCCTCGCCCGGGGACTTCACGCCCAGGACGGTGACGCCGTAGCGCGCTCGGATCTGCGACTGCCCGATCGTGAAGCCCTGCGTCTCCCGCGGCGGGCGCATCTTGACGATCGTGAAGCCGTCCTCCATCTCGATGTAGTCGAGCATGCGGCCCGAGACCATGTGCGCCACGCGCTGCCCGGCGTCGTGCTCGGGGTAGACGACGTGGTGGGCGCCGATGCGCCGAAGGATCCGCCCGTGCTCCCCGGAGGTCGCCTTCGCCCAGATCTGCGGCACCTCCATGTCGACGAGGTTCGCCGTGATGAGCACGCTCGCCTCCAGCGAGGTGCCCACCCCGACGACGACGACGGAGAACTCCTGCGCGCCCAGCTGCTCGAGGGCGTCGGGGTTCGATGCGTCCGCCTCGACCACCGGCAGGCGCCCGGACCACTGGGAGACGAGGTGCTCGTCCTTCTCCACGGCCAGGACCTCACGCCCGATGTCCTCCAGCGTTGCCGCGAGCGCGGCCCCGAAGCGGCCGAGCCCGATCACGAGCACCGCGCCCGAGCGGGGCAGGTTGCGCTGCGCCATGTGTCACCGTCCTTTCGTCTCGGCCCTCAGTGTGCCCGGCTCAGCCGACGATCGGCGGCTCGGACGGCATGCGGATGACCCGGCGCCGCTGCCGCAGTGCCAGCGCACCGGCCATGGTGACGGTGCCGAGGCGGCCGGCGAACATGAGCGCGCTGAGCACGTACTTGCCGGCGTCGGGCAGGTCGGGGGTGATCCCGGTGCTCAGCCCCACGGTCGCGAAGGCGGAGATGACCTCGAAGAGCACGAGCTCGAGGTGGTAGTCCGTCAGGGCAAGGAGGAGGAGCGTCGCGACACCGACGAGCGTGGCGCCGAGGAAGGCGACGGCGACGGCGAGCCGGATCGTCGTCGTGCCGATCCGGCGTCCGAAGGCCTCGGCGTCCCGGTCGCCGCGGGCCTCGGCGACGATGGCGAGGACGAGGACGGCGAAGGTCGTCACCTTGATGCCACCCGCGGTGGACGCCGAGCCGCCGCCGACGAACATGAGCGCGTCGGTGAGGAACCACGTCGTGTCGCTCGCGACGGCGAGATCGACGGTGCTCAGCCCCGAGGACCGCGAGTTCACCCCGGCCATGAGGGAGGCGAGCACCCGGTCGGCCACGGGCAGCTGCCCGAGGGTCGCGGCGTTGCGCCACTCGAAGAACGCGAAGCCGAGCGAGCCCCCGACGGCGAGCAGCCCGTAGGTGACCATCGTGAGCTTCGAGTGGAGGGAGAGGCGTCGCTGCCCCCGCAGGCGCCCGGCGACGTTGAGGATGACGGGAAAGCCCAGTGCCCCGATCCCGCCGCCGACGATGATGGGCAGGCACATCCACCAGTCCCCGACGAACGGCTCCAGCCCGCCCTCGAGGACGATGAAACCGGCGTTGTTGAAGATCGAGACCGCCATGAACAACGCGTGCCACAGCGCCGCGTCCAGCGACTCCCCCAGCGTGAGGAAGCGGGGGACGAGGACGAGGGTGAGGGTCGCCTCGACGGCGAGGGACGCGACGACGACGGCGCGCACGAGCGTGCCGACCTCCCCCAGGCGGGTGGTCTTCGTCTCCGAGGCGGCGAGCAGCCGCTGGGTGAGGCCGATCCGCCGGGAGATCGCCAGCCCGAGGATCGAGGCGAGCGTCATGACGCCGAGGCCGCCGATCTTGACCCCGACGATGATGACCGCCTGCCCGAACGTGGACCAGTAGGTCGCCGTCGACACCGTCGTCAGCCCCGTGACGCACACGGCCGAGACGGCCGTGAAGAGGGCGTCGACGAAGCGGGCCGGCTCGGGGGCGTGGGTCGCCGCCGGCAAGGACAGCAGGGCGGTGACGACGGCGATGATCGCGGCGAACACGAGCAGTGCCAGCCGCGCGGGGGAACGGTGCGCGACGTGGTCGACGGCGTCGCGCAACGCGCCCAGGGCCCGCCCGGGCCAGGGGGTGCGCGCCGTCCTCACAGCTGTCACCCGCACACCTTGCCAGACTCCGGCCCGCGCTACCGTGAAGCATGCCCAAGCCGCTGCTCCCGTGGAGCGAGGACCTGCTGGAGTACAACTTCGGCGCCGGCCACCCGATGGCCCCTCTCCGCCTCGCGCTCACGCACCGGCTGCTGGCCGACCTCGGCCTCCTTGAGGCATTCACCGTCATCGACGTCGCCCCCGCCGACGACACCGCCCTCCTGCGCGTCCACGAGGCCGCGTACCTCGCGGCCGTGCGCGCGGCCGGGGAGGGGCGGCCCGACCCGGCCCGCGGGCTGGGGGAGACGGACAACCCGATCTTCGGGCAGATCCACGACGCCGGCGCGCGGGTCGCCGGGTCCACGCTCGCGGCCGCGACCGCCGTCTGGGAGGGCCGCGCGAGCCGGGCGCTCAGCCTCGCCGGCGGCATGCACCACGCGATGCCGAACCGCGCCTCCGGCTTCTGCGTCTACAACGACGTCGCGGTGGCCGTCGCCGCGCTCCTCGCGGCGGGCGCCGAGCGGGTCGCCTACGTCGACCTCGACGCCCACCACGGCGACGGCGTCGAGCGGGCGTTCTGGGACGACGACCGCGTCCTGACGATCTCCGTCCACCAGCACCCCGGCACCCTCTTCCCGGGCACCGGCTACGCCCAGGACCTCGGCGGCCCCGCCGCGCGGGGGAGCGCGGTCAACGTGCCGCTGCCGCCGGGCACCGGTGACGCCGGCTGGCTGCGGGTGCTCGACGCCGTCGTCGCCCCTCTCGTCGAGGAGTTCCGTCCCCAGCTGCTCGTCACCCAGCACGGCTGCGACTCCCACGGGCTGGACCCGCTCGCCGAGCTCGCCGTCTCCGTCGACGCGCAGCGGCGCGCCGCCCTCCTCATGGCCGAGCTGGCCGACGCGCACGCCGGCGGGCGCTGGGTGGCGACCGGGGGCGGGGGCTACGAGGTCGTCAGCGTCGTGCCGCGCGTGTGGGCGCACCTGGCCGCCGTCGTCGCCGGCCGTCCCCTCGACCCGGCCACGGCGGTGCCCGAGTCCTGGCGCGCGGACGTCACCGGGCTGGCCGACGTCGAGCCGCCCGAGCGCATGACCGACGACGTCGACGCGGCCTACCGGCCGTGGTCCGCGGGCTACAACCCCGACGACGCCGTCGACCGGGCCGTCATGGCCACGCGGGGCGCGGTGTTCCCGCTCCACGGCCTGGACCCGCATCTCACGTAGCCGACGGAACGTTTCCCAAAAAAGCCGCGAGGCTCTAGAGTCGTCGCGTATCTCCGCGCGAACGCGCCACAAATGACAGGTAGGTGGACATGGCCGAGCAACAGGCACCGCGGTTCCTCACCGTGGCCGAGGTTGCCGAGCTCCTCCGGGTCTCGAAGATGACCGTCTACCGCATGGTGCACGCCGGGGAGATCCCCGCCGTCCGCGTCGGCCGCTCCTTCCGCGTGCCGCAGCTGGCCGTCGAGGAGATGCTCAGCAGCGGCATCGGCGACTGGTCCCCGGAGTCCCAGGCCCGCTGAGCCTGCCCTCGCGCGCGGCCCCCGGTCGCGAGACGATCACGCGATGGCGCCCACGCGAACCCTGCTCATCGTCCTCGCCGGCGGCGCGGGATCCCGGCTGGAGACGCTCACCGAGCACCGGGCCAAGCCCGCACTGCGCTTCGGCGGCAGCCACCGGCTCGTCGACTTCCCGCTGTCCAACGCCGCCAACAGCGGCGTGCGCGACGTGTGGGTGCTCGAGCAGTTCGAGCCGGAGTCCATCACCGAGCACCTCGCGGGCGGCCGTCCGTGGGACCTGGACCGCTCCCGCGGCGGCCTCATGGTCCTGGGCCCGCACCGCGGCGACGAGCGCGAGGGCTGGCACGAGGGCACGGCCGACGCGCTGTGGCGCAAGGCGGACAGGATCCGCCGGCACGACCCCGACGTCGTCCTCGTCGCCTCCGCCGACGCCGTGTACCGGATGGACTACGCCGACGTCGTCGCCCAGCACGTCGCCGGTGACGCCGAGGTCACCATGGTCACCACCCGCCATGACGGCGACTGCTCGCGCTACGGCGTCGTGCGCGTGGAGGAGGGGCGGGTGACGGAGTACGTCCTCAAGCCCGACGACCCGCCCACCCGGACCGTGACGACGGAGGTCTTCGCCTTCACCCCCGCCGCGCTCCTCGAGACCCTCGAGGCCTGTGCCGAGGAGGCCGGTGAGGACGGCCTGGGGGACCTCGGCGACGAGGTGCTGCCGGCGATGGTGGGCCGCGGCGCGGCCGCGGACTACCGGCACAGCGGCTACTGGCAGGACGTCGGCACGGTCGAGGCCTACTGGTCGGCGCACATGGAGCTGCTCGAGCAGCCGCCCTTCGACCTCGACGACCCGGCGTGGCCGATCCGCACCCCCGCCCAGCGGCACGTCGGCGCCCGGGTCCACGCCCGCGGGCAGGTCGCGGACTCCCTGCTCTCTCCCGGGGTCGTCGTCGAGGGCACGGTGCGGCGCAGCGTCCTCGCCCCCGGGGTCCAGGTGGCGCCCGGCGCGGAGGTCGTCGACTCCGTGCTCCTCGACGACGTGCGCGTGGGACCCGGCGCCGTCGTGCGGCGCAGCGTCGTGGACGAGGGGGCGCGCGTGCGCGGCCGCGCGGAGGTCGGCGGGGACGGCGAGGTCACCCTCATCGGGGCCGGCAGCGTCGTCCATCCGCGCAAGCGGATCCCCGCCGGGGGGCGCTACCCGGGGTGACCTGCGTCCCAGAGCCGCGGGGAGGTCGCGGAGGCGGTAGACTCGCCGAGTTCAGCGTGTAGTCCCGCGCGCCACCATCCGGCACACCACAGCACTGCGAGGTCCCATGGGCTCTGTCATCAAGAAGCGCCGTAAGCGTATGTCGAAGAAGAAGCACCGCAAGCTGCTTCGCAAGACGCGCCACCAGCGTCGCAACAAGAAGTGACCGCCTCCAGGCCCGGCAGACTGCCGGGCCTGGCGCATGTCCGGCTCAGGAGCCGGTGAGCCGCCGCCGCAGGGCACGCAGCACGGCGCTCGCGGCCCACACGACGCCGGCCCAGCCGGCGCCGCGCACGCCGGTGCGCACGTCCTGCTTGACGTCGCGCCGACGACGGCGGAAGTCGCGCACCGGCCAGCCGACGTCGACCGCGTGCAGGCGCATCCGCGGCTCGGGGTTGATGACGCACGGGGAGCCGACCGTCGAGAGCAGCGGGATGTCGTTGACGGAGTCGCCGTAGGCGTGGCTGCGCGCGAGGTCCAGGCCCCGCTCCCGCGCGAGGGCCAGCACGGTGGCCTTCTTGCCCTCGCCGTGGAGCATGTTGCCGCGCAGCTCCCCGGTGTAGACGCCGTCCTCGTGCTCGGCGATGGTGCCCAGGGCCCCGGTGGCACCCAGCCGGCCGGCGATGAGGTCGGCGATCTCGGTGGGGGTGGCGGTGACGAGCCAGACCTCGTGCCCCGCGGCGAGGTGCTCCTCGATGAGCGTCCGCGCGCCGGGGAAGATCTTGTTGGCCAGGACCTGGTCGTAGACCTCCTCGCCGATCGAGATGATCTCGGCGACGGTCCGGCCGCGGACGATGCCCAGCGCCCGGGCGCGCACCGCGGCGATGCGCCGCACGTCCTCGCCGAACAGGAAGTAGCGCACCGAGTGACTGGCGAAGAAGGCGATGTCGCGCAGGCCGAAGAAGTCCCGCCGGTACAGCTCCCGGGCCAGGTGGTAGGCGCTGGCGCCGCGGATGATCGTGTTGTCGACGTCGAAGAAGGCCGCGACCACGGCGCCGTCGCCTCCGGGGACCTCCGTCGTCGCGTGCACCTGCCCAGCCTAGGGTGCCGCACGTAGGATCGGCGCGTGCCCGAGTCCCGAGTGGTCCTCTACTCCCGCGCCGGCTGCCACCTGTGCGACGAGGCGCGCATCGTCGTCGTCGGCGAGTGTGACCGCGCCGGCGTCGGGTGGCGGGAGGTCGATGTCGACGCCGACCCGCAGCTGCAGGCCCGCTACGGGGAGTACGTGCCTGTCGTCGAGGTCGACGGCACCGTCCAGGGCTTCTGGCACCTCGACCCCGCCCGCGTGCGCTCCGCCCTCACCGGCGCCCCGTAGCGCGGTCCCCCCCGAACACCGACAGCCGGATTCTCCGGCTCCCCCCGAACGCCGACAGCCGGACTCCTCGGGAGGAATCCGGCTGTCGACGCGAGAAAGGTGTGGGGGAGCGTCAGGCCGCGGCGATGGCGGAGATCTCCATGGCGATGCGGATCTTGTCGCCGACGAGCACGCCGCCGGTCTCGAGGGCCGCGTTCCAGGTGAGGCCGAACTCCTTGCGGGAGACCTCGGTGCTGGCGGAGAAGCCGACGCGCTTGTTGCCGAAGGGGTCGGTGGCCGCACCGTTGTACTCGACCGCGAGCGTGGCGGGCTTGGTCACGCCGTTGATGGTGAGGTCACCGAGGACGGAGAACTCCTCGCCGCTGCCCTCGACGCCGGTGCTGACGAAGGTCCAGGTCGGCTTGTTCTCGGAGTCCCAGAAGTCGGCGGAGCGCAGGTGGTTGTCGCGGTTCTCGTCGCGGGTGTCGACGGACGCGGACTGGATGGTGACGTTGACGGCGGAGTCGGCGAAGCTCTCGGCGACGGTGATGTCGCCGGAGAACTCGGTGAACTGGCCGCGGACCTTGGAGATGCCGGCGTGACGGACGGTGAAGCCGATCTCGGTGTGCGACGGGTCGATGGTGTAGGTGCCGGGGGCGAGGGTCATGGGGTGTCCTCCAGGTTGATGCAAACGTACTTGACTGTTCAACTGTAGGCCGGGCTGGGCCCCGACGCAAGAGGAGGCCTCGTCCGTGCCGAGGGTTGGGACGGACCTCACCGTTCGGGTCCGGGGGCCCGCGCCCCGAGCCCCGGGGAGTTTGCGACACTAGGGACATGTCCCGAACGACGGTGCACCTCCTGCGCCACGGCGAGGTCCACAACCCCGGCGGCGTCCTCTACGGCCGGCTCGAGGGTTTCCGCCTGTCCGACCGCGGGCAGCAGATGGCGCAGCGGGTCGCCGAGGTCCTCCACGGCAACGGGCACGACCTCCGCCTCGTCCTCGCCTCCCCGCTCCAGCGCGCCCAGGAGACGGCCCTGCCCACGGCCCAGGCCTTCGGCCTGGAGCTCGGCACCGACGAGCGCCTCATCGAGGCCGCCAACGACTTCGAGGGCACGACCGTCGGCAGCCAGCGCGCCACGCTCGCCAGCCCGCGCTACTGGCGCCGCTACGTCAACCCCGCCCGCCCCAGCTGGGGCGAGCCCTACCGCGACCAGGTCGCCCGGATGACGGCCGCCGTGGGCGACGCCCGCCGCCGCCTCGAGGCGCGGGACGGCGGCGAGGCGCTCCTCGTCAGCCACCAGCTGCCCATCTGGGTCACCCGCCTCTTCCTCGAGCGCCGCCCGCTGTGGCACGACCCCCGCCGGCGGCAGTGCTCCCTCGCCTCGCTCACCTCCCTCACCTTCGACGGCTCCCGGCTCGTGGGCCTGGCCTACTGGGAGCCGGCCGCGGACCTCGTCGCGGGCGCGCTCGACCTCCTGCCCGGCGCCTCCGGTGCGGCCGTGCCGCGCGCCGACGCCGAGGGGCGCGGATGAGGCGCCTGGCGCGCGCCCTGGCCGCCCTCGCCCTCGCCGCGCTCGCCCTGGCGGGCTGCGCCCCGGCCGCGGAGACGCCCCAGGACTCGACCGGCGCGGGCTACCAGGCCGGTGACGGCTCGTGGACCACGTGGGAGCAGGGGGAGCGGACCGGCCCGGTCGAGCTCGTCGGCACCACCTACGACGGCGAGGAGGTGGCGCTCGCGGACTGGCGCGGCGACGTCGTCGTCCTCAACTTCTGGTACGCCGCCTGCCCGCCCTGCCGCGCCGAGGCACCCGACCTCGCCGCCATCGACGCGGACTACGCCGACGCCGGGGTCCGGCTGCTCGGGGTCAACCCGCGTGACGACGCCGCCACCGCGCAGGCCTTCGAGCGCAGCTTCGAGGTGCCCTACCCGAGCCTCCACGACGAGGCGGCGCGCGGCGTCGCGGCGCTCCAGGGCGTCGTCCCGCTCCAGGCCATGCCCACGACCGTCGTCCTGGACGCCGAGGGCCGGGTGGCCGGCCGCGTCCTCGGGCAGATCGACGCCGGCGTCGTCCGCGGCATGATCGACGACGTCCTCGCCGAGGCCGCCCGATGAGCTGGGACGGGCTGGCGCAGACCTTCCAGACCACCGTCCTCAGCGGCTCCCTCCTCGCCGCCGTGCCCGTCGCGCTCCTCGCCGGCGCCATCTCCTTCGCCTCCCCCTGCGTGCTGCCGCTCATCCCCGGGTACGTCGGCTACCTCGGCGGGATGGCCGGCACGCTGGGCCAGGCCCCGGGCGGCACCGGCCGGACGGCGACGGCGACGGCGACCCGGACGTCGACGGGGCAGGGGCGCCTGCTCCTCGGCGTGCTCCTCTTCGTCCTGGGCTTCAGCGCCGTCTTCGTGCTCCTCGGCGTTGTCTTCGGGGCGCTCGGGGTCGCCCTCGCGCCGTGGCTCGACGTCATCACCCGGGTGATGGGCGTCGTCGTCATCCTCATGGGCCTGGCGTTCATGGGCGCCGTGCCCTTCCTCCAGCGCGACCGCCGGATTCACCTCAGCCCGCGGGCCGGCCTGTGGGGGGCGCCGCTGCTCGGCGTCGTCTTCGGGCTGGGCTGGGCGCCGTGCATCGGCCCCACCCTGTCCGCGGTCCTCCTCCTCTCGCTCGACGGCGGCGACCCCGCCCGCGGGGCGCTGCTCGCCGCGGCCTACTGCCTGGGACTGGGCGTGCCCTTCGTCGTCATCGCGCTGCTCTACTCGCGCACGACCCGCGCCATGGGCTTCCTGCGCCGCCACCGCCTGACGATCATGCGGATCGGCGGGGCGATGCTCGTCATCGTCGGCCTCGCGCTCGTCACCGGGCTGTGGGGGCACTTCGCGAGCTGGGTGCAGGGCCTGGTCGCCGGCTTCGTGACGGTGGTGTGATGAGCTACCGCCCCGAGGGCCTGCGGACGATGGACGAGGCCGACGACGCGCCACCGCCCGCGCCCGCCCCCGCCGGGATCGGCGCGCGCGGCTGGCTGCGCTGGGCCTGGCGCCAGCTCACCTCGATGCGGGTGGCGCTCCTGCTCCTCATGCTCCTCGCCCTCGCGGCGCTGCCGGGCGCGTTCTTCCCGCAGCGGCCGCAGGACCCGGCGGCCGTGGCGGCCTACTACGCCGACAACCCCGGTGCCGCGGAGTGGCTCGAGCGCCTCAGCCTCTTCGACGTCTACGGCGCGCCGTGGTTCGCGGCGATCTACCTCCTCCTGTTCGTCTCGCTCATCGGCTGCATCCTGCCCCGCACGCGCGCCCACGTCCGGACTCTGCGGGCGGCCCCCTCGCGCGTGCCCCGGCGCCTGGACCGGTTCCCGGTCCACGCCACCCACACGACGACGGCGTCGGCGCAGGAGGTGACCCGGGCGGTGCGCGGGGCCCTGGGCCGGCGCTTCCGGGTCGCCGAGACGCCGGACGGGATCAGCGCCGAGCGCGGCTACCTCCGGGAGACCGGGAACATCGTCTTCCACCTCTCCCTCGTGGGCGTGCTCGTCGCCCTCGGGGCCGGGCAGATGCTCAGCTACCGCGGGCAGGCCGTCGTCGTCGAGGGACGCTCCTTCGCCAACGCCGTCGTCGACTACGACTCCTTCGACCCCGGCACGCTCGTCGACACCGACGACCTCGAGCCCTTCACCGTCACCCTCGACGAGCTCACCTCGGAGTTCACCTGGGACGCTCAGGCGCGCGACTTCGCCGCCGACGTCACCGTCACCCAGCCGGACGGGGAGACGCGGACCGACACGATCCGGGTCAACTACCCCATCAACGCCGCCGGGGCGAACGTCTACCTCGCGGGCAACGGCTACGCCCCGCACCTCACCGTGCGTGACGCCGAGGGGGAGGTCGCCTTCTCCCAGCCGGTGCCCTTCCTGCCGGAGGACGACTTCTACACCTCCCGCGGGGTCGTCAAGGTCCCCGACGTCTCGCCCGGCCTCGAGCAGCTCGGCTTCACCGGGTACCTGCTGCCCAGCGCCGTCGTCGACGAGGCCGGCGCCCGCTCGGTGCACCCGCAGCCCAACGCCCCGCTCGTCATCCTCGACGTCTACACCGGCGACCTCGGCCTGGACGACGGCGTCCCGCAGAACGTCTACGAGCTCGACACCGAGGGCATGACGCCCGTGGCGGCCGGGGAGGAGACCGCCAAGGTCCTCCTCGAGCCCGGCCAGGAGGTGGAGCTGCCCGACGGTCTGGGCACCATCACCTTCGAGTCCCTGCCGCGCTTCGCCGCCCTCGACCTGCGCTACGACCCCTCGCTCACCGTCCTGCTCGTCTCCGCGCTCCTCGCCATGGCCGGGCTGTCCGCGTCGCTCTTCGCGCCGCGTCGCCGCCTGTGGGTGAAGATCGGGGCGGACGAGGACGGACGTACAGTTGTCGAGGCGGCCGCCCTCGCCCGCGGCGACGACCCCGGTCTCGAGCCCGAGCTCGAGCGCGTCATGACCGCAGTCCGGGCCGCCGCGCCCACGTCTCAGGAGGACACGTGAACGACCTCGGCCAGCTGAGCCTGCTGGCGATCTACGGCGCGATGGCCGCCTACGGCATCGCGATGGTCGCCTTCGGCATCGACCTGTCCGCGCTGCGTGACGGCGGCCCCGCCGACCGGCCGCGCAAGGCGGTGCGCGTGGCCATGACGACGACGGCGGCGGGCCTGGCCCTGCACGCGATCGGCGTCGTCACCCGCGGGATCGCCGCCGGCCGCGTGCCGTGGGCGAACATGTACGAGTTCTCGATCGTCTTCACCCTCGTCGCGGTGACGACGTTCCTCCTCGTCCAGCGCTGGCGCGACCTGCGCTACCTCGGTGCGCTCGTCATCACCCCGGTGCTCCTCGCGCTCGGCCTGGCCGTCTCCGTCCTCTACATCGAGGCCGACGGCGTGCGCCCGGCCCTGGACCACTACTGGCTCGTCATCCACGTCTCCGTCGCGACGGCGGCGATCGGCGTCTTCTCCGTGGCCGCCGCGATCTCGGTGGTCCAGCTCGTCAAGGCCCGCGGCGAGGCCAGCCGCGCCGTGGCCGAGCGGGAGCCCGCCGTCGCCCTCGCCGGCGGCTCCGGCGGCGCGACTGCCGCCGCCGACCCCGCGGCCACCGACCGCGACCGCGGCTTCTGGGGCCGGCTCGCCGACGTGCTGCCCAGCTCCGCCGAGCTCGAGCGCCTGGCCTACCGGCTCAACGCCGTCGGCTTCCTCCTGTGGACCTTCACGCTCATCGCCGGCGCCATCTGGGCCGAGCACGCGTGGGGCCGGCCGTGGAACTGGGACCCCAAGGAGGTCGGCACCTTCGTCGTGTGGATGGTCTACGCCGCCTACCTCCACGCCCGCGCCACGCGCGGCTGGGACGGGCGCAAGGCCGCCTACCTCGGCCTCTCCGGCTTCGGGCTGCTGCTCGTCAACTACTACGTCGTCAACCTCTTCGCCGACACGGTCCACGGCTACGCCTTCTGACCCCCGCGCCAGGAAACCCCGTCGCCGACAGCTGAGTTGTTACCGGCACCCCACGCCCTTCCGGCAGCCGCTGTGGCGCCGGGAAGCCCCCGCTGCGCCGGGAGCCCTCGCCGCGCCGGGAAACCCCGTCGCCGACAGCTGAGTTGTTACCGGCAGCCCACGTGCTTCCGGCAGCCCGGCGCGCCGGGAGACCCCGCGGCGCCAGGAAACCCCGTCGCCGACAGCTGAGATGTTACCGACAGCTCTCGTGACGCCGTAGCCCACGGCCCTCGGGCAGCCCACGTCTTGCCGCCAGTGGAGCTGCGACCGGCAGCCCGCGTCCGCCGGCTGAGCTGTCAGTGCAGCTCGCGGGCCAACGGCCCGCGCGTGGTCGACGTCATGCCGGCCGGGAGGGGCGAGGTGCGCTGAGCGCTGGTACCGGGTCGGTCAGCGGCGGGTGCCGGGTCGGCCGTCCGCGGTCGGCGCGTGGTGGCCGGGGTCCGCGTCGGCGGCCGGCTCGGGCGCCGGCGGCTCGAGGGGCCGCTGCCGGCCGGGGCCGGCGAGGAACTCGGGGTCGTCGTCCGGGGCGAGCGGGCGCGGCGCGGGCCGGCGCGAGGGGTGGGCGACGGTACCGCCGCCGCCGCGGACCTGGCCGGCGGCCTGGCGGCTCACCCGGCTCACGACGAGCCAGGCCAGCGCGCCGGCGCCCGGGAAGACGACGATGAGGACGACCCACACCGCCTTGGGCAGGCCCACGGGCATGTCGGCGTCGTCGGAGCGGACGCAGTCGACGAGGGCGTAGACGACGAGGGCGACGAGGAGGATGACCGGCAGGAATCTCATGTTCCCTCCAGCCTAAGCCGAGAGAGCCCTGTCGGGGGCCCGGCCCGGACGGCGACGTAGGCTGGTGGGGTGCCCATCCTGCGTTACACGCTCCTGCGCCTCGCGCTCGTCGCCGGCGCCTTCGCGCTCCTGTGGCTGCTCGGCCTGCGCGGCTGGCTCGTCGCCGTCGTCGCCGTCATCGTCGGGGCGCTGCTGTCCTACCTGCTCATCCCGCGCCAGGCCGACGCCGCCGCGGCCGTCATCGCCGAGCGCCGCCGCCGCACGGCGGACTCCCTCGACGAGGCCATCGCCCAGGACGCCGCCGAGGAGGACGCCATCATCGACGGCGAGGACCGCCGCACCGACTAGCCCTCCCAGGCATCCGCGCGGCTGATGTCGATCCGCGCTGCGAATATGTCGACAGCGCGGACCGGTTTCAGCCGCGGGGTCGGGGGAGGCGGCGAGGACCGCCGCCGCGCGGACTAGAGCAGCAGGCCCAGGCCGAGCAGCACGCCGTAGCCGAGCTCGAGGAGCCCGGTGTCGCGCAGCACGACGATGAGCTCACGGCCCTGCGCCCCGCCGAGCACCACCCGCGCCTGGCGCACGACCACCGGCACGAGCAGGAGCGTGAGCAGCGCCCACGGGTGCGCCGGGGCGAGGGCGACGGCCAGCACGAGCGGCACGGCGACCATGGCGACGTAGCCGAGGCGCGCACGCCGGTCCCCGAGCCGCACCGCCAGGGTGCGCTTGCCCGCGACGGTGTCGGTGGGGATGTCGCGGACGTTGTTGACCATGAGCAGCGCACAGGCGATGAGACCGATGCCGACCGCCCCGGCCACCGCCGCCCACGACACGGTGAGCGCCTGCGTGTACGTCGTGCCGAGCGTCGCGACGAGGCCGAAGAAGACGAAGACGCCCACCTCGCCGAGCCCGCGGTACCCGTAGGGGTTGCGGCCGCCGGTGTAGTACCAGGCGGCGACGACGCACAGCGCGCCGACGGCGACGAGCCACCAGGTGCCCGCCAGCGCACACAGCACGAGGCCCAGGACGGCGGCGAGCCCGAAGGAGGCGAAGGCGGCAGCCTTGACCGTCCCCGGCCGTGCCGCCCCTGAGCCGGTGAGGCGCGGGGGCCCGGTGCGGACGTCGTCGGTGCCGCGCACGCCGTCGGAGTAGTCGTTGGCGAAGTTCACGCCCACCTGGAGCGCGAGGGCCACACCACCGGCGAGCAGGGCGCGGGGGACGGAGCCGGAGCCGAGGTCGTAGGCGGCCCCGGTGCCGACGAGGACGGGGGCGGCGGCTGCGGGGAGCGTGCGGACCCGCGCACCCTCCACCCAGTCGGCGAACGTGGCCATGGAGCTCCTTGCTGGGGGACGGCGTCCAGGGTATCGGCCGTCAGGGCATGCGCTCGGCGCGGGGGTCGGCCGCGGCGAGGAGCTCGGTGGCCAGCCGGGCGGCGCCCAGCCGGTCGACCTTCCCCGGTCCGCGCAGCGGCAGCTCGGGCAGCCGGACGAGCGCCCGCGGCGCGTGGTGGCGCCCCAGCCGGGCGGCGACGTGCTCGCGCACCTGCGCCAGGGAAGGCACGTCGTCACCCGCCACGACCGCGGTCACCAGCGCACCCCAGTGCTCGTCGGGGACACCGACGACGACGGCCTCCCCAGCACCGGGCAGCTCCCCCAGCGCCTGCTCGACCGCGGCGGCGGACACGTTGAGGCCCCCGGTGACGACGACGTCGTCGAGGCGGCCGAGGACGGTGAGGGTGGCGCCGGTGAGGGCGCCGCGGTCGTTGGTCCGCAGCCAGCGGCGGCCGTCGCGCTCGCGGAAGGTGTCGCGGTCGGCGGCGGGGTCGTCGAGGTAGCCGCGGGCGACGATGGGGCCGGCGAGCCAGATCCGGCCCTCGGCGTCGACCTCGACGTCGACGCCGTCGAGCGGGACGCCGTCGTAGACGCAGCCCCCGCCGGTCTCCGTCATCCCGTAGGTCGTGACGACGGGCACGCCGGCGTCCCGCGCGGCGGTGAGGAGCGCGCCGGCCGTGCGCGCGCCGCCGACGAGCACGGCGGCGAGGCCGCGGAGGGCGGCGACGGCGTCCTCGTCGGCCATGACACGGGCCAGCTGCGTGGGGACGAGGGAGAGGTACCCGGGCACGTCGGTGCGCAGGCGGCGCACGGCGGCCGCGAGGTCACCGGCGCGGAAGCCGGCGGAGGTGTCGAGGACCACCGGCTCGGTGCCCGCGACGACGGAGCGCACGAGCACCTGGAGGCCCGCGACGTGGTGGACGGGCAGGCAGGCGACCCACTGGCCCGGGCCGGCGAGCCGCGCGGACGTGGCGCGGGCCGAGGCGACGAGCCCGGCGCCGTCGAGCGCAACGAGGTGGCCGGTGCCCGAGGTCGAGCCGGACGTCGCGACGAGGGCCGCGACGCCGGCGGGCGCGGTGGGCGCAGGGGGCGGGGGCGCCAGCGGGTCGGTGACCCGCAGCGCGGGCCCGGTGCCCTCCAGCGCCTGCGGCAGGGCGGCGAGCACGGCGGTGACGGCGGGCACGCCGGTGCCGCCGGGGAGCACGGTGGCCGGGCGGCCGTCCTGGGACCTCATGCCGCCAGGCTATGACGCGGCGCGGGTACCGTGAGCGTGCCCGCACCCGGACAGGGAGGACGACATGGCAGGACGACGCCGCCGGCTCGCGGCGCTGACGATCGCCGCGCTCGCGCTGACGGGGTGCGCGTCCTCGGTTCCGCGCGAGTCCGCCACCCCGAGCGTCGCCCCGACGACGGTCGCCCCGACGCCCGAGGCCGTCCCCACGTGGCCGCTCACCGGCGTGCCCGTGGAGGGCGCCGAGGCGCGGCCGGCCGTGGCCGTCAAGGTCGAGAACACCGCCATGGCGCGCCCGCAGACGGGGCTGGAGGAGGCCGACGTCGTGTGGGAGGAGATGGTCGAGGGCGGCATCACCCGATTCAACGCCGTCTTCCACTCCCGTCTCCCCGAGGTTGTCGGGCCGATCCGCTCGGTGCGGCCGATGGACGCGGGCATCGCCGCCCCGCTCGGCGGGCCGCAGGTCATCTCCGGTGGCCAGCCGCTCTTCCTCGCCTCCGTGCAGGACGCCGGCGTCCAGCTCGTCTCCCACGACGCCGGGCACGCCGGCTTCTTCCGCAGCCCCGACCGCCGCGCGCCCCACAACCTCTACGGACGCCTCGCCGAGCTCCTGGCCCAGGCGGAGGCGACCGAGCCGCCGCCCGAGCAGTTCACCTTCGCGGCCGGGAGCGAGGAGGCCACCGCCGTCCTCGACGGCGCGCCGGCGTCCGCGCTGCGGCTCAGCTTCCCGCAGACCTCGCCCGGGTGGACCTGGGACGCCGACGCTGGCCGCTGGCTGCGCGACGAGGCGGGCGAGGCCGCCACGTCTGCGGCCGGGGACGTGCTCGGCGCGGAGAACGTCGTCGTCATGCGGGTGGAGGTCGTCGCCTCCGAGGGCCGTGACCAGTCCGGCGACGCCGTCCCGGAGACGGTGATGACGGGGACCGGCGAGGCGCTCGTCGCCTCGGGTGGACGCGTCCTGCCGGCCACCTGGTCCAAGGCTTCCCTCGAGGAGCCGGTCACCCTGACGACGGCCGCCGGCGACGCCGTCGTGCTCACCCCGGGGACGACGTGGGTCGAGCTCGTGCCGGTCGACCGGGGCGGCGTCGACGTCGAGCGCTGAGCGCGGTCGTCCGAAAGGGGGAGATCGGCGTCATGCCCGGGCAGGACAGGAACCGCGCGGAATAGGTGCTGGTGGCCGATTCCCCGGCCGTCCGCGGCGCGGCATGCTGGTACTCGTGACCGCGCTCCACGAGCTTCTTCCGATGTCGTAGGGGGTGTGGCAGGCACGGTAACGGGGGGCGTGCCCGCTTCACGCAGGAGTGGAGGCCTGCGCGACGCGGCACGTACAAGGCTGTACCCGCAGCGGCTGACAGGGATGGAGGGCCCGGGCGCTGCGGGTACAGCCGCTTTTTCGTGTGCGTCAGTAGTAGTACGGGAAGCGTGACCAGTCGGGGTCACGGCGCTCGAGGAAGGCGTCGCGCCCCTCGGCCGCCTCGTCGGTCATGTACGCCAGGCGGGTCGCCTCGCCGGCGAAGACCTGCTGGCCCGCCAGGCCGTCGTCGACCATGTTGAAGGCGAGCTTGAGCATCCGGATCGCCTGGGGCGACTTGCCCGCGACCGTGAGGGCCCACTCCAGGGCCGTGGACTCGAGCTCGGCGTGGTCGACGACCTCGTTCACCACGCCCCAGCGCTCGGCGTCCTCGGCGGAGTACTCGCGGGCGAGGAAGAAGATCTCGCGGGCACGCTTGTCCCCGGCCTGCCGGGCCAGCAGGCCCGAACCGTAGCCGGCGTCGAAGGAGCCGACGTTCGCGTCGGTCTGCTTGAAGCGGGCGTGCTGGCGGGAGGCGACCGAGAGGTCGCACACGACGTTGAGAGAGTGCCCGCCGCCGGCGGCCCAGCCGCTCACCGCGGCGATGACGACCTTCGGCATGGTCCGGATGAGGCGCTGCACCTCGAGGATGTGGAGCCGGCCGGCGCGGGCCGGGTCGATCTGCTCCCGGCGCTGCGCGGTCTCCGCCAGCGGGTCGGCGTCCTCGGTCTCGTAGCGGTAGCCGTCGCGGCCGCGGATGCGCTGGTCCCCGCCCGAGCAGAAGGCCCAGCCGCCGTCCTTGGGGCTGGGGCCGTTGCCGGTGAGGATGACGGCGGCGACGTCGGAGGTCATGCGCGCGTGGTCGAGCGCGCGGTAGAGCTCGTCGACGGTCTGCGGGCGGAAGGCGTTGCGGACCTCGGGCCTGTCGAAGGCGATCCGGACGGCGGGCAGGTCCCGGCCGTCACGGACGGCGCGGTGGTAGGTGATGTCGGTGAGGTCGAAGCCCTCGACCGGGCGCCAGGCGCTCGGGTCGAAGGGCTGGGGTACGGGCTCGCTCATGCGCACCAGCCTAGGCGGCGTCGCCCGCCCGTCGCGGACCGGAAGCAGGCGGCGGCTGTACGCTCGTCCCACCTGGAGTGGTACGGACGTACTGGAGGATGCCGTGGCGCGGGTCGTGCACGTGATGTCGGGGCTGGCGCGCGGTGAGTGAGCCGTCGGCCGAGCAGGGCAGGGGGCAGCGCCGCCGGGCAGCCCTCGTGGAGGCCGCCGCCTCGCTGGTCCTGGAGCGGGGTCCGGCCGAGGTGACCCACCGGCGCGTGGCCGAGCGGGCCGGCGCGTCGCTGTCGGCGACGACGTACTACTTCCGCGACCTCGAGGAGCTCCGGGGCGCCGGCGCCCGGCTCATCGCCGAGCTGTGGGCCGAGCAGGCCGAGTGGGCCGCCGAGCGCGCCGAGGAGGGGCCGCTCGGTCGCGAGGAGGCGCTCGAGCTGCTCTGCGACGCCCTGCTGCCGCCGCCGGCGGGCGTGCGCGGGCACTACGAGCAGCTCACCCGCGCCGGCCGCAGCCAGGACGTCGCGGAGGCCTACCGGGCGGGCCGGGAGACGATCGGCGGCGCCGTCGCCCGTGTCCTCGCCGCGACGGGGAGCAGCTGCCGGGCGGAGGTGGCGCTCGCCGTCGTCGACGGCGCCGTGCTCGCCGCCCTCAGCGAGGGCCGCGACCCGCGCGCGGAGGCCAGGCGCCTCCTCGCCCTCGTCCTCTGACCGGTGCCCACCCCCGTGAACGCCGCCCGTGCCCGGCGGCGATCGCCGCGACGATCGACAGGCCGAGGCCGGAGCCCCCGGCCGGGCGTCGCTGCGGCCCGGTCACCTGGGCGAAGCGCTCGAAGATCCGGCCCTGCTGCTCGGGTGGGATG
>NZ_CBCOOR010000023.1:0-50440 GCF_965111665.1 Georgenia sp. Marseille-Q6866 | reverse complement strand
GGGTGGCAGCGACGAGCTGCGCGAGGGTCGCGGGCCCCGCCTCGAGGGCACCGAGAACCGTGGCGGCCTTGTCAAGGACGCCGACTCCGCTAGAGTTGTCCATGTGGCGATATTGGCATCTCACTCACTGAGATGCAAGCCCCCGGACCGAACAGGGTCCGGGAAGGGACGGAGAAGGGCCGCGGCTACCGCCGCGCCCGAGAGGTGGAGAACATGAGCGGCACCCTGGCGGAGAAGGTCTGGAACGCGCACGTCGTGCGCGAAGGGAGCGACGGGGCCCCCGACCTCCTCTACATCGACCTGCACCTCGTGCACGAGGTGACGAGCCCGCAGGCCTTCGAGGGGCTGCGGCTCGCGGGACGCCCGGTGCGCCGCCCGGACCTCACGATCGCCACCGAGGACCACAACACGCCCACGCTCAACATCGACCTGCCGATCGCGGACCTCACCAGCCGCACACAGATCGACACGCTGCGCCGCAACGCCGAGGAGTTCGGCATCCGCATCCACTCCCTGGGCGACGCCGACCAGGGCATCGTCCACGTCGTCGGCCCCCAGCTGGGGCTCACCATGCCAGGCCTCACCGTCGTGTGCGGCGACTCCCACACGAGCACCCACGGCGCCTTCGGTGCGCTCGCCTTTGGCATCGGCACGAGCGAGGTCGAGCACGTGCTCGCCACCCAGACCCTGCCGCTGCAGCCCTTCAAGACGATGGCCATCAACGTCGACGGCCAGCTCACCGAGGGCAGCACGGCCAAGGACATCATCCTCGCGATCATCGCCAAGATCGGCACCGGCGGCGGCCAGGGCTACGTCCTGGAGTACCGCGGCGAGGCCATCCGCTCCCTGTCGATGGAGGCGCGGATGACCATCTGCAACATGTCGATCGAGGCCGGCGCCCGCGCCGGCATGATCGCGCCGGACGAGACGACCTTCGAGTACCTCAAGGGCCGCCCGCACGCCCCCGAGGGCGCCGACTGGGACGCCGCCGTCGAGTACTGGAAGACCCTGCGCAGCGACGACGACGCCGTCTTCGACGTCGAGGTCCACCTCGACGCCTCCGAGCTCGAGCCCTTCGTCACCTGGGGCACCAACCCCGGCCAGGGCCTGCCGCTGTCCGCGACCGTGCCCAACCCGGCCGAGATCGGCGACGAGGGCGACCGCGTCGCCGCCGAGCGCGCGCTGGAGTACATGGGCCTGGAGCCGGGCACCCCGCTGCGCGACATCCCGGTCGACACCGTCTTCATCGGCTCGTGCACGAACGGCCGCATCGAGGACCTGCGCGCCGTCGTCGACGTCATCAAGGGCCGCAAGAAGCACGACGACGTCCGCGTCCTCGTCGTGCCGGGCTCGGCCCGCGTCCGCCTCCAGGCCGAGGCCGAGGGCCTGGACCGGGTCTTCCTCGACTTCGGTGCCGAGTGGCGCAACGCCGGCTGCTCGATGTGCCTGGGCATGAACCCCGACCAGCTCAAGCCGGGGGAGCGCGCGGCCTCGACCTCGAACCGCAACTTCGAGGGCCGCCAGGGCAAGGGCGGGCGCACCCACCTCGTCTCGCCGCTCGTCGCCGCCGCGACCGCCGTCCGGGGGACCCTGTCCTCGCCCGCCGACCTCGCGCCCGCCCGCGAGCTCGTCAACGCCTGAGAGAAGAAGCGCCATGGATAAGTTCACCCAGCACACCGGCGTCGGCGTCCCGCTGCGCCGCAGCAACGTCGACACCGACCAGATCATCCCGGCGGTCTACCTCAAGCGCGTCACCCGGACCGGCTTCGAGGACGCCCTGTTCGCCGCCTGGCGCGGTGACCCGGACTTCGTCCTCAACCAGGACGCCTACCGCAGCGGCTCGGTGCTCGTCGCCGGCCCGGACTTCGGCACCGGCTCCTCCCGCGAGCACGCCGTGTGGGCGCTCAAGGACTACGGCTTCAAGGCCGTCCTCGCCTCCCGCTTCGCCGACATCTTCCGCGGCAACTCCGGCAAGCAGGGCCTCGTGGCCGGCATCGTCGCCCAGGAGGACATCGAGCAGATCTGGAAGGTCCTCGAGACCGCCCCGGGCACCGAGGTGACCGTCGACCTCGTCTCGCGCACCGTGAGCTGCGGCTCCGTCGTCGCGCAGTTCGAGATCGACGACTACACCCGCTGGCGCCTCATGGAGGGCCTGGACGACATCGGCCTCACCCTCCAGCACGAGGAGGACATCACCACCTTCGAGGAGTCCCGCGCCGCCTGGCGGCCCCAGACCCTCCCGGCCAAGCACCTGCCGCCGGTGGAGATCGTCGCCGCCCGCCCCGTCGACGACGGCGTCCCCGCCCACGAGCAGGCCCCCTCCGCTGACAGGGCGCCCCCGACTCGCGAGAGCCGGATTCCTCCGCCGAGGAATCCGGCTCTCGTCTGGGCCTGTGCTGACCTCCCCGGTTCTCCTCCGACCTTCCCCGTTCGCACGGGTCCTGATGAGGGGGACCGGGTAGCTCAGTGCGGCGTGGCAGCGGCGGGCGACGCCGGGCCGACGGAGCCGCGGCGGACGACGGGGCAGGGGACGAGCATCTCCCCGGCGGGCTCGGCGCCGTCGCGCTCGGCGATGAGGGCCAGGGCGGCGAGCCGGCCCATCTCCCGGTGCGGCAGCGCCATCGTCGTCAGGCCGGGGGTGAGCTCGCTGGAGACGACGTAGAGGTCGTCGAAGCCGATGACGGACAGGTCCTGCGGGATGCGCACGCCCCGCGCGGCGGCGGCCCGGTAGACGCCGATCGCCATCTGGTCGTTGAAGGCGAAGATCGCCGACGGCGGCCGCTCGGAGTCGAGCAGCACCCCCGCGGCGCGGTCACCGCCCGCGGAGTCCGAGCGCTCCCGCACGACGAGCCCCGGATCCACCTCGAGCCCGTGGGCGGCCAGGGTCTCCTCGTAGCCGCGCAGGCGACGGTCGACGGCGGGGCCGTCGTGGAGGTCACGGACGAAGCCGATGCGGCGGTGCCCGTGCCGCACGAGCTCCTCGACCGCCGACTGCGCGCCCTGCTGCTCGTCGGGCACGACGAAGGTCGTCGCGCCCTCCGCCGGCCGCGAGTCCAGAAGCACGGTGGGCAGCCCGTCGAGCACCCGCGGAAGCGTCACCGAGCGGTGGTACATCGTCGCGTAGAGCGCGCCGTCGACCTGCTGCTGGCGCAGCGCCCGCACGGCGTGCTCCTCGAGCGTCTTGTCCCCGCCCGTGTTGACGAGCATGAGGAGGTACCCGGCCTCCCAGGCGGCGTCCTGCGCGCCCTGGATGAGCTGGCCCGCGTAGGGGGTGGTCGCGATGACGTCGCTGATGAAGGCGAGGGTCCCCGAGCGCTGCGTGCGCAGCCCCCGGGCCAGCGAGTTGGGCACGTAGCCGAGCTCGGCCGCGGCCGCCCGCACCCGGTCCCGGGTGCTGCCGGCCACCCGCGCGCCCTCGGTGTCGTTGAGGACGACGGAGACGGTCGACGGCGCCACACCGGCGAGCTCGGCGACGTCGCGGATGCGTGGCCTCCTCGTCACCCCGGTCCTCCCTCGTCGGCTGCTGGCCCCCACACTTTATGCCGGACGGGTCACCCGGATCGTCCCGTCCTCGTCCACGGACACGGGCATCGGGTCGCTGATGCGGCCGCCGAAACCGCCGTCGTCGTCCACGTGCTCCCATGCGAGGAGGTACCAGCTCCCGCTGTGCTCGACGAAGCGCCCCGCGTAGAGGCTGGCGGTCGCGTCCCCGAGGAGGAAGCGCTCGGTCTCGAGGCGGAACGGGCCGAGCGGGCCTGGGCCGGTGAGGACGTGGGTGCCGCCCTCCGCGACGAAGCCCGCGCGCGCCCGGCGGACCGCGCTGTGCTCCCCGGCGGTGAGGCAGAAGGCCACCCGCCACGCGCCGCCGATGTGGAGGAGCTGGGGGACCTCGAGGTGGTAGAAGTCGCCCGGCTCGGAGACCGGGGGCAGCGCCTCCCAGGTGCGCAGGTCGTCGGAGACGGCGTGCCCGACGACGCCGCGCCCGTCGAGCGGCCCGTGGTCGGCCCGGGCGGTGAGGTACATGTGGAAGCGGCCCGTCGTCGGCTCGTGCCACACCCATGGGTCGCGCCACGCCTCCTCCCGCACGCCGTCGTGGAGGCGCTCGTACCAGCGGGGGTCGGCCTCGAGGACCATGCCCTGCTTGGTCCACGTGAGCAGGTCGGGGGAGGTGGCCAGGCCCACGCGCTGGACCGCGCCGACCTCCGCCGTCGAGACGCCCGTGTAGAACATGTGCCACACACCGTCGTGGCGCATGACGCTTCCGGTCCACGTGGCGAGGGAGTCGAAGTCGTCCCCCTCCCCGGGACCGAGCGCGTCGGGCAGCACCTCCCAGCTGCGCAGGTCGCGGCTCACGGCGTGCCCGACCGTCGCGCTGTGGTGGCGCAGGTCGGGGTCGCCGAGCGAGCGCGGCGCCTGGAGGTAGAAGACGTGGACGTCGTCCCCGTCGTGGGCGAACCAGAAGTCCCAGACCCAGCGGTCGGGCAGGGCGAGAGGCATGCAGCTGCTTTCTTCTTGTGCGGGGAAGTGGGCGGGCGTCAGCCCTTGAGGCCCGAGGACGCCAGGCTCTGGACGAACCAGCGCTGGAAGAGGAGGAAGACGAGGAGGACGGGCAGCACCATGAGGACGCCGAAGGCGAAGATCTGGCCCCAGTCGTAGGGCGGCTGTCCCTGGAACACCGCGATCGCCAGCGGCAGCGGCCGCTTCTGCGGCTGGTCGATCATCATGACCGGCCACAGGAAGGAGCCCCACGTCGTGAGGAAGGACAGGATCGCCACCGTCGCGAAGACCGGCTTGGACATCGGCACGACGATGCGCAGGTAGGTGCGCCACACGCCGGCGCCGTCCAGGCGCGCGGCCTCCTCGATCTCCTTCGGCAGGCCGATGAAGAAGGAGTAGAAGAGGTAGATCGAGAAGGCGCTCGCGACGAAGGGCAGGATCTGGATGTAGTACGTGTTGCGGTGCTCGTTGAGGGCGTAGAACAGCGGCACCGCGATCGCCTCGAAGGGCAGGATCGTCAGGGCGACGACGCCGAGCATGACCGCGTCCCGCCCGCTCCAGCGCAGCCGCGCGAGGGAGTAGGCCGCCATCGAGTTGACGAGCAGACCGAGGACGACGACGCCGGTCGTGACGAGCAGCGAGGTGAGGAAGAAGTCGGAGAAGTACCCGGTGGCGGGGCTGGAGAAGCGACCGAGCATCCCGGTGTAGTTGTCGAGGGACAGGTCGCGGGGGACGAAGCCGCCGACGCCGTCGATGACCTCCGAGGACGGCTTGAAGCTGCCGACGACGAGGTAGGCGATCGGCGCGACGAAGACGAGCGCGAGGACCGTGAGGAGGAGGTAGCTGCCCGCGGTGCGCGCGGGACGGGAGCGGTGGGTGGTCATGCGATCTCACGCTCCTCGCGCAGCACACGGCGCTGGATCAGGGTGATGGTCAGGACGATGAGGAAGAACAGCACGGTGATGGCCGACGCCCGCCCGACGTTGTTCGCCGTGAAGGCGGTCGTCACGGCCTGGTACATGACCGTCGTCGTCGCGTCCTGCGGGCCGCCGCCGGTCATGATGTAGACCTGGTCGAAGACGCGGAAGGACAGGATGGTCGTCACCATCGCGACGAAGATCAGGGTGTTGCGCAGGCCCGGCAGGGTGACGTGGCGGAAGCGCTGCCACGGGCCGGCCTTGTCGAGGGCCGCGGCCTCGTAGAGCTCGCCCGGGATGCCCTGGAGGCCGGCGAGGAGGATGACCATCTGCAGCCCGACACCCTGCCAGATCGACATGATGATGATCGCGGCGAGCGCCGTGCTCGGGTTGCCCAGCCAGTCCTGGGAGGGGATGAGCCCGAAGGAGACGGTGTCGAGGACCGAGTTGAGCAGGCCCAGCTCGCCGCGGGTGTAGATGACCTTCCAGACCACGGCCACGAGGGCCATGGGGAAGACGACGGGCATGAAGAAGAAGGTGCGGAACACCGGCATGCCGCGCAGCGGCCGGTTGAGCAGGACGGCCAGCGCGAGGGCCAGGGACGTCTGCACCGGCACGACGACGGCCGCAAAGATGAGGTTGTTGCGCAGCCCGGTGAGGAACTCGCCGCGGAAGTCCGGGTCGAGGAGGATCCGCCGGTAGTGCTCGAGCCCGAACCACGACGGCGGCTGCGGGGTGTCGAGGCGCACGTTCTGCGTCGACAGCCAGCCGGCGAGCAGGAAGGGCAGCAGGACGAACAGGAGGAGCCCGATCGCGGCGGGCGCGATCATCGCCCAGCCCGCCAGGGTCTCCGGGCGCCGGGCGCGGGCCCGGCGCGTCACCGCAGTGGTCATCGTTGCTCCTCGTGAGGTGCCGTGGGCGGGAGCGGCGTGCTCCCGCCCACGGCGGTGTGTCAGCGCAGGCCGTAGCCGTCGTTGTCCTGGAAGTCCAGGTCGATGGTGCGGGCCGCGGTGTCGAGCAGCTCCTGGGCGTTGCCGCCCTCGTAGGCGCCGAAGAAGGCCTCGGAGAACTGCTGGCTGATGACCGGGTAGGCCGGGGTGATCGGGCGGGGGACGGCGACGCAGTCGGCGCTGGGCGCGGCGTCACCGCACGTGGCCTGGAGCGACTCGGCAAAGATCGCGAGCGGGCCGTCCGCACCGTAGAGCTCGCTGGACTCCAGGACCGTCGTCGTGGCCGGGGGAGCGGCGTTGGCGTCGGTCATGGCCGCGACCTGGTCGTCGGTGGTGAGGAAGTCGAGGAACGCCGCGGCGCCCTCGGCGTTGTCGCTCTCCGGGTTGACGCCCCACGCCCAGGAGCCCTGGCCGCTCTTGGGGCCGGCGCCGAAGTCCGGCAGCGGCAGGACGACGAGGTCCTCGCCCAGCGCCTCGGCGTACGGGTTGTACATCCAGTGGCCCACCCAGCTCATCGCGACGCGGCCGTCGAGGAAGGCGGCGTCGTCGGTGTTCGGGTCGATGTACTCGCGCCAGCCGGCGAAGCGCTCGACGGCGGCGACGACCTCGGGGCTGTTGAGGCTCCCGTCCGCGGCGTTGTCCTCGATGATGTTCTTCCCGGTCGACCAGGCGACCGGCAGGAAGCCGTATGTGGGCCACTCGGCGCCGTAGTTCTCCTTGATGTCGAGGACCTGGCCGTCCTCGTCCTCCGCGGCGAGCGCCTCGAGGGCGGCCTCGAACTCGTCGACCGTCCAGGCGTCCTCCAGGCCCTGCGGGTACTCGGCGCCCGCGGCCTCGAGCTTCGAGGCGCTGGCGTAGATGCCGAGGGAGGCGTCGAACTGCGAGACGCCGTAGACCTCGCCGTCGACGGGGTAGGTGTTCTGCGCGAGCGCGGAGTCGGTCTGGTTCTCCAGCGTCTCGGCCGCGACGAGGTCGCCGACGGGGGCGAGCTTCCCGGCGTAGACGAGCGAGGCCATCATCGGGCCGTCGTACTCGAGGACGTCGGGCAGCGAGTCGGCGGCGGTCGTCGTCACCGTGCTCGTGTAGTCGGCCTCGGGGACGAGCTGGAGGGTCGCCGTGTACTCCTCCTGGGAGGAGTTGAAGCCGTCGACGGCGGCCTGGAGGGCGTCGACCTCCGACTCCTGGCCCTGGTGGGCCCAGACGGTGATCTCACCGCCGCCCTCGCCGTCGCCCGACGAGGCGCCGTCGTCGTTGCTGCACGCTGTCAGTGCCAGTGCCGCCGCCAGGGCGATCCCGATGGGTGTCCGTCGATTGTTCATCTGCGCTCCCGACGCCTGTGTCCGATGGGGGTCCCGACCCGGCCGCTCCGGCGTGCCGAATCGATTCGGCAAAAGCGTGACACCGGTCACCGGGGCTGTCAAGACGACGGGCGCGGGGCCGGCGGGCCCGTCAGCGGCGACCTCCCCTGTTCTCCTCCGAGCTCCCCCGTCCGCACGGGTCCCGGCGAGGTGAACCGGGGAGGTCACCGCCGCGAGCCGGGCCGGGCCAGACGCGTGAGGTTGGGCACCTTCACGGACCCTTCACGTCCTCCCATCCCTCCCTCACATCGGCGGCTTATGCTGGACTGTCCGGGCCGCGCGGGTCCGACGTCGGCGATGAGGTGGGTATGAGCGCAGTACTGCAGGTGAACGGCGGGACGCCGCTGAAGGGCGAGATCAGCGTCCGCGGCGCGAAGAACTTCGTCTCCAAGGCCATGGTCGCGGCGCTGCTCGGCGAGGACCCGTCCGAGCTGCGCAACGTCCCGCAGATCAAGGACGTCGAGGTGGTCTCCGGCCTGCTGCGCCTGCACGGCGTCACGGTGGACTACGACGTCGAGGCCGGCGTCATCCGCCTGGACTCCAGCGACGTCGAGACCGCGCACGTCGCGGACATCGACGCCCACGCCGGCTCGAGCCGCATCCCGATCCTCTTCTGCGGCCCGCTGCTCCACCGCCTCGGGGAGGCCTTCATCCCCGACCTCGGCGGCTGCCGCATTGGCGACCGCCCGATCGACTACCACCTGTCGATCCTGCGCGAGTTCGGCGCCGTCGTGGACAAGCGCCCCCAGGGCATCCACATCACCGCGCCGCGCGGGCTCACCGGTGCCAAGATCCAGCTGCCCTACCCGAGCGTCGGCGCCACCGAGCAGCTCCTGCTCACCGCCGTGCGCGCCAAGGGCAAGACCGAGCTGAGCAACGCCGCCACCGAGCCGGAGATCATGGCGCTCATCGCCTTCCTCCAGCGCATGGGCGCGATCATCTCCGTCGACACCGACCGCGTCATCCGCATCGAGGGCGTCGACCGCCTCGGCGGCGCCACCTACACCGCGCTCACCGACCGCATCGAGGCCGGCTCGTGGGCCTGCGCGGCGCTGGCCACCGGCGGCGACATCATGGTCCGCGGCGCGGACCAGCACGGGATGATGGCCTTCCTCAACACCTTCCGGAAGGTCGGCGGCGACTTCGAGGTCACCGACGACGGCATCCGCTTCTGGCACCCGGGCGGCGAGCTCAAGTCGATCGTCCTCGAGACCGACGTCCACCCCGGTTTCATGACCGACTGGCAGCAGCCGCTCGTCGTCGCGCTCACCCAGGCCACCGGCCTGTCGATCGTCCACGAGACGGTCTACGAGAACCGTTTCGGCTTCACCGAGGCGCTGCGCGGCATGGGCGCCCAGATCCAGGTCTACCGCGAGTGCCTCGGCGGCTCGCCCTGCCGCTTCGGGCACCGCAACTTCAACCACTCGGCCGTCGTCTCCGGCCCGACGCCGCTCAAGGCGGCCGACATCGAGGTCCCCGACCTCCGCGGCGGCTTCTCCCACCTCATCGCGGCGCTCGCCGCCGAGGGCACCTCGCGGGTGAGCGGCATCGACATCATCTACCGCGGCTACGAGGACTTCATGGGCAAGCTCCACGCCCTCGGCGCGGACGTCCAGCAGCTCGACTGAGCAGGTCCACGGCCGGCCCATGACACGTGTCATGGGCCGGCCGTGCGCGTTCCACCCGAGGCGATGACGCCGCGCACTGCTGCGCGCGCGAACCCGGGTGGAGGGTGGAGACATGACCACCACCGACACCAGCTCCGTCATCACCGTCACCGGCATCCAGCGCCGCTACGGCTCCGGGAAGGCCGCCTTCACGGCGGTCCGGGGCGTGGACCTCACGGTCCGCCGCGGGGAGCTCTTCGCGCTCCTCGGCACCAACGGCGCCGGCAAGACCTCACTCCTCGAGGTCGTCGAGGGCATCGCGCCCGCCAGCGCCGGCACCGTCCGCGTCCTGGGCCGCGACCCCTACCGCGAGCGGCACCTCGTGCGCCCGCGCACCGGGATCATGCTCCAGGAGGCCGGCTTCCCCGCCGACCTCACCACCGCCGAGACCGCCCGCATGTGGCACGGCACCCTCGGTGCGCCCATGCCCGTGGCGCAGGCCCTCGAGCTCGTCGGACTGCGCCACCGGGCCACGGTCCAGGTGAAGTCCCTGTCCGGCGGTGAGCGGCGCCGCCTCGACCTCGCCCTGGCCATCATGGGCCGCCCCGAGATCCTCTTCCTCGACGAGCCGACCACCGGCCTGGACCCGCAGTCGCGCCGCGACGCGTGGGAGCTCGTGCGCCGGCTCCTCGAGGCGGGCACGACCGTCATCCTCACCACCCACTACCTCGAGGAGGCGGAGGAGCTCGCCGACCGACTCGCGATCATGCACGCGGGCCGGGTGGTCCGTGAGGGCACGGTCGCCGAGATCGTCGCCGGTGAGCCGGCACGCATCCGCTACCGCACGACGGCCGGTGAGCTCGCCGACCCGCGTGCGCTGCACGCCCTGCCCGCGCTCCTCACCGCCGGGCGCACCCGCACCGGTCTCGTCGAGATCGAGTCGCGCGACCTCCAGGCCACGCTCACCGCGCTCCTCGAGCGCGCCAACGCGGCCGGGGAGGCCCTCACCAACCTCGAGGCGAGCCACGCCTCCCTCGAGCGGGCCTTCCTCGCGGTGGCCGGGGAGGACGACGACGCCGCGGCGCCGTCGGTCCCCGAGCTCGCCACCGCCTGAGCCGCTCCCGTCAGACCTCACCCGAAGGAACCACGACCATGACCACCACCGCCCTGCAGCCCGCCACCGCCTCGGCCCCCCGCGCCGGGCGCGCGGCCCGCGTCCTGTCCCTCGTCCGCGCCGAGATGCTCCTCCTCGTGCGCAACCGCACCACCCTGTTCAACGCCGTCGCCCTCGCCCCGCTCACGGTGCTCTTCTTCGCCACCCTCGGGATGACTCCCGACAGCGGGGGCGCGGGTGTCGCCGGCATGCTCCTCACCATGCTCGTGGCGCTCGCTCTGGTCATCGTCGTCTACTACAACCTCACGACGACGATCGTCGCCCGCCGCGAGGAGCTCGTCCTCAAGCGGCTGCTCACCGGTGACGTCTCCCGCGGCGAGATCATCGCGGCCACCGCCGCTCCCGCGGTCCTCGTCCTGCTCGCCCAGCTCGTGCTCGGCGTCGTCGCGATGGCCGTGTGGCTGGAGGTGCCGACGCTGCAGAACCCGCTGTGGGTCGCGGCCGCCGTCATCGGCGGGATCGTCCTCTTCGTCCTCCTCGCGGCGGCCTCCGCCGGGCTCACCCGCACGGTGGAGACGGCGCAGCTGACGACGCTGCCGATCCTCATGGTCGCCACCGCGCTGTCCGGGCTCGCGATCCCGGTGCACATCATGCCCGACGCCCTTGCGACGGTTGCCCAGTGGACGCCGATGTTCCCGGTCGTCGCCCTCGTCCAGCACGGTCTCGGCGCCGTCGCCCTCGACGGGACGGTCGCCTCCGGGGCGTTCGCGGACGTCGCCCAGCCCCTCGCTGCCCTGGCCCTGTGGATCGTCCTCGGCGCCCTGGCCACCCGGCGCTGGATGCGCTGGGAGCCGCGCCGCTGACGGACCCGTCGACCGTCCCGCCCCGCGGCTGCTGAGAGGATGCGCCCATGCGACTAGTCGACTCGTGGCGCCGCCGCACCGGTCCGGAACGCTTCGAGACGTACACCCGATGGACGCTCTACCTCCTCCTCGGGATGGTCCCGCTCCTTGCGGCCTCGGTCATCGGGACCAGCGAGCTCGACCCGGACCGGGGCGCCGCGTTCACCGCCTACGCCGGTCTCGTCGTCGTCGAGACCGGCGTGGCGATCATCGTCATCCGCCAGGGGGTCACCGCCTTCCGCGACAGCACGCCGCTGCCGCGGGGGCCGGTGGCCCTCCTCCTCGCCCTCACCGCCGCCGCCGGGGCCGCCGCGATGGTCGGCTTGCCGCCCGCCGCGACCATCGGCTGGGACGGCAGGGGAGCGGGGCTGCTCCTCGCGCTCGCCACGTGCCTGTTCGCGGTGACGCCGGTGGTCACCTCCCCGGTGCTCGTCCCGTTGTCGCTCGTCGTCAGCGTGGTTGCCGCGCTCGCCAACCGGCCGGCGCTCGACTGGGCGCTCGTCCCCTCCACCGCGCTCCTCTTCGGTATCGTCATGGTCGCGATCACCCCGAGCTTCCGGATCTCGGTGTGGATGCTCGGGGTCGTGTGGGAGCAGGAGCGCACGCGCCAGCTCCACGCCCGCCTCGCCGTCGCCGAGGAGCGGTTGCGCTTCTCACGCGACCTCCACGACGTCCTGGGCCGGGCACTGTCGGCCATCGCGCTCAAGAGCGAGCTCGGCGCCGAGCTGAGCCGCCGCGGCCAGGGGGAGCGGGCCGCCGAGCAGATGCTCGAGGTCCGCGAGCTGGCAGGCGACTCGTTGCGGGAGGTGCGCGCCGTCGTCGCCGGCTACCGGCGGGCCGACCTCGCCACCGAGCTCGCCGGCGCGCGCTCGGTGCTCCGCTCGGCCGGCGTGCGCACCCGGATCATCGGCGAGGACACCACGCTGCCGCCGCGGGTCCAGTCCGCGCTCGCGTGGGTGGTGCGCGAGGGGGCGACGAACGTCGTGCGGCACTCCTCGGCCGACACGTGCACCATCGACGTCGCCGTCGTCGAGGCGGCCGGGGAGCGCCTCGCGCAGCTGACCATCGTCAACGACGGCGTGAGCGGCCCGCCGTCCACCGGCTCGGGTCTCGTCGGCCTCTCCGAGCGCCTCGCCGGCCTCGGCGGCACGGTGACGACCGAGGCCTCCGGGGGCACCTTCACCCTGCGGGCGCGCGTCCCGCTCAGCCGCGACGACGCCGGTGGCACGATGGGAGCACCATGATCCGCATCCTCCTGGCCGACGACGAGAACCTCATCCGCGACGCCCTCGCCGGCCTCCTCGGGCTGGAGGAGGACATCGAGGTCGTCGCGCAGGCCGCGTCCGGCCCCGAGGCCGTGGCCGCGGGGCGGCACCACCGCCCCGACGTCGCCGTCCTCGACCTCCAGATGCCGGGGCTCGACGGGATCGCCGTCGCCCAGCAGCTCGCCGCGGAGGTCCCCGGCTGCCGCTCGGTCATCGTCACGAGCCACGGCCGGCCCGGCTACCTCAAGCGGGCCCTGGAGGCCGGCGTCTCGGCGTTCCTGCCCAAGACGGTCTCGGGGCGGGTGCTCGCCGACGTCGTTCGCCAGGTCCAGGCGGGCGGGCGCTACGTCGACCCCGAGCTCGCCGCGGAGGCGATCAGCGCGGGCGACTCCCCGCTCACCCCGCGCGAGGCCGACGTCCTCGAGCTCGCCGCCGACGGCACGCCCGTGGAGGAGATCGCCCAGCGTGCCCACCTCAGCCCCGGGACGGTCCGCAACTACCTCTCCGCGGCCGCGATGAAGCTGGGCGCCGCCAACCGCCACGAGGCCGTCCAGGTCGCGCGTCGGCACGGCTGGATCTGAGCCCGTTCTTCTCCCGAGCGGCCCCGGGCACCCCTATGCCGCTGTGAGAAATCATCCTGCCGGCACGAGAAAATGCGTCGGACGCGGGATGACAAAAGGGTGCCCCGTGGTTTAGCGGAGACCTTTTCGACGGTTTCGGACAATCAAAAGGGCGCGGTCTTGCAGCAATGTCATTCATCGGGCGCGGCAGAAGTGTGCACGCCCGGTGAACACGGCATTGTCAGGCCCGGGAAAGGCCGCTAACCTCTCGCTCGTCGGGGGCCGTGATCGTGCTGGACGACGTCGTCCACCGGCATTTGAGAATCCGGATGTGATCGCGTTCTGTGTGCGCGTGAATAGCCGCATCCAGTCGCAGGACGTCATCACCACGATGAAGTGAGGATGTGCAGTCATGGCAATTCCCATCAGACGGGGGCGGGCGGTCGGTCTTACCGCCGTCGCGGCCCTCGCGCTCGGCGCCCTGGGCGCCGCCCCGGCGCTCGCCGCACCGGCCGACGCCCAGATCACCGACGCCGTCGTCCTCGTCGAGACCCTCGACGAGGGCGCCAAGGTGACGGCGCTCGCGGTCCAGTACTCCGAGGAGCTCGACTTCGGCGACGTGCCCCTGGACCCCGAGGCGTTCACCGTCACCGCCCGGCTCAGCGGCTCCACCCCCGGCAACACGAGCACCGGCGAGCGGACCGTCACCCACGCGTACCTCAGCGACGCGCCGGAGCGCTCCGCGGACCGGGCCGGCACGAGCGGGGGGTGGGTGATCCTCGAGCTGTCCCGCTACGACGCGAACGCCGGCGTCCTGTTCTACACGGGCATCAACAACCAGTACCCGCTCGACGGCGCCTACTCGGTGCGCCAGACCGAGGACCTCGTCGGCGACGACGAGACCGTCCCGGCCCGCTCGACGACGGTGGTCAACACCGAGGTCGTCCGCTCCGTCGTCGACGACTTCTCCGTCGAGCAGTGGACGGGGGAGGGCTCGGACTTCGCCTACCGGTTCTTCGAGCCGGAGGCGGTGCGCGACGGCGAGGGCGACGGGCGGCTCTACCCGCTCGTCCTCGCGCTCCACGGGTCGGGGGAGTCGGGCACCGACAACGCCGCCCAGCTCCTCGCCAACCGCCTCGTCACCTCCTGGGCCGAGCCGGAGGCGCAGGCAGAGCACCCCGCCTTCGTCATGGCGCCGCAGCGTCACCCCGACCTGTCGTGGCAGGACGAGGAGGGCCGCGCGGGCCTCTTCGCGATGGTCGAGCACGCCAAGGAGACGCTCCCCATCGACCCCGACCGGGTCTACATCACCGGCCTGTCGCTGGGGTCGATCGGCACGTGGAACCTCCTCATCGACGACTCCGACGTCTTCGCCGGCGCCGTCACCGTCGCCTACGGTCCCGGGGCGAACCCCGGCCTGGCGGAGCTGGTGGACTTCCCGATCTGGCAGTTCCACTCCGAGGACGACCGCACCGTCCCGGTGCAGGGTGTCTACGACAGCGTCACCGCCCTCGAGGAGCTCGGGGTCGACGTCGTCCAGCGGCGGTGGGCCGGCAACCTCCCACTCGCCGAGGCCGTCGCGCTGCAGACCGAGCAGCGTCGCGCCGCGCAGGACATCGGTGCCCACCACCTCGTCACCATCTTCGAGGCGGGCACGACCGGCACCCCGCCGGACGCGGACGGCCCGAGCATCCCGCTCAGCGGCCACTTCTCCTGGGTACCGGCCTACAACAACCCGGTCACCCACGACTGGCTCATGTCCCAGGTCCGCGGCGCCACCCAGCCGGTGACCGGGCAGACGACGGACGGCTTCGACGTCGAGGTCTCCATCCCGGAGACCGGCGGCCTCGCCGTGGCGGTCGGTGCCGACCGGGTGAGCCTCGGGACGGCCGGGCTCGAGACCGGGCTCAGCCACCTCGCGGCGTCGGGTGACCTGCCCACCATCACGGTGGCCGACACCCGCCCGGCCGACCCGGGCTGGTCGCTCACCGCCGAGGTGACCGACTTCCGGGCCGGGCCCGCGGTGCTCGAGGGCCGGTACCTCGGGGTCACCCCCCGCGTGCTGTCCGCCGCGCCCACCCAGGAGGTCACCGCCGGGGAGCCCGTCGCCCCCGGCGAGGGCTTCACCGAGGGCACGACCCTCGCCTCGGCCGCCCCCGGCGGCGGTCGCGGCACGACGACGGTCGGCGGGGAGCTGCTCCTGCACGCCCCCACCTCGACGGTGCCCGGTGACTACGTCGCCCGGGTGACCGTCACCGTCTTCTAGCGGGTCCGCCGGTGCGGGAGGGCCCGCCCTCCCGCACCGGCGCCCCGGACCGACCCCAAGGAGGACCCGATGAGACGTCTTGCCACCGCGGCCGCGATCCTCGCCGCCGCCCTGCTCGCCACCCCCGCCGCCGCGCAGGAGGCCCCGCCACCCGCCGCCTGGGAGGTGCTGCCCGCCCCCGACGACGACGGCCCGCGCCAGGCCTTCGAGCTCACCCTCGACCCCGGGCAGACGCACGAGGACACCGTCCTCGTCCGCAACCGCGGCGCGGAGGAGATCACCGTGGACGTGTGGGCGACCGACGCCGTCACCACACCCTCCGGCGACCTCGGCCTGCTCCTCGCCGAGGACACCCCGCGCTTCGCCGGTGCCTGGATCACGCCGGCGACGGCCCGCGTCACCCTCGAGCCCGGCGGGGAGAGCGCCGTCCCCTTCACCGTCACCGTCCCCGAGAACGAGCAGCCGGGCGACTACGTCGCCGGCGTCGTCGTGTCGATGCCGCGCGAGGAGACGACGAGCGCGGGCGAGCGGGTGCTCGTCGAGGCCCGCGTCGCCAGCCGCGTGTACCTCCGGGTGCCCGGTGAGCTCGCGCCCGCCGTCACCGTCTCCGACCTCACCCTCACCCGGGACGCCCCGTGGTGGAACTTCTGGTCCGGCGACACCCGGGTGGACTTCACCGTGGCGAACGAGGGCAACGCCCGGCTCATGCCCCAGTCGGCCGTCACGATCAGCAGCCCCTTCGGCCCGCTCGCCGAGGAGCCCGCGACCGTCCCGCTGCCCGAGCTCATGCCCGGGGACCGGCTGCGCGCCTCGGCGCTCACCGGGGTCGCGGACTCCCTCGCCCTGCCCGGCGTGCCCGCGTGGGGCCTGCTCAGCGCCGACGTCTCCGTCCTCGCGCGGCTGAGCACCGGCCCCGACGCCGTCCGCGAGACGGCCACCGTCACCGCCGTCGCGGTGCCGTGGGTGCCGGCCGCCGTCGTCGTCCTCGTCCTGGCGCGGGTGGCGTTCGGCGTCGTCCGCCTCGTGCGGCGGCGACGTGCCGCCCGCCGCCCCGTCCCGACGACGGCGCCCGCCCCGGCGGAGGGGGTGGTGGCGGCTCCCGCCGTCGGGAGCGCGTAGGGCGCGACGATACGATCCCCGGGTGACCAGACCCGTCCCTCCGATGTACCGCGTCATCGCCGGGCTGCTGCGCCCGCTGCTGCGGGTGACGATGCGCCGCGACTGGCGCGGCACCGAGCACCTGCCCGCCGAGGGCGGCTTCATCGCGGCCGGGAACCACCTCACCAACGTCGACCCGCTCGTCTTCGCGCACTACCTGTACAACCACGGCGCCGCCCCCCGCTTCCTCGCCAAGCACACCCTCTTCCGGGTCCCGGTCGTGGGCTGGGTGATCGGCAAGGCGGGGCAGATCGCCGTCGAGCGCGACAGCGCCTCGGCCGTCGCGGCCCTCGAGCCGGCACGGGAGGCGCTCGCCCAGGGGCTGTGCGTGGGGATCTTCCCCGAGGGCACCTTCACCCGTGACCCCGACCTGTGGCCGATGACGGCGAAGCACGGCGTCGCCCGTCTCGCGCTCTCGGCGCGGGTGCCGGTGGTGCCGGTCGCGCAGTGGGGGCCGCAGGACGTCCTGGCCCGCTACGGGCGGACGCTCCACGTGGTCCCGCGCCGCACCGTGCGGGTCGAGGCCGGCCCGCCCGTGCCGCTGGAGGACCTGTACGGCCGCGAGGACGACCCGCAGGCGCTGCGCGAGGCGACCGAGCGCGTCATGGCCGCGATCACCGAGATCCTCGCCGGCCTGCGGGGCGAGGAGCCCCCGGCCCGCCCCTACGACACCCGCCGCGACGGCGACCCGCACGCCGCCGACCTCGCGGCCCGCGCCGAGCGCAAGCGCGCCCGCCGCGCCACTCGCGCCCGCCGCACCACCCGCACCGAGAGGGATGCATGACCAGCACGACCACCGCCCCGGCCCCGCGCGCAGCGGTCCTCGGCACTGGCAGCTGGGGCACGACCTTCGCCGCCGTCCTCGCCGACGCCGGCAACGAGGTCACCATGTGGGGCCGCTCGCCCGAGGCGTGCCGCGAGATCTCCGAGGAGCACCGCAACGAGCGGTACCTGCCCGGCGTCACCCTGCCGGGCGGCGTCACGGCGACGACGGACCTGCGGGCCGCGCTCGCCGGCGCCGCCCTTGTCGCGGTGGCCGTCCCGTCCCAGGCCGTGCGTGCGGTGCTGTCCGGCTCCGCGGACGCGCTCGAGCCGGACGCCGTCGTCGTCTCCCTCATGAAGGGCGTCGAGCTCGGCACCCACGAGCGGATGAGCGAGGTGCTGCGCGAGGCGCTCGGCCTGGAGGAGGGGCGGGTCGCCGTCGTCTCCGGGCCCAACCTCGCCCGCGAGATCGCCACCCACCAGCCCACGGCCACCGTCGTCGCCGCGAGCGACGAGGCCACCGCCGCGCGGGTCGCGCACGCCTGCGCCACCCCGTACTTCCGGCCCTACACGAACACCGACGTCGTCGGCGTCGAGCTCGGTGGCGCGGTGAAGAACGTCATCGCGCTCGCCGTCGGCATGGCCCAGGGCGCCGGCTTCGGGGACAACACGACGGCGACGATCATCACCCGCGGGCTGGCCGAGACCACCCGCCTGGGCCTCGCGCTCGGCGCGCAGGCCGAGACCTTCGCCGGCCTCGCGGGCCTGGGGGACCTCGTCGCGACCTGCGCCTCACGGCTGTCGCGCAACAACACCCTCGGCCGGCACGTGGGGGAGGGGATGTCGCTGGAGGAGGCCGTGGCCGCCACCGGCGGGACCGCCGAGGGCGTGAAGTCCTGCCGCGCCGTCCTCGAGCTCGCCGCCGCGCACGGCGTCGACCTGCCGATCAGCCAGGCCGTCGCCGCCGTCCTCCACGAGGGCCTGCCGGTCCTCGCGATGACCGAGGCGCTGCTCTCCCGGCCCCGCAAGGCCGAGGGCGTCTAGCGCTCAGTCCTGCGGGTCGGCGATGTCGATGACGAGGCGGGCCGGGTCAGCGAGCGTGAAGACCCGGTAGTCCGCGGGCCCGTCGTCGACACCGATGAAGAGCTGGGTCAGCCCCTCGAAGGTCCCCAGGTAGTGGACCTCTTCGACGATGTCCGGGCCCTCGAGCGGCTCGCCGGGGACGTAGTGCTCCTCGCCCTCGTCGGGGTAGCGGGTGCCGGAGACGTAGACGGAGAGGATCGCCTCGCCGTCGACGTCCACGCGCTCGCCCCGGCCGTCCTCGATCGCCTCGTCGACGTACTCGACCTGCCAGCCGGGCACGCCCGCACCGGTGAGCTCGACGACGACCCGGTCGAAGCCCTCGTGGTCGCCCACGCGCAGGCCGACCGGGAGGAGGAGGTCACCGCTCGGCTCGGCGCTCTGCGCGGTGCCCGCGGGGCCGAAGGTGGGCGCGTCGGTCGGCTCCTCCGGGGCGGGGGTGTCGGTCGGCGCGTCGGTGCCCGGCTCCGGGCTCGCCGACGGGTCCTCGGTGGGGGAGGCGCCGGTCGTCGGCTCGGTGACCACGGGCGGCGGGTTCGTCGACGACGACGGCGAGGGCTCGCCGTCGTCGTTCGCGCACGCGGCGAGCGCGAGGGCGGCGAGGGAGGCGGCGGCGACGGTCCGGGTGGTGCGCGAGGCGGTCATGCCCCGATGCTAGACGGCGGCCGCCGCGGCCAGCCCGTGCTGCAGGTCGGCCCAGAGGTCCTCGACGTCCTCGACGCCCACGGACAGGCGCAGGAGGTCGTCGGGCACGGTGGGGGCCTCGGAGGCGAAGCGCCGGCGCCGCTCGAGGCTCGACTCGACGCCGCCCAGGCTCGTGGCCGGGACCCACAGGCGCACCGCGGAGGCGAGGGCGTCCGCGCCGGCCTGCCCACCGGCGGGGCGCAGCGTGATGATCGAGCCGTAGCCGTCCATCTGCGCGGTGGCGCGCTCGTGCTGCGGGTGGCTGGCCAGGGAGGGGTGGGAGACGGCGACGACGTGCTCGTGGCCCTCGAGGCGGCGCGCCAGCTCGGCGGCGTTGGCCTGGGAGCGCTCGACGCGCAGCGCGAGGGTGCGCAGGCCGCGCAGCGCGAGCCACGTCTCCCACGGTCCCGCGATGCCGCCGCCGATGTCGCGGCGCAGGCGCACGGCGTCGTAGAGCTCGCGCGAGCTCGTGAGGACGGCACCGAGGATGAGGTCGGAGTGGCCGGAGAGGTACTTGCTCACCGAGTGGACGACGACGTCGGCACCGAGCTCGAGGGGACGCTGCGCCAGCGGGGTGGCGAAGGTGTTGTCGACGACGACGACGGCGCCGGCCGCGTGGGCGGCGGTGCTGATCGCGGCGATGTCGGCGATCTCGAGCATCGGGTTGGTGGGCGTCTCGACCCACACGAGGGAGGTCGTGCCGCCCTCGATCGCGGCGACGACGGCGGCGGTGTCGGCGATGTCGACCTCGACGAGCTCGACGCTGCTGCGCTCGACGAGGTGCCGGGCCGCGACGAGGGAGGCGTGGTAGGCGTGGCGCGGGACGACCAGCCGTGTGCCGGGGCGGGTGAGGTCGAGCGCGGCGCTGACCGCAGCCATGCCCGAGGCGAAGACGAGGCCCGGCTCGGCGGCGCGCTCGAGGCCGGCCAGCGCCTCCTCGAGCGGCTCCCAGGTCTCGGTGCCCAGGCGGGTGTAGACGGGGGCTCCCGGCACGGCGGCGCCGCGGCCGACGTAGGTGGAGGAGAGGACCACCGGCGGGTTGACCGGCGCCCCCTCGGTGCGCTCGGGGCGCCCGGCGACGACGGCGTAGGTGGCGGGGCTGAGGTCTCGGTCGTTCACGGCGTCAGGGTAAACCTGCGCGCGAGCTGCCCCGTCACCCGTCCCACGACCGCGGCCGTCGCCCCGTGGGCGCGACGCCCACCGCCCCTCCCGCACCCTGCTGCCCCTGGTGCGACGCCCACCCCTCCCACACTCGGCTGCCCCTGGTGCCACCATGCGCCCGGTCGACCGCCCGCACGGTGGACCACCGGGCGCACGGTGCGGGAGGGAGCAGGGGAGAGCGGATGGGCGGCGCGCAGGGGCGGGGCCGGGGCAGCCGCGGTGAGGCTGCCCACGCGGGCGGCGGGTTGCCGGGGCGCTGTCAGCGACCGCCGGTAGTCTCACAGGCGATGAGCGACTCGACCCAGCCCGCGCCCCCTCCTGCCGCCGCCCCCGGCGCTGCCACCGGGCGCCGCGCCGCACCCGGGTGGCCCTCGTCTTCGGCGGGCGCAGCGGCGAGCACGCGATCAGCTGCGCCACGGCCGCCGGGGTGCTGCGCGCCCTGGACCGTGAGCGCTACGACGTCCTGCCCATCGGCATCACGCCGTCGGGCCAGTGGGTGCTCGCCCCGGACGACCCGGACGCCCTGTCCATCGCCGGCGGGGACCTGCCGCAGGTCGCGGAGGCCGAGGGCGACGTCGTCCTGCCCATGGCGGACGTGCGCCGCGAGCTCACCGTCACCGAGGCCGGCCAGCTGCCCCGCAGCCTCGGCGAGGTCGACGTCGTCTTCCCCGTGCTCCACGGGCCCTTCGGTGAGGACGGCACGCTCCAGGGGCTGCTCGAGATGGCCCAGCTGCCCTACGTCGGCTCCGGGGTGCTCGCGTCCGCGGCCGGCATGGACAAGCACTACATGAAGGTCGTCCTCGCGGGTCACGGGCTGCCGGTGGGGCCCTACACGGTCATCACGCCGCGGCAGTGGCGCACCGACGCCGACGCCGCGATGGAGTCCGTCGACAGCCTCGGCTACCCGGTCTTCGTCAAGCCCGCGCGCGCCGGCTCGTCCCTCGGCATCACGAAGGTCGACCGCCGCGCCGAGCTCGCCGACGCCATCGCCGAGGCACAGCGCCACGACCCCAAGGTCGTCGTCGAGGCGGCGCTCGAGGGCCGGGAGATCGAGTGCGCCGTCCTCCAGGGCCGCGGGGACGACGCCCCGCGCACCGCGCTCCCGGGGGAGATCGTCGTCGACGGCCACGCCTTCTACGACTTCGAGGCGAAGTACCTCGACGCCGCCCACGTCCAGCTCAGCTGCCCCGCCGAGCTGCCCCAGCACGTCATCGACGAGGTGCGGGTCGTCGCGGCGCGGGCCTTCGAGGCGCTCGGCTGCGAGGGCCTGGCCCGGGTGGACTTCTTCGTCACCGGCTCGGGCCGGGTGACCGTCAACGAGGTCAACACGATGCCCGGCTTCACGCCGTACTCGATGTACCCGCTCATGTGGGAGCGCAGCGGCCTGCCCTACGCGGAGCTCGTCGACGAGCTCATCCAGCTGGCCCTCAACCGCCCGGTGGGCCTCCGCTGACCCACCCCACACCTCGCGCATATGCGCGAAAATCACCGCCGGAGTGCGTGGACGCCTGCAGTATTTCCGCATATGCGGAAAGTAAGGGTGGGGTGGGGTTAGAGGTCGTCTATGCCGATGCAGCTGCGCTCGGGCGTCGTCCGCTCCACGGCCGACGCCAGGTCGACCAGGACCGCCGTGGGCTGGTCGCCGCCGCGCTCGGTCGGCACGACGACCTCCACCGCGGGCACGCGCCCGTAGGTGATGAAGGTCCACGAGCCGTTCTCGCGCCGGGCGTGGTCGGGCACCATGTCGTCGTCGGCCTCGAGGGCGAGCCAGTCGACGGAGGTCTCGCCCGACTCCACGGTGATGCAGCGCTCGGTGCTCGGGCCGGGGACCTCGACGCCGCAGCGCAGGGTGATCGCCGGCTCGCCCCAGCCGGCGATGGACTGGCTGCCGATCGAGCGCTCCTCACCACCGGCGAGCTCACCGGGCAGCGCCTGGAGCACCTCCCCGCAGACCGGGTCCGCGGCGTCGGGGCCGGCGGGCACCGTCACCGGTGAGGAGCACGCCCCCACCGCCAGCACCGCTGCCGCCACCGCCACCATCCGCCGTCGTCTCACGTCCCTCACGGTAACCCGCCGCCCGGGCGCGCCGGCGCCCCGGGTAGCGTGGCCGGGTGACCGACACGTCCGCGCTCCCCGTCAGTGCGCTGAGCGAGGGCGAGCTCCTCGCCCGCTTCACCCCGCTGCTCCCGCGCGGACGCGCCACGCTCGTCCCCACCGGTGACGACGCCGCCGTCGTGGCCGCCCCGGACGGGCGCTTCGTCGTGTCGACCGACGTCCTCGTCGAGGACCACCACTTCCGCCGCGGCTGGGGCACCGCCCGCGACGTCGGGGCCCGGGCCGCCGCGCAGAACATCGCCGACATCGCCGCCATGGGCGCCGTCCCGACGAGCACCGTCGTCGGCCTCGTCCTGCCGCCGACCACGCCGGTCGGCTGGGTCGAGGACCTCGCCCGCGGCCTCGCCGACGTGTGCGGGCCGCTCGGCGTCGGCGTCGACGGCGGCGACCTCAGCGCGGGGGAGCGGCTCGTCGTCGCCGTCACCGTCCACGGCGACCTCGAGGGCCGCGACCCCGTCCTGCGCTCCGGCGCCCGGCCCGGCGACGTGCTCGCCCACGCCGGCGCCATCGGGCGGGCGGCGGCCGGCCTCGCCGTCCTCACCGCCGGCACCGAGGATTACGGCGCCGCAGCCGTCGGGTCCGGCCACCTCACCGCTGGCACGGAGGACGACGACGGCGCGGCAGCCGCCGGGTCCGGCCACCTCACCACCGCCACCGAGGGCGACGACGACGCAGCAGCCGCCGCCGTCGGCGCCTTCCTGCGGCCCGCGCCGCCCTACGCCGTCGGGCCGGCCGCCGCCGACGCGGGGGCGAGCGCGATGATGGACGTGAGCGACGGGCTGCTGCGCGACGCCGGGCGGATGGCGCGCGCGTCGGGCGTCGAGATCGTCCTCGACCCGCTCGCCGAGTCCCTCGCGGGTGACCTCGCCGCCCTCGCCCCGCTCGGGGCGCGGCTCGGCACCGCGCCGGAGGCGTGGCTGCTCACGGGCGGTGAGGACCACGGCCTGCTCGCCACCTTCCCCGCGGAGGTGCAGCTGCCCGCGGGCTTCCGGCGCCTCGGCACGGTCCGCGCCGGTGGACCGGGAGTCGTCACGGCGCCGCAGGACGCCGCGCACGCTGCCGCCGTCGGCTGGGACCACTTCCGCCGGTAGGGGTCCCTCCCGGGGTTTGCCTGCCTACGCTGGAGGCATGACGAACCTCGAGCCCCGGCCGCAGGAGCAGGTGTGCGTCGCCGGCCCGGAGCCGGCCGCCGTCGAGCTCATCGAGCCGCGCGACGTCCCGCTCGGCGGGCCGCGGGCGATGACGGTGCGCCGCACCCTCCCGTCACGCGAGCGCTCGCTGATCGGGGCGTTCTGCTTCGCCGACCACTACGGCCCGGACGACATCGCCGTCTCCGGCGGGATGGACGTGCCACCGCACCCGCACACCGGGCTGCAGACGGTGACGTGGCTCTTCGAGGGGCAGGTGCTCCACCAGGACGCGCTCGGCTCGGTGCAGACGATCGAGCCGGGCCAGCTCAACCTCATGACGGCCGGCGACGGGATCTGTCACTCCGAGGAGGGGACCCTCGCCCGTTTCCCCGACCAGGGCCGCCTCCACGGCGTCCAGCTCTGGACCGCCCTGCCCGGCACGGCTCGCGCCGGAGAGCGTGCCTTCGACCACGTGCGGGACGTCCCGTCCTTTGCGGTCGACGGCGCCCTGGCGAGGGTCTTCATGGGCTCGCTCGGCGGGGTGACGTCACCCGCGCGGGCCTACTCCCCGCTCGTCGCCGCGCAGCTCGACATCCCTGCGGGCGCGACCGTCCGGCTGCCGGTGGACCCGGCCTTCGAGCACGGGGTGCTGCTGGACTCCGGGGAGCTGACCGTGGCCGGCACCCCCGTGGCCGAAACCTGGCTGGCGTACCTCGCGCCCGGCCGGGAGGAGATCCGCATCGAGGCCGGTGACACCCCGGTGCGCGCGGTCCTCATGGGCGGCACCCCCTTCGAGGAGGAGGTGCTCATGTGGTGGAACTTCGTCGGTCGCACGCACGAGGAGGTCGTCACCGCCCGCGCGCAGTGGCAGGCGGCGGTCGCGGGCGACCCCGACGGCATCGCCCGCTTCGGCCGGGTCACCGGGTACGACGGCGCGCCGCTGCCGGCCCCCGAGCTGCCGCAGGTGCGGCTCAAGCCCCGCTCCCGGCTAGAGCAGCCCGGCTCCCGCTGACCCCAGCTACGCCTCCGCGACGAAGAGCTCGCTCCGCACGTTGTAGTACCGCTCCGTCGTGCCGCGGTGCTCCATACCGATGCGCAGCGCCACCCGCTGGGAGGCCTCGTTCTCCGGGTACGTCACCGCCACCACGCGCGGGAGCCCGCAGGCCAGGGCGTGGGCCAGCACGGCGGCCGCCGCCTCGCTCGCGTAGCCGTGCCCCCACGAGTCCGGGTGGAGGTGCCAGCCGATCTCGGTGTCCCCGGAGGGTGCCAGCGGCAGTGTCGGGCCGGACAGGGGGATGTCCTTGAGGAGCAGCGTGCCGTGCCGCCGGCCGCCGTCACGGTCGGTGACGAGCCAGATGCCGTGGACGGGATGGTCGTCCAGGCTGCGGTAGCGTGCGACGCGCTCGAGCGCCTCGGCGCGGTCGGTGGTCACCCGCGGCTCGGAGCCGAGGAAGCGCTGGACCTCCCAGCGGGAGTGGAGGTCCAGGGCGAAGTCGACGTCGTCGTCGGTCCAGGGGCGCAGGAGGAGGCGGTCGGTCGTGAGCTCGGGCACCGCGACACACTACCCGGGCACGCCGAGAGGGCCGCCCGGTGGTCGGGCGGCCCTCTCGGTCAGGCTCTGGTCACCCGGCAGGCCGGGTGGGGCAGATCAGGCGCTGGTGGCGCGCTGCACCTTGCCGGCCTTGAGGCACGAGGTGCAGACGTTCATCCGCTTCGCGGTGCCGTTCACGTTCGTGCGCACGCGCTGGATGTTCGGGTTCCACCGACGGCTCGTCCGCACGTGGGAGTGCGAGACGCTCTTGCCGAAGCTGGGGTGCTTGCCGCAGACGTCGCAGGTGGCAGCCACGGTCTTCTCCTGAATCTCTTGCTGGCAACACGATCTGCTCGATCGTGGGGGTCTGTCGTGGTCGACGGCGCAGGCCGGCCGACCGCCCGTACGGGCAACCTGAGCAGGATACCCGACGGCGTGGGGCGCGCCCAAACGGGCTCGGGCGAGGTGCGTCACGGTGTCAGGGGCGGGCACTAACCTGAACGCGATCGACGATACCCGGGAGGACGGACGTGGCGGACACGCTCACCGTGCTCGGGCCCGCGGACGTGCGCCGCTGGTTCGAGCAGGGGCTGAGGTCGCTCCTCGCCGTCCGCCGGCAGGTCGACGTCCTCAACGTCTTCCCCGTCCCGGACGGGGACACCGGCACCAACCTCGTCCTCACCCTCGCCGGGGCTGCCCGCGCCGCCGGCCGCCTCGGCCCGGAGGCGGACCTCACCGCGCTCACCGCCGCCGCGGCCCGGGGCGCGCTCGTCGGGGCCCGGGGCAACTCCGGGGTCATCCTCAGCCAGGCGATGCGCGGCCTGGCCCGTTCGGTCGACGGCAGGGACTCGCTCGACGGCCCGGCCACCGCCGCGGCGCTCACCGCCGCCGCCCACGACGCCCGCCAGGCGGTGGCCCGCCCCGTCGAGGGCACCGTCCTCACCGTCGCCGCGGCCGCCGCCCGGGCCGCGGAGGAGGCCGCCGACCGGAGCCTGGCCGGCGTCGTCACCGCCGCCGCGCAGGGCGCCGCCCGCGCGCTCGGCGACACCCGCAGCCAGCTCCCGGTCCTCGCCGAGCGCGGTGTCGTCGACGCCGGCGCGGCGGGCTACACCATCCTCCTCGAGGCGCTCGCGGCCGTGGTCGACGGCGGCGCCCCCGCCACGGCCCGCGCCCGGGAGGCGCTGGCGAGCCTGCCCGCGCCCCGGCCGGCGGCTCACCAGGCGGCGTGCGCCCTCGGCGCGGGCGTCGTCGGTGCCGAGGACGGCGGGCAGGGGGACCTCGAGGTCATGTACGTCCTCCACGCGACGGCGCCGGAGGCCGCCGCCCTGCGCACCCGCCTCGACGCCGCGGGCGAGTCGGTCGCCGTCGTCGGCGGCAGCGAGGGAGCGGGGGAGCGCGGCCTGTGGCAGGTCCACGTCCACACCGCCGAGCCCACCGCCGTCCTGGCCGACGGCGCCGAGCAGGTGTGCGTCCGCTCGCTCACCGCCCCGCCCGCCGGTGTCGTCGCCTGCACGCGGCTGCCCGGGCTCGTCGCCCCGCTCGCCGCCACCGGCGCCGTCGTCGTCCTCCACCCCGACCCCGCCGGGCTCGAGCGCGGCATCGTCGACGCCGGCGCACGCGAGGTCCTCCTCCTGCCCTGCGACGAGGAGTCGGCGGCGCTGGCCGACCGGGTCCTCACCGACGGGCCCTTCCTCCCGCAGCGTGTCTCGGTGGCCGCCACCCGCTCCGAGCCCGCCGTCCTCGCCGTCGTCGCCGAGCAGCACCCCGGCGCGCCCGCCACCGAGCGGCTCGCCGCGGCCGACGACGTCGCCGGCAGGGTCCGCACGGCCAGCTGCGCCGTCGCCGGGCTCGAGGAGACGGTCGCCCGGCTCGTGCAGCCGGGGGACGAGCTCCTCACCGCCGTCGTCGGCACCGGCGCCACCGGCGTCGCCGACCGGCTGCGCACCGCCGCCTCGCCCGTGCGCCGGAGGCCGAGGTCCTCGTCCTCGACGCCGGCGTGCCCGTTCCCGAGCTGCTCCTGGGGGCCCAGTGACCGCCCTGACCACCCCGCTGGCCCGGCTCGTCGGGGACCGCACCGCCAAGGCGCTGGCCAAGCTCGGCATCGAGACGGCCTGGGACCTGCTGCGCCACTACCCGCGCCGCTACGGGGAGCCGGGCCGGCTCACCGACTTCACCGACCTGCCGGTGGGGGACCACGTCACGGTCAACGCCATGGTCGTGCGCACCTCGCTGCGCTCCACCCGCAACCCGCGGACCGCGATGCTCGACGTCACGGTGAGCGACGGGCGGCGCGAGCTGCTCCTGCGCTTCTTCGGCGGACGCGGCATGCTCACCACGCGCGAGAACCAGCTGCGCGGGGGCCGGGTGGGGCTGTTCACCGGCAGCGTCGAGGAGTTCGGCGGCCGGCGGATGCTCAAGAACCCTGACTTCCGCTTCGTCGACGACGAGGAGGAGACCGAGCTGGCGGCGCTGGAGCAGTCGCGGCCCATCCCCTTCTACCCGGCGAGCGCGTCGCTGCCCACGTGGCGGATCCGGGGCGCGGTCCAGACCGTCCTCGAACCGCTCCACGAGGCCGACGTCCCCGACCCCGTCCCCTTCCGCGTCCTCCAGCGCGAGAAGATGCCCACCCTCCTCGAGGCGCTGCGCCTCGTCCACGCCCCCACGTCCGAGGAGGACTGGCGCCGCGGCCGTGAGCGGCTGCGCTACGAGGAGGCCTTCGTCCTCCAGACGGCGCTCGCGGTGCGGCGCGCCGAGGCCGAGGCCACCGCCGCCACCGCCCGCCCCGCGCGCGAGGGCGGCATCCGCGAGGCCTTCGAGGCGCGGCTGCCCTTCACCCTCACCCACGGCCAGCAGGAGGTCGTCGCCGAGCTGTCCGCCGAGCTCGCCCGGCCCTGGCCGATGCAGCGCCTGCTCCAGGGCGAGGTGGGCTCGGGCAAGACCGTCGTCGCGCTCCTCGCCATGCTGCAGGTCGTCGACGCCGGGGGGCAGGCCGCGCTGCTCGCCCCCACCGAGGTGCTCGCCGCCCAGCACGCCCGCTCCATCACCGCGCTGCTCGGCCCGCTCGCCGAGGCCGGGATGCTCGGCGGCGCGGAGAACGGCACCCGGGTCACCCTGCTCACCGGCTCCATGCCGGCCGCCGCCCGCAAGAAGGCGCTCCTCGCCGCCGCCTCCGGGGAGGCAGGCATCGTCATCGGCACCCACGCGCTCCTCTCGGAGGACGTGCAGTTCGCCGAGCTCGGGCTCGTCGTCGTCGACGAGCAGCACCGCTTCGGCGTCGAGCAGCGCGACGCCCTGCGCGCCAAGGCCGCCACCGCCCCGCACCTGCTCGTCATGACGGCCACCCCCATCCCGCGGACCGTGGCGATGACCGTCTTCGGTGACCTCGAGACCTCCACGCTGCGGGAGATCCCCGCCGGCCGCTCGCCCATCCGCACCTTCCTCGCCCCGGCCAAGAACGAGCGGTGGACCGAGCGCACCTGGCAGCTGGCCCGGGAGGAGGTCGACGACGGCGGGCGCGTGTACGTCGTGTGCCCGCGCATCACGTCCGAGGGCGACGACGTCGAGACCGACCTCCTCACCGAGACCGACGAGCCGCCCGCCGAGGACGCGCCCGCCGGCAGCGGCGCCGCTCCCGCCCGGCCGCTGGCCGCCGTCGACGAGGTCGCCGCGCTCCTGCGCGAGCACCCCGTCCTCGAGGGCGTCGCGGTGGGCGAGCTGCACGGCCGGATGTCACCGGAGGACAAGGAGGCGGCCATGGCCGCCTTCGCCTCGGGTCAGGTGCCGGTCTTCGTGACGACGACGGTCGTCGAGGTGGGTGTCGACGTCCCCGAGGCCTCGGTCATGGTCATCATGGACGCCGAGCGCTTCGGCATCTCCCAGCTCCACCAGCTGCGCGGCCGGATCGGCCGCGGTGCCCGCCCCGGCACGTGCATCGCCTGGACCACCGCCGTGGAGGACACCCCGGCGATGACCCGCCTGCGGGCCTTCGAGGCCACGACCGACGGCTTCGAGCTGGCCCAGGTGGACCTCGAGCAGCGCCGCGAGGGCGACATCCTCGGCGCGGCCCAGTCCGGCCGCGGCAGCTCGCTGCGGCTGCTGCGCGTCCTCACCGACACGGCGGTCATCGAGAAGGCCCGCTGGGACGCGCGCGCGCTCGTCGACCAGGACCGCCTGCTCATGGACCACCCGGCCCTGCTCCAGGCGATCACCGAGCAGCTCGACCCCGAGCGCGCCCAGTTCCTCGACCGGTCGTGAGCCGGGCCGTGGACGCCACCGACCGGGAGCGGGACCTGCTCGAGCGTGCCGGCCTGGAGGTGACGGCGCACCGGGGCGACGTCCGCTTCACCTGCACGTTCGGGCGCTGGCCGGGGGGCGAGCTCACCGTCGCCGTCGACCCCCGCCACGTCGACGCCGTCGTCGCCGGCGCGGCGACGGACGTCGCGGACCTGTGGCCCTCCCGCGGCACCGAGGACGGCGCTCTCTCGCTCCTCGCCATCCACCTGGAGTCCCAGCTGCTGACGGCCGCCGCGCCCCCGGCACGGGTCTGGCTCGACGCCGGCGGCAGGTGGGTCCTGCGGGACGCCGACGGCGGCGCACCGGCCCCCCGCTAGGCTCGCCCCCATGCCCGACGAGCCGCTCCTTCGTGCCCGGTCCCTGAGCGTCGGCTACGGCGAGGAGCCGGTCTGTGCGCCCGTCGACCTCGACGTCCGGCCCGGCGAGGGCGTCGCCGTCATCGGCGCCAACGGCACCGGCAAGTCGACCGTCCTCCGCACCGTCCTCGGCCTGCAGGAGCCGCTCGGCGGCCGCGTGAGCCTGCTCGGCAGCCCGCCCGACCCACGCACCGGCGAGGTCCGCGCCGCGGTGGCCAGCGTCCTCGGCGACGACGCCTTCTTCCCGGCGCTCACCGTCACCGAGCACCTCCTCCTCACCGCCCTCGGCCACCGGGTCCCCGAGGCGCGGGAGATCGTCACCGACCTCGTCGAGGACTTCGGGCTCGCCGACCGCGCCGACGCGCTGCCCTCGGCCCTGTCCTCCGGGCAGCGCCGCCGCGTCCTGCTCGCCGCGGCCTTCGCGCGCCCCCGCTCGCTCCTCGTCCTCGACGAGCCCGAGCAGCGCCTGGACGCCGGCATGCGCAACCGGCTCGCGGAGATGCTCGTCCAGGAGCGCGAGGACGGCGGCGCCGTCCTCGTCGCCTCACACGACCCCGCGCTCGTCGAGCGGGCCGCCACGCGCGTCGTCCTCCTCCACGACGACGGCGTGCAGGTCCTGGACCCCGCCGCCGGCGCCGCGGCGATCGCCGCGCTGTGAACACCTCGGGCGCCGAGGGCTACCCGAGCGGCGGCGCCATGCGCCGCTGGACCCGCTTCGTGCTGCGCGCCCGCAGCAGCACGAGCGTCGGCGAGCTGCTCTCCGACGTCTACACGGTCGTCCTCACCCTGGCCGTGACGGTCGCGATGGTCGCCGCGCTGGCCCGCAGCCAGGGCCTGCTGCGCGCGGGCGCCCCGCCGTCCACCGAGCTCGACACCGCCTGGATCACCGTGCTCCTCGCCGTCGCCGTCCTCGGGGTGGCCACCGGTCTCCTCGCGCGCACGGGACCCGTGTCCCTCGGGGGCGCCCAGACGGCGTGGTGGCTGCCGCTGCCGGGGGAGCGCGGCTCCCTCCTGCGGCCGTCGCTCGTCGCGCCGACGGTCGCCTCGGCGACCGCCGGCGCCGTCACCGGGCTGCTCCTCGTCCTCGCGCTCGACCCCGCCGTCACCGCCGGGCACGCCGTGGCCGCGGCCCTCGCGGGGCTCGGGCTGGGAGCGGCGCTCGCGCTCGCGCTCGTGCCGCTGGAGGCGGCGGGACGACGGCGGGCGGCCGGCACCGCCGGGGACCTCCTCCTCGCGCTCGTCCCCGTCGCCGCCCTCGTGCTCGCCCTCGCCCCGCCCGGCCCGCTCACCGTGAGCGGCGCGTGGTGGCCGGCGGCCGCGGCCGCCGGGCTGGCCGTGCTCGCCGCCGTCGCCGCGCTGCGGTCGCTGCCGCGAGTCCACGACACCGAGCTGCGCGAGCGCGGCGCCGCCACGGTGGAGCTGCGCGGCGCCTCGCTGACGATGGACACCCGCGCGCTCGGCCGCGCCCTGGACACCCCGACGGGGCCGGCGCCGCGGCTCGGCCCGGTTCCGGGCCGTGCCGCGGCTCGTGCGCACGCTCGGGCCGGGCGTCGTCGTGGCCGTGGCCGACGCGCGCCTGCTCCTGCGGGCGCCGCGGCGGCTCGTCCAGATGGGCTGCGGCGCCGCGCTCGCGCTCCTCGCCCCGTTCGTGCCGTCCCTGCCGGCGCTCCTCACCGCGCTCCTCGTCGTCGCCGGGGCGTGGGTCGCGGCCCTCACCACCGCCCAGGGCGCCCGCGACGCGGAGGCGGTGCCCGCCGTCGACGCCCTCCTGCCCGTGGCCCAGCGCACCGTGCGGACCTGGCGGCTGGCGGTGCCGGTGCTCGCCATGCTCGTGTGGACGGTGCCCGTCTTCGCCGTCCTGGGGAGCAGCCACGGCGACGTCGCGGGCTGGCTCGCGCTCGGCCTGCTCGCCGCGCCCGTGTGGGCCGGGGGCGCGGTCCGCTCCGCCTACCGGCCCCAGGCCGACTTCTCCGGCCCGCTCATCGTCACGCCCATGGGCGTCTTCCCTCCCGGGATGGCGACGATCGCCAACACCGGCCCCGACGTCGTCCTCCTCGGGGCGATCCCGCTGCTCGTCGCCGTCCTCGTCGGCGCGGTCACGCCCGTCCTGCTCGGCCTGCAGGTCGCGCTCACCGCGCTCGCCGTCGTCCTCGCCGTCCGCCCGGCCCGCCGCAAGGAGCACGCGTGAGGTCCCCGCGCTGGGTGGCGTGGGCGGTGGCCGTCGTCGTCCTCGCCATGGTCGTCGTCGCGGTGCTGCTCGTCGCCGCCGTCGTCAGCCTGTCGCCGGGCGACCTGTCCGGCGCGGCGTAGGGTCGGTGCCGTGACGAGGATCGTGTCCGGGGTGTCGGGCGGGCGCACGCTCACCGTCCCCAAGGGGGCCACGCGCCCGACGAGCGAGCGGGTGCGCGAGGCACTGTTCTCGCGGCTGGAGCACCTGGGCGTCGTCGACGGCGCCCGCGTCCTGGACCTGTACGCCGGCTCCGGCGCACTGGGGCTGGAGGCCGCCAGCCGCGGCGCCGCGGGCGTCACGCTCGTCGACTCCGCGAAGCCTGCCGCCGCCGCCTGCCGGAGCAACGTCGCCGCGCTCGGGCTGCGGGACACCGCCGTCGTCGTCGCCGGCACCGCCCGCGGCTACCTCATGGGCGCGCCGAGCACCGCCTACGACCTCGTCCTCGTCGACCCGCCCTACGACGTCACCGAGACCGACCTCGGGGACGTGCTCGCCGCCCTCACGGCGTGGCTGGCGCCGGACGCCGTCGTCGTCGTCGAGCGCTCGCGCCGCAGCCCCGAGCCGACGTGGCCCCCCGCCCTCGAGCGCACCGACGAGCGCCGCTACGGCGACACGACACTGTGGTTCGCCTCCACCGCGCCCGGCGAGGAGCCGGTTACGGTGACCGACATGGGCGAGCGAGCGGGGGAGCAGCGATGAGCCTGGCCGTCTGCCCCGGCTCCTTCGACCCCGTCACCCTCGGGCACCTCGACGTCGTGCGCCGCGCGCGGAGCATGTTCGACGAGGTCGTCCTCGCCGTCGCGCACAACTCCCGCAAGACCTCCCTCTTCTCCCTCGAGCAGCGCGTCGCGCTCGCCCGCGAGGCGACCGAGGGCTTGGACGTGCGCGTGGACGTCGTCGACGGGCTGCTCGCCGACTACTGCCGCCGCGTCGGGGCCACCGCCGTCGTCAAGGGCCTGCGGGGTGGGGCCGACTTCGACGCCGAGCAGCCCATGGCCCTGATGAACCGGCACCTGTCCGGCATCGAGACGGTCTTCCTCGTCGGCGACGGCGCGCTCGCGCACGTCGCCTCCTCCCTCGTCAAGGACGTCGCCCGCCACGGCGGCGACGTCTCCGACCTCGTCCCGCCCGCCGTCGCGCACGCCCTGCGTGAGGCCTTCCCCCACCCTGGAGGACCGGAATGACCGCCCCCGCCGAGGACCACGACGGCGCCTCGCTCATCGCCATCCTCGACGAGCTCACCTCGCTCGTCACCGAGGCCCGGCAGATGCCGATGTCCGCGTCCGTGCTCGTCAACCGCGCGGAGGCGCTCGACCTCATCGCCGCGGCCAAGGCCGTCGTGCCGGGGGAGATCCAGGCCGCCGACGACGTCCTCACCGGTGCGGAGGACGTCCTCGCCGAGGCACGGGAGCGGGCGGCGCGCATCCTCCAGGAGGCCGAGGAGCAGGCCGAGCGGCTCGTCGCGCAGGAGAGCGTCGTCGAGATGGCCGGCCAGCGCGCCGAGCAGATCATCACGGCCGCCGAGGAGCGGGCCGCCGAGCTCGCCCGCGGCGCCAACGACTACTGCGACCGCCAGCTCGCCCAGTTCGAGATCGACCTCGGCGCCATCGCCAAGCAGGTCCGCGCCGGCCGCGACCGCCTCGCGACGACGGACCCGGCGCCGGAGTCCTGACCCCGCCCACCGCCGTCGCCAAGCGCCTGCGGTGTCGCCCACCTCACCACGTGGGGGAGGAGGGGGTGGGGTAGCGTGAAGCGGCTGCGGGCCGCCCGCGGCTCGCAGTCTCGCCGTCTCACCAGGAGTGACCATGGACTCTCGATCACCGTTCGTGATCAGCACCCACGACCTCGCGCGCCAGCCGGGGACGCTGCGGACGGTGGAGCGCGCGGTCCCCGCTCCCCAGGACTTCGGCACCGCCGTCATGTGGGTCGTGCCGACCTCCGACATCCGGCTCGACCTGCGGCTCGAGGCCGTCATGGAGGGCGTGCTCGTCTCCGGCGACGCCGCCGTCGAGCTCCAGGGCGAGTGCTCCCGCTGCCTGCGTGAGATCACCGAGTCGCGCACCATCGAGGTGAGCGAGCTCTTCTTCTACCCCGGCGCCCGCGCGGCCGCCCTCGCCGACGGCGACGAGGAGGCGGAGGACATGCTCGAGCTCGAGGGCGAGCTGCTCGACCTCGAGCCGGTCGTGCGCGACGCCGTCGTCACGGCCATGCCCTTCCGCCCGCTGTGCGAGCCGGGCTGCGCCGGCCTGTGCGCCGGCTGCGGCGAGCGGCTCGACGACCTGCCCGCCGACCACGAGCACGTGGACGTCGACCCCCGCTGGGCGGCGCTCGCGGGCCTGGCCGATCCTGAGGGCGACGCCGCCGCGGACGGGACCGACGGCGAGGCGCGCTGATGGGCCGGAAGGTGGCCGCCGGCCCGGCGCGTGACGACGTCGACGTGCTCCTCGAGCGGCTCGGCATCCACATCGACCCCGAGCTGCTCGTCCTGGCCCTCACCCACCGCTCCTTCGCCCACGAGGCGGGCGGCATCCCCACCAACGAGCGACTGGAGTTCCTCGGGGACACCGTGCTCGGGCTCGTCGTCACCGAGCGGCTCTACCGCGCCAACGCCGGGACCGCCGAGGGCGACCTCGCCCGCATGCGCGCCGCGACCGTGAGCCAGCGTGCGCTCGCCGGGGTCGCGCGCGAGCTCGGCCTGGGCGACTTCATCCTGCTCGGCCGCGGCGAGCTGGTGACCGGCGGGCGGGAGAAGGACTCGATCCTCTCCGACACCGTCGAGGCCCTCATCGGCGCCGCCTACCTGTGCAACGGCCTCGAGCCCACCCGCGCGATGATCGAGCGGCTCGTCGCCGGCCTCCTCGCGCAGGCCGCGACGCTCGGCGCGGGGCTGGACTGGAAGACGAGCCTCCAGGAGCTCGTCGCCTCCCGTGGGCTGCCCGCCCCGACCTACCAGGTCGTCGGCACCGGGCCGGACCACGCGCGCAGCTTCACCGCCACCGTCATCGTCGCCGAGCAGGCCTGGGGCACCGGCTCCGGCCCGGCGAAGAAGGTCGCCGAGCAGCAGGCCGCGGAGGACGCCTACGCCCGGCTCCTCGTCGAGAGCGCCTGAGGCAGACGGTGCCCGAGCTGCCCGAGGTCGAGACCGTCCGTGACGGGCTGGCCCGGCACGTGCTCGGCCGGCGGGTGGAGGGCGCCGTCGTCCACCACCCCCGGGCGGTGCGCCGGCACGCGGGCGGGGCGCTCGACCTGCCCGGGCGGCTCGCGGGGCGCACCCTGTCCGCGGCGGTGCGCCGCGGCAAGTACCTGTGGCTCGTGCTCGACGACGAGCCCGAGGAGGCCCTGCTCGTCCACCTCGGCATGAGCGGCCAGCTGCTCGTGCGCCGGGAGGACACGGCGGCGGTCACCCTGCCCCCACCCGAGCACCTCGTCCACCCACCGGCGGCGAGCCCCTCTGCCGTCGACAGCCGGACTCCTCCGGGCACGAGCGCACCCACCGCCGCCCCCGGCGTCCCGCCGGACCCGACCCGCCACCTGCGCGTCTCCCTCGACCTCGACGACGGCGCCCGGCTCTGGTTCGTCGACCAGCGCACTTTCGGCCACCTGCTCGTCGCCGACCTCGTCCCGACGGCGGACGGCGGGCCGGGCGGGCACGGTGCGGCGGTCCCCGCGCTGCCCGAGCCCGCAGCCCACATCGCTCGCGACCCGCTCGACCCGCAGCTGGACCGCGCCGCCCTCGGACGCCGGCTGCGGCAGCGGCGCACCGAGGTCAAGCGCGCCCTGCTCGACCAGTCGCTCGTCTCCGGCATCGGCAACATCTACGCCGACGAGGCGCTGTGGCGCGCGCGCCTGCACCCGCGGCGTGCCACCGACCGGCTCACCCAGCGCGCCGCGCTCGAGCTCCTCGACGCGGCCGAGGCCGTCATGCGCGAGGCACTGGCGGCCGGGGGCACGTCCTTCGACGCGCTCTACGTCGACGTCGAGGGGGCGAGCGGCTACTTCGCGCGCTCGCTGGACGCCTACGGCCGCGCGGGCGAGCCGTGCCGGCGCTGCGGCACCTCGATGCGCCGCGAGTCCTTCATGGGCCGGTCCTCGACCTTCTGCCCGCGCTGCCAGCGGCCCTCGCGGGTCTGACCGCGCGGCCCGGCCTGCCTGAGGACCAGGAGTCCACACCCAGTCGAGCCGGACCGGCCCCACACCCCGTCCGGTGGAGAGCCTCCTCAGAGCAGACGCCGCGCCAGCGCCCGCCGCACGGCGGTGAAGGGCGGGCGGATCGCGCCGAGCGTGTCCGGCAGGAGCGGCTTGCGCACCACCGGCTTGGCATGGCTGAAGGCCCGCACCGAGGCCTCCCCGTGGTAGGCGCCCGTCCCGGAGGCGCCGACGCCGCCGAAGGGCAGGGACGGCATCGAGGCCTGGACGAGCGGCACGTCGAAGCCCACCGCGCCCGACGACGTCTCCCGCAGCAGGCGGGCGCGCACTCCTTCGTCGGCGGTGAAGGCGTACAGCGCGAGGGGCTTGTCCCCGGCGCGGACGTGGGTGATCGCGGCGTCGAGGTCCGGGACGGGGACGATCGGCAGGACCGGGCCGAAGATCTCCTCGGCCATGACGGGGGAGTCGGGGGTGACGTCGGCGAGCACGGTCGGGGGCACGTAGCGCCCGGGCACGTCCGCCTCCCCGCCGACGACGACGCGCGCGCCGGCCGCGACCGACTCGCTCACCATCCGGTCCAGGCGCGCGGCGTGCTCGCTCGTGACGATCCGCCCGAAGTCCGGGCTGGTGGCCGGGTCGCTGCCGTACATGGCGCGGATCTCGCGGGCGAGGAGCGGCTCCAGGGCCCGGGCGACGTCGGGCGGGGCCAGGAGGTAGTCCGGCGCGACGCAGGTCTGCCCGGCGTTGACGAGCTTGCCCCACGCGATGCGCTTCGCCGCGGCGGGCAGGTCGGTCGTCGCGTCGACCCACGCGGGGGACTTCCCGCCGAGCTCGAGGGTGACGGGCGTGAGGTGCTCGGCGGCCGCCGTCATGACGATCCGCGCGACCCTGCCGCCACCGGTGAAGACGATGTGGTCGAAACGCTCGCGCAGCAGCTCGGTGGTGCGGTCCGGTCCGCCGGTGACGACGGCGACGCCGTCGAGGTAGCGGGGGACGAGCCGCTTGAGCACCTCGGCCGTGCGCGGCGCGAGCTCGGAGGGCTTGAGGACGGCGGTGTTGCCCGCGGCCAGCACGCCGACCAGCGGGCCGAGGAGGAGGAAGACGGGGTAGTTCCACGGCGCGATGACGAGGACCGTGCCGAGCGGCTCGAGGACGAGGGAGGCCCGGGCGGGCTGGTACTGCCACGGCACCCTCACCCGCTGCGGCGCGAGCCACCCGCGCAGGTGCTTGCGGGTGTGGCGGATCTCCTCGAGGAGCACGCCGATCTCGGTGAGGTGGCTCTCGGTGGGGGACTTGCGGAGGTCGGCGTGCAGCGCCCGCTCGATCTCCCCGGCGTTCTCGGTGAGCAGTGCGGCGAGCCGGTCCAGCTGCCCCAGCCGCCACGACAGCGGGCGGGTGACGCCGGTGTCGAAGCGCTCGCGCACGCGCTGGACGACGACGTCGGCGGTCTCGGTGGGGGCACTGGTCACCCGCCGAGGGTACGCGGGCGTGGTATTCCGGGGCGCACCGCCGAGCCGTAGCAGTCCGCGCCGCCGGGGGCGCTAGGGTCGAGGCGTGACCGAGCAGACCCCCTCCGCGGCGCGCGACATCCGCGTCATGATCATCGACGACCACGAGGTGGTGCGACGCGGCATCGCCGAGATCGTCGACCGCTCCGAGGGCCTCACCGTCGTCGCCGAGGGCGGCTCCGTCGCCGAGACGCTGCGCCGCGCGCCGCTCGTGCGCCCCGAGATCCTCCTCGTCGACCTCCAGCTGCCCGACGGCACCGGCATCGACATCATCCGCGCGCTGCGCGAGACCGTCCCCGAGGCCCGCGCCGTCGTCCTCACGTCCTTCGACGACGACGACGCGCTCGCCGAGGCCCTGGAGGCCGGCGCCCGCGCCTACCTCCTCAAGACGGTGCGCGGCGCCGAGATCGCCGACGTCATCAAGGCCGTGGCCGCCGGCCGCACGCTCCTGGACGACCGCACCGTCACCCGCCGCCGCGCCGACCACGACGACCCGACGGCCGACCTCACGCCCTCCGAGCGCAAGGTCCTCGACCTCATCGGCGACGGCCTGTCCAACCGCGAGATCGGCGAGAAGCTCGGTGTCGCGGAGAAGACGGTGAAGAACCACATCACCTCGCTGCTCGCGAAGATGGGCCTCCAGCGCCGCACGCAGGTGGCCGCGTGGGTCGCAGGCCAGCGCGCCAAGGGCTGGCGCGCCTAACCACCCTCTCGCTTCGTACGCACTCCCGGTCGCTTGGACGCCCATCCGACCACCTCCCCGGAGACCGGATGTGCGTCCCAGAGGCGTGGCAGGCGCCGGCGGCTCTCAGGTGAGCGGGACCTGCCAGGACAGCAGCGTGCCGTCGCCCGAGTCGCTGCGGCCGAGGGAGAAGGTGCCGCCGTGGCGGCGGGCGCGCACGGCGAGGTTGTCCAGCCCCGAGCGGCGCGTGGACGCGCGGTCCACGCCCACGCCGTCGTCCTCGACCTCGACGGCGACCCGCCCGTGCACGCCGGAGCCGCGGACGGTGACGCGCACCTGCACCGAGGACGCGCGGGCGTGGCGGGCCGCGTTGGCCAGCCCCTCGCGCACGACGGCGACGACGTCGTCGGCGATGTCGTCGTCCACGCGGGCGTCGAGCAGCTCGGCGGGGGAGGCGGCGAGGTCGAGCTCGTCGGCGACGTCGCGCACGAGGCGGCCGTCGACGGCGATGAGGAGGGAGGGCGCGAAGCCGAGCCCGGTGCGCGCGAGGGAGGTCTCCCGCCGCAGCCGCTCGACGAGCCCGACGGCCTCGTCCGGCTCGCGCAGGGAGTGGACGATGGACCGGATCTGGCGCACGCTCTCGTCCACGCTCGTGAGGGCGTCCTCGAGGCTCTCGGCGATCCAGGCCGTGTCCGGGTTCGCGACGGCGGCCACCCGGACCGTCTCGAGCTGCATGCCGGTGGCGAAGAGCTGCTGGACGGCGAGGTCGTGGAGGTCGCGGGAGATACGCTGGCGCTCCTCGAAGAGGGAGGAGACGTCCTCGGCGTGCCGGGCGGCCGCCAGCTCGAGCGCGACGGCGGCCTGCGCGGCGACGACCTCGGCGACCTCGAGCTCCGCGGGCGTGAACTCCGCCCCGCCCTGCAGCCGCAGGAGGATGAGCACGCCTCGGCCCACGCCCTGGGACATCATCGGCGCGTACAGCGCGGGCCCGTAGCGCGAGAGCTGGGGGACGCGCAGGGAGCGGGCGCGGGACATCGAGTCGACGATCGTGCCGACGCCGTTGGCCAGCACCGTGCGGGCGCGGCCCTCCGGGGGGAAGACGGCGCCGATGACGTCCTGGGCACCCTCTCCGTCGGCGATCTCGCACATCCACGTGTCGCCCACGGAGGGCAGCACGATGAGGGCGGCGTCCACGCGGGCGACCTCGCGGACCTTGGCGGCGATGAGCTCGAGCGCCTCCTCCTCCTCGGCGCCGGACAGCAGCTGACTGGTGATCTCCTGGCTCACGGTCACCCAGCGCTCGCGGTCGCGGGCGTCGGCGTAGCGCTGGGCGTTGACGACGGCGACGGCGGCCGCGGAGGCGAGCTGCTCCATGGCGCGGGCGTCGTCCTCGGTGAAGCCGCCCGGCTTGTCGGCGAGGTAGAGCCGCCCGAAGACCTGCTCGCGGATGCGCACCGGCACGCCGAGGAAGCCGTCCATGTGCGGGTGGGCGGCGGGCCAGCCGCCGAAGGCGGGGTGGTCGGTGATGGAGTCGAGGAGGAGGTGGCCGTGGGTAGGGATCTCGGCGAAGACGCCGTGGCCGTGGGGGGCGTGGCCGAGGCGCCGCTCGGTCTCCTCGTCGACCCCGTGCTGGACGAAGGTGGCGGTGTCGCCCCGGTTGTCGAGCACGGCGATGGCCGCGTAGCGCGCCTGGGTGAGGCCGGCGGCACTGTCGACGAAGCCCTTGAGGACGGTGTCGAGCTCGAGGCTCGAGGTGAGCCCGATGGCGGCGCGGAGCAGCCGGGCGCGGGCCTCCGGGTTGGGCATGGTGGTCCTCTCTCGCGCGTCCGGCCTCACCGTGCCTCCTGCTCCGCGGCCCACCGGTAGGAGGGCAGAGTCGCGAGGAGGTGCTCGTGAGGACCCCGTGCGAGCACGGTAGCCGGTCCCCCTGACGCGCCCAGCACGACGACCTCGTCCGCCGCCGCGAGCGGCGTGAGCCGGTGGGTGACGAGGAGGACACCTCGGCCGGAGTCGCGGGTGCCGAGCAGGTCGGCGACGAGACGGTCGGCCGTGTCCGGGTCGAGGTGCTCGCCCGGCTCGTCGAGGAGGAGGAGCGGCGCCCGGCTGGCGAGGGCGCGGGCGAGGAGGAGCCGGCGGCGCTCGCCGCCGGACAGGGACGTCGCGTCGCTGTCGAGGAGGGTGTCGACGCCGTCCGGCAGGGCAGCGAGCCACTCGGCGAGTCCCGCGCGGGCGAGCAGCTCGACGGCCTCCGCGGGGCTCACGTCACCGCGGGCTACCCGGAGGTTCTCCAGGACGGTCGTGCCGAAGACGTGCGCGTCCTCGGCGGTGAGGACGACGGCGCCGCTCACGGCCCGCCGGTCCAGCCCCGCGACGGGCGCCGCACCGAGGAGGACCTCACCGCCCCGCGGCGGGAGCAGGCCCGCGAGGGTGAGCAGGAGGGTCGTCTTGCCGATCCCGCTCGGCCCGACGACGGCGACGCTGCGGCCCGGCCGCAGCTCGAGGTCCAGTCCCTCCGCCACGACCCCGGTCCGCGGCCAGCCCACGGCGAGGTCCCGGGCCCGCAGGACGGGCGGGTCCCCGGCGGCGCGCGTGGCCGTGGCCGCACGGTCCTCACCCGCGCCGGTAGCGGCCCGCGGCGCACCGTCGGCCCGACCCGCACCGTCGGCCCGCCCCGCGCCGTCGGCCCGCCCCGCGCCGTCGGCCAGACCGTCGGCGCTGCGGCCCGCGCTCGCGCCGTCGAGCAGCTCGGTCACCCGCACGGCCGCCTCGGCGGAGCGGACGAGCTGGACGGCGGCCGGCCCGAGCAGGGCGGTGCCCTCGAAGGCCGCGAGCGGGGTGAGGACGACGACCGCGAGCTCCACCGCCTCCATCGTCCCGGCCACCGTCGCGTGGACGCCGAGGACGAGTGCAGCGAGGACCGCGACGCCCATGGCGAGGTGGTCGGTGCCGGCGGCCAGCGCGGCGGGGCGGGCGGCGGCGTCCTTGGCGCGGGCGAGTCGCTGCTCGGTGCCGGCGAGGGCGGCGCGGGCGCGCGGGAGCCCACCGGAGACGGTGAGCTCGGCGGCGCCCTCGACCATCGCCATCGCCCCGGCGGTCAGCTCGGTGCGCGCCCGCGCCTGGGCGAGCTCGTCGAGGCGGGCGGCCCGCACGGTGAGCAGGGGCCCCGCCACGCCGGCCAGGAGCAGGCACCCCGCGAGGACCGCGCCGATCCCGAGGTGGAGCCACGCGACGAGCGTCACCGTGCCCACCCCGACCGTGGCGGCCACCGCGGCGGGCAGCAGGGCGCGCACGACGACGTCCCCGACGGCGTCGACGTCGGCACCCGTGCGGGCGAGCACGTCCCCGCGCCGCAGCCCGGAGACGACGTCGGTGGGGGCGTCGGCGAGGGTGGTGTAGACGCGCTCGCGGAGCGTCGCCATCCCGCGCAGGGCGACGTCGTGGGACACGAGCCGCTCGACGTAACGCATGAGGCCGCGTGCGATCCCGAAGGTCCGCACCGCCACCGACGCGACGCCGAGCTCGAGGACCGGTGGCATCTGCGAGGCGCGGGTGATGAGCCACGCGGCGGTCGCGGACAGGCCGACGGCGCTGCCCAGCCCCGCCGTCCCGGCGAGGACGGCGAGGAGGAAGCGCCACCGGTCGAGGTCGAGGAGGCTGACGGCGCGCCGCAGGGCGAGCCGCTCGGCGGGGGACAGGGGCAGGTTCATGCCGCACCCCCGCGGGCGGTGGCGGCCACCGACTCCGCGTCGCGCGGGGCGCTGCGCACCTCGACGACGTCGTCGGCCAGCGTGACGAGCCGGGGCCGGTGGGCGATGACGAGGACCGCCCGCCCCTGGTCGCGCAGTGCCGAGACGACGTCGAGGACCCGCTGCTCGGAGGCGGCGTCGAGGTGGGCGGAGGGCTCGTCGAGGACGACGAGCGCCGCCGGGTCGAGCAGCGCCCGGGTGAGCGCCACGCGCTGGCGCTGCCCGAGCGACAGCCCGGTGCCACCCTGGCCGAGGGGCGTGTCCCAGCCCAGCGGGAGCGCGGCGAGGACCTCGTCGAGGCCGCTGGCGCGGGCCGCGGCCTCCGCCCGCCCGTCCACCTCCCCGGACTCCCCGACGACGGCGTCCGCCACCGTCCCCGGCACGAGGACCGGCCGCTGGGGCACCCAGGTGACCTGGGCGTGCCAGGACGCGGGGTCGAGGCCGGCGAGGTCGACCGGCTCACCGCCCGCGGCCGGCACGACGAGCACCCGGCCGGTGTCGGGGCGCAGCAGCCCCAGGGCGAGCATCGCCGTCGTCGTCTTCCCGCCGCCCGACGGGCCGACGAGCGCGGTGACGCGGCCCGGCGCGACACGCACCGACAGACCCGCGGGGGCGACGACGTCACGGCCGGGGGCGAGCACGCCCACGCCGTCGAGCACGAGGCCGCCGAAGGTGGGGGCGGAGCGGGTGCCGGCCGGTGGCAGGGGCCGCTCGAGGACGGCGAAGGCCTGCTCGGCGGCGGCCAGGCCGTCGGCGGAGGCGTGGAACTGGGTGCCGACCTCGCGGATGGGGCGGTACGCCTCGGGGGCGAGCATGAGGACGGCCAGGGCGGTCGTGAGGTCGAGGTCGCCGTAGACGAGGCGCATGCCCACCGTCACCGCGACGAGGGCGACGGCGATGGAGGCAAGGAACTCGAGGACCGCGCCGGAGAGGAAGGCGACCTTGAGCGTGCTCATCGTCGTGCGCGTGTAGGCGCGGCCCAGGGCGCGGACGCGGGTGCCGGGGCCGTGCTCGCGGCCGAGGGCCTTGAGGGTGGTGAGGCCGGCGAGGAGGTCGAGGAGCTGGGCGCCGAGCCGCTGCATCGCCACCAGCCGCTCCGCCGCGAAGCGCTGGGTGAGGACGCCGATGAGCCACATGAACACCGGGATGAGCGGGATCGTCCCGGCGACGATCGCCGCCGAGCCGAGGTCCAGGCCGGCGACGACGACGAGCGTGGCCGGGGTGAGCGTCGCGGCGAGGAGCAGCTGGGGCAGGTAGCGGACGAAGTAGGGCTCGAGGTCGTCCAGCCCGCGGGTGACGAGCGTGACGACCTCGCTCGGCTCGCGCAGCCCTCGCGGACCGAGGGCGACGGCGTGGGCGAGGACGCCCGCGCGCAGCTCGGCGACGACGTCGGCGGCCGCGCGGTGGGCGAGCGACTCCTGGACCACCGTGACGAGCACGCGCGCGAGGGCGACGACGGCAAACCACCCGACGAACGGGGCGACCTCCGCCCAGCCCGCGTCGCCGTCGACGACCGGCGCGACGGCCCCGGCGACGAGGATCGCCTGCGCGACGACGAGCCCCGCCGAGGCGAGCCCGAGGACCGTGGTGAGCGCGATGTAGCGGCGCGCCGCCCGGGCGTGGCGCAGCAGCCGGGGGTCGAGGGGCTTCACCTAGCCGCGACCCGCACTCGGCCCGGTGGCCGCCTCGGCGCGCTCCTCGGTGGGGTGCAGCCCCTCGTCACCGACGATGTCGCTCACCCACACGCGCTTGCGGAACACCCAGTACGTCCACCCCTGGTAGCCGAGGACGACAGGCACGAAGACGAGCGCGACGATGCTCATCACGGTGAGCGTGGGCCCGGTGGCGGCGGCCTCGGCGATCGACAGGGAGAAGGCCGGGTCGATCGACGAGGGCATGACGTTCGGGAACATCGTCGTGAAGATGAAGGCGACGGCGCCGACGATCCCCACGGTGTGGAGGGCGAAGGCCCAGCCCTCGCGGCCCCGGCGGGTGGCGGCGATGACGCCGATGAGGCTCACGGCGGCGACGGCAGCCGGGACGAGCGTGAGGAGGGTCGTCGAGTGCAGGGCCTGGGCCCACAGCACCCACACGAGGGCGACGAGCCCGGAGCCGATGGACAGCCGGTGGGCCAGCCGCGCGGCGCGCACGTGGATGGGCCCGGCCGTCTTGAGGGCGACGAAGATCGTGCCGTGGGTGAGGAAGAGCCCCAGGGTGACGAGCCCGCCGAGGAGCGTGAAGGGCGTGAGAAGGGAGAGGAACCCGCCGGTGAGCTGGTGGGTGCCGTCGACGAGCTCGATCTCCATGCCCTGGACGAGGTTGGCGAAGGCCACGCCCCAGAGGATCGAGGGCAGCCAGGAGCCGAAGGTCAGCGCCCAGTCCCAGCGGTCGCGCCACACCGGGTCGTTGATCTTCGCGCGCCACTCGAGCGCGCACACGCGGACGATGAGGGCGACGAGGATGAGGAGCAGCGGCAGGTAGAAGCCGGAGAACATCGTCGCGTACCACTCGGGGAACGCGGCGAAGGTCGCGCCGCCCGCGGTGAGCAGCCACACCTCGTTGCCGTCCCACACCGGCCCGATGGTGCGCAGGAGGACGCGGCGCTCCTTCTCGTCACGGGCGAAGGTGCGCAGCAGCATCCCGACGCCGAAGTCGAAGCCCTCGAGGGCGAGGTAGCCGGTCCACAGGACGGCGATGAGCACGAACCACAGCAGGGGCAGGTCCACGGTGGGGCTCCTCAGTACGCGAAGGACAGGGTGGGTGCGGGCTGCTCGTCGCGGTCGGGACCGTCCGGCTCGACGGGGGCGACGCCCTCCCGGACGTAGCGCCGGATGAGCCTGAACCACACGACGCCGAGGGCCGCGTACAGCAGCGTGAACACGACGAGGGAGGTGAGGACGGTGCCGGGGGAGACGACGGTGGAGACGCCGTCGGTGGTGAGCAGCATGACCTGGTCGACGGGGTTGGCCGGGTTGGGGTGGACCACCCAGGGCTGGCGGCCCATCTCGGTGAAGATCCACCCGAAGCTCGAGGCGAGGAAGGGCATGGGCAGCGCGACGAGGCACAGCCTCGAGAACCACACCGAGTCGGTGATCCGGCCCTTGCGCAGCAGCCAGAAGCCGGCGAGGGCGAGGGCGGCGGAGCCAGCGGCCAGGCCGATCATGAGCCGGAAGCTCCAGAAGGAGATGAAGAGGTTGGGGTAGAGCTCGGTGTCCTCGTCGACGCTGTCGAGGTGCCCGTACAGCTCCATCTGCTGGGCCTGGACGTCGGCGACGCCGGGCAGGTAGCTGTCCGGGCCGGTGAAGCTGCCGGTGCCGAGGAAGGAGGTGAGGAAGGGGATCTCGAGGACGTGGTTGATGTCCTCGCAGTCGTTGCTGCCCGGGATGCCGATCGACAGGAGGGAGAAGCCCACGCCCTCCCCGCCCTGGCAGACCGCCTCCGCGGCGGCCATCTTGCCCGGCTGCTGCTCGTACATGAGCTTGCCCTGGACGTCGCCGCTCGCGATGACGCCGAGGCCGGCGACGAGCGTCGCGACGAGCCCGAGGTACGCGCCGGGACGCCACACCTGGCGGGCCTCCTCGGTGTCCCCGGAGCGGGCGGCACGCACCATCCACCAGCCGCAGATCCCGGCGACGAAGGTGCCCGCCACGAGGAAGGAGGCGGTGATCGTGTGGGCGTAGGCGGCGACGAGGGTGTTGTTCGTCATCACCTCGAGGAAGCCGCCGACCCCGTCCAGCTCCGCGCGGCCGGTGTCGGGGTTGTAGACGGCGCCCACCGGGTGCTGCATCCACGAGTTGGCCGCGAGGATCCAGTAGGCCGACAGCGAGGTGCCGACGGCGACGGCCCAGATGCACGCGTTGTGCAGCCACCGCGGCAGCTTGCCCTCGCCGAAGATCCACAGGCCGAGGAAGGTCGACTCGAGGAAGAAGGCGGCCAGCGCCTCGATGGCGAGCGGCGCCCCGAAGATGTCACCGACGAAGCGGGAGTACTCCGACCAGTTCATCCCGAACTGGAACTCCTGGACGATGCCGGTCGCGACGCCGAGGGCGAAGTTGATGAGGAGGACCTTGCCGAAGAATTTCGTCAGTCGGTGCCAGTGGGCCTTGCCGGTCCGCACCCACGCGGTGTGCATGATGGCGACGAGCGGGGAGAGCCCGATCGTCAGCGGCACGAGCACGAAGTGGTAGACGGTCGTGATTCCGAACTGCCAGCGGGCCAGGTCGAGCGCTTCCACTGCGGGTCTCCTCGGTCGTGAAGGTGCCCCGACCGGGCACATCGCCACCGTAGGAATCAGGGGAAATGTCCCCGTGGGACCAAGGTCCCGGCGACGGGCCGGGTGTCCTTCGCGCCGCTGAGGACCCCCTGTGCGATACTTCTCGTGGTCGAGGGACAGGTCCACACCCCGTTCACCGGCCCGACGACGACGTAGGTACTCGCCTCGACTTCGCGCCGCCTCACCATCCGGGTGAGTGCGCTGCTTGCTGAAGCGGCGAGAGGCCTCGCCGGACGTCCTCCGGGACGGACGAGCGGCGCCTGCGAAGCCGTCGCCGTCCGAGCAGTGCCACCCGGCGCGGTGAGGACGTGAACAGATGACTTCCGTCCCCGGCTCCCGCCGGTGACGACGAATACGCTGCGGCGCTGGTGGTGTGGACGGCGACCGCGGCGAGGGAAACACTCACATGACGACCACACCTGACGCCGGTTCGGCACAGCCCGCGGAGCAGCCCAAGCGACGCCGCGTCACCCGGGCCACGACGGCCCCGGCGCCCGCCGAGCAGGCACCCGCCGAGCCGCAGACTGCGGCCGAGCCGCAGCCCGAGGCAGCGAAGGCGCCGCGCAAGCGCGCGCCCCGCAAGACGGCCGCCGCCGCGGAGACGACGGACGCCGCCGGCGCCGCCGACACCCCCGCCGACGAGAGGGAGACCGCCCCCGCCGCGCCCCGCAAGCGCGCCCCTCGGGCCCGCAAGGCGCCCGTCTCCGACGACGCCGCGACCGAGGAGACCGCTCCCGCCCCGACGAAGCGCGCGCCCCGGGCCCGCAAGACCGCTGCGACCGCCGAGTCCACCGACTCCGCCGCTGCCGAGCAGGCACCGGCCGCCGAGACGACGGCTCCCGCCGAGACCTCCTCGGCCCCCGCCGCCGAGGCGATGGCTCCCGCCGCTGAGACCACGGCCCCCGCCAAGCGCGCCCCGCGCCGCCGGACCGCCAAGGCCACCGAGCCCAAGGCCACCGAGCCCAAGGGCACCGAGCCCGCGGCCGCCGAGCCTGCGGCCGCCGAGCCCGCAGCCCCGGCCGCGAGCGACGCCGCCGCGGCCACCGACGCGCCGGCGACCACCGACACCCCCGCGCCCGCCAAGGCGCCCCGCAAGGCGCGTGGCGCCAAGGCCCCGGCCGCCGCGACGACGGAGGCGGCCGCCGAGGCCGCCCCGGAGACCGCAACGACGGACGCCGCCGACACCGCTCCCGAGAAGCCCGCCCGCGGCCGTAGCCGCCGCGCGAGCGCCGCCACCGGGGCACCCGCCGAGTCCGCCCCCGCCGACTCCGGTGCCGCCGCCGCGCCCGCGCGCAGCTCCCGTTCCCAGGTTCGTCCGGCCCGCGACGCGGATGCCGCCGAGCAGCCCGTCGAGGAGGCGGCGCAGCCCGCTGCCGACGAGACCGCCGAGCAGGCCCCGCCCGCACGGTCGCGCTCGCGCCGCCCGGCCCGTGACGCCGCGCAGAAGCTCGACGTCCTCGCCTCCTTCAGCGCCGCCGAGCCGGCAGCCACCGACGTCGACGAGGACGAGACCGAGGAGGAGGCGGAGGACGTCCGCCTGCCCGCGACGGCCCTGCTCTTCCAGGCGCCGGACCCCAGCCGCGCCCGCCGCCGCTCCCGCACCGAGGGCGGCGCCCGCGCCGCCGCACGGCCGCCACAGAGGAGCCCGCCGCCCCCGAGGAGCCCGCAGCCACGGCCGAGGCGCCCGCCGCCGAGGCCGCCCCGCGCCGGCCGACGAGCCCGCCGAGGCCACCGACGAGACCCGCACCGACACCGACTCCACCGACGCCGAGGCCGGCAACGGCGAGGGTGGCGGCGCGCGCCGTCGTCGTCGTCGTGGGGGACGGGGCCGCCGCAACCGCGGTGGGAACGGCCGCGACGAGTCGACCGACGAGTCCGAGGACTCCGACTCCACCGACGACACCGAGGACGAGGCCGCCGAGGCGGCCGATGGCCCGGACACCGACACGCACGCGTCGGACGCCCAGGACGACTCTGACGACGCGGACGACAGCGACGACCAGGGCGACTCCGACGACGACGGTGAGGGCGCGAGCCGCCGTCGCCGCCGTCGCCGCCGCAGCCGCGGTGACGACGGCTCGGCCACGTCCCGCGAGGGCCGCGCCGCGCGCGACGAGATCACCGCGCTCAAGGGCTCCACGCGCCTGGAGGCCAAGCGTCAGCGCCGCCGCGACGGTCGCGACGCCGGGCGTCGCCGCACGACGATCACCGAGGCCGAGTTCCTCGCCCGTCGCGAGGCCGTCGACCGCGACATGGTCGTGCGTGAGCGCGACGGCCGCACCCAGATCGCGGTCCTCGAGGACGGGGTGCTCGTCGAGCACTACGTCGCTCAGCAGACGCAGACCTCGATGGTCGGCAACGTCTACCTCGGCCGGGTGCAGAACGTCCTGCCGAGCATGGAGGCCGCCTTCGTCGACCTCGGCAAGGGACGCAACGCCGTCCTGTACGCCGGCGAGGTCAACTGGGACGCGATGGGCAAGGAGGGCCAGCCCCGTCGTATCGAGGCTGCGCTGTCCTCCGGGGACCCCGTGCTCGTCCAGGTCACCAAGGACCCGATCGGTCACAAGGGCGCCCGCCTCACCTCGCAGGTGACCCTCGCCGGCCGCTACCTCGTGCTCGTGCCCTCGGGCGCGATGACCGGGATCTCCCGCAAGCTGCCGGAGAACGAGCGCGCCCGCCTCAAGAAGCTGCTCAAGCAGATCGTCCCCGAGGGGGCGGGCGTCATCGTGCGCACCGCCGCGGAGGGTGCGAGCGAGGAGCAGCTGCGCGCCGACGTCGAGCGCCTCACCGCCCAGTGGGCCGAGATCGAGGCCGCGGCCGCGTCGACGAAGTCCGCGCCGGTGCTCCTCAAGGGGGAGCCGGAGCTCGCCGTGCGCGTGGTCCGCGACGTCTTCAACGAGGACTTCCGCTCGCTCACCGTCTCCGGTGACGGCGCGTGGGACACCATCTCCACCTACGTCCGTCAGCTGTCCCCGGACCTCGCCGACCGGATGCACCACTGGACCGACCAGCGTGACGTCTTCGCCGAGCACCGCATCGACGAGCAGCTGGCCAAGGGCATGGACCGCAAGGTCTACCTTCCCTCCGGCGGCTCGCTCGTCATCGACCGCACCGAGGCGATGACGGTCGTCGACGTCAACACCGGCAAGTTCACCGGCTCGGGTGGCACGCTCGAGGAGACGGTGACGAAGAACAACCTCGAGGCCGCGGAGGAGATCGTCCGCCAGCTCCGGCTGAGGGACATCGGCGGCATCATCGTCATCGACTTCATCGACATGGTGCTCGAGTCCAACCGCGACCTCGTGATGCGCCGACTGGTCGAGTGCCTGGGCCGCGACCGGACCCGCCACCAGGTGGCGGAGGTGACCTCGTTGGGGCTCGTCCAGATGACCCGCAAGCGGGTGGGCCAGGGCCTCGTCGAGGCCTTCAGCGAGCCCTGCGAGCACTGCGGTGGACGCGGCTTCATCGTCCACGACCACCCTGTGGAGAAGGGCTCCGGCTCCGCCGCTGAGGGCGAGGGCGGCAACCGTCGTCGCAAGCAGCGTGGCGCCGCCCCCACCGGTGGTCGTCCCGCCGAGGTGGCCGTCCCGGCCGCCGCGCCGGCTCCCGTCTCGGACGACCCCGAGGCCGTCGCCGCCCGGGAGGCCGTCAAGGCCACCCTCGCGACGATCGCCGCCGCGGCCGCCCAGGCGCACGCCGAGGACGAGGACGGCACGTCGGCCGACGCCGCACCGGACGCCGCGCCCGCGCAGCAGAAGGCGCCGGCCCAGGAGAAGGCACCCGCGCAGCAGAAGGCACCCCGACGCGAGCGCGCCGCCGAGCCGAGCACGGTGTCGCTGCCCGCGGCCCGGGCCTCCGAGCCCGCGCCCGACGCGTCCCGGTCCGCGGAGGAGGTGCGCGCCTCGCTCGAGGCCCTCGCCGCCGCGCTGCCCGCCGGACGCGAGGACGCCGCTCCGGCCCTCGAGAAGGACGGCGCGGTGCAGGAGGCCGCACCGGCCGAGCCCACAACAGGGTCGGCTCCCGCCGACGCACCGGCCAAGGCACCCCGGGCGAGGGGTGGACGACGCCGCACGACGGCCCCGACCACGGCTCCGGCACCCGCCCAGGACGCTGCGCCCGCCAAGGACGCCGCGCCCACCCAGGACGCGG
>NZ_CBCOOR010000022.1:0-50748 GCF_965111665.1 Georgenia sp. Marseille-Q6866 | reverse complement strand
GCCCCAAGGAGCGCGCGCCGAGGGGGTCAGCCCGGCGTCAGCTGCACCAGGAGGCGCCTCGGCCGTCGGTGCCGCGGCGCTCTTCGCGTCCTCGTCGGTGCGGACCGCACCGGCTGCGGCCCCGGCGGCGGTGCCGGCGCCGGCCGAGCCGGTGGCGGGCGGACCGAACTGGGCCGAGTCATCCGTCGGCGAGAGCTCGCTGGCCGTGTCGGGCGCCTCGGCGGGCGTGGCCGCAGACGCACCCGCGACCGCTGCCGCCAGGGCAGGCATGCGGGCCACGGTGAGCTCGACGTCGTCGTCCTCCTCCTCGACCGGCGCGACGGGGACCTCCTGGTCCACGGCGAGGCGCACGGCGGCGGCGCGGACGATGCCGCCGGTGAGGGGCAGCCACCCGCCGTCGTCGGCCGCGGCGCGGATCGTGACGTCGGTGGCCGCGGGCACGACCTCCTCGCGCCACGTCGCGTAGCCACGGGCGGACACGGTGCGACCGGCGATCTCGACGTCGACCTCACCGCGCACGAGCACCCGCAGGCCGTCGGGGTGGGCCTCGACCATGGCAAAGGACGGGAGCGTGGCGATGCCCCGCGAGGCGAGGTACTCGACCCACGCACCCAGGCGCCGCCCGGTGGTCGTCAGCTGCCACAGCTCGCGGGCGACGTCGTCGGCCACGCCGGGGTGGAGCAGCGCGAGTGCGCCGTCGGTCACGAGCGCCGTCCAGCCGCCCGTCTGGTACTCGTGCGCCGTCATCGACCGGCTCCTGCCTCGGCGCGCGGGATCGTGGACCCGTGGTCCTCGCCGGCACGCCGCCCGGTGCTGTCGACGTCGTCGTCCCCGCCGGCCGCGACGACGACGACGGAGACGTTGTCGTTCGCGCCCCCGCCCTGCACGGCGCGGTCGAGGAGGGTGGCGGCGGCCTCGTGCGGGTGGGCGGCGGAGGAGACGATCTCGGCGATCTCGCCGTCGTCGAGCTCGCCGAAGAGGCCGTCGCTGCACAGGACGAGCCGGTCCGGGCCACCGGCGCGGAGCATCCAGAAGTCGATCTCGGGCACGCTGCCGGTGCCGACCGCCCGGGTGATGACGTTGCGCTGAGGATGGCGGCGGGCCTCGGCGCGGCTGATGGTGCCGGAGTCGACCATCTCCTGGACGAGGGAGTGGTCCACGCTCACCTGCTCGAGGTCCTGGGCGGTGCAGCGGTAGACGCGGGAGTCGCCGACGTTGAAGACGAGCCAGAAGGGCTGCCCGTCCTCCTCGGTGAGGATCGCGCCGGCCACCGTCGTGCCGGCCACCGCGTCCTCCCCCGCCATCGTGTCGCGGATCCGCTCGCCAGCGCGGACGAGCGCGGCGGAGACGTCCTCCGGGCGCAGCGGCCGGTCCGAGCGGGCCAGACCCTCCAGCTCGGCGACCACCGTGCGGCTGGCCATGTCGCCGCGCGCGTGCCCGCCCATGCCGTCCGCGACGGCGAAGACGGGAGGCTGCGCGAGCACGGAGTCCTCGTTCGCCTGGCGTCGGCCGCCCGCGTCGGTGGCCACGCCCCAGTGGATCTGCATCCGCTTCCTCTCGCTGTTCCGAGGGGGATCCTACGGGAGCGCGGAGCGCCCCGCGGTCACCAGACCGTGGGGAAGACGCCCCAGTAGCCCGCGGCGAGCAGCAGCACGAGCGCCCCGAGGTGGACGCCGACGAGCGTGATCGTGCCGACCGTCCCGGTGCGCACGCCGCTGCGCCGCACGCGCAGCCAGGTGGTGGCGGACCAGACGCCCACCGCCGTCGTCCCGATGGCGACGGCCTGTACCCCGAGCCAGCCGCCCTGGACGGCGAAGTCGTTGGTCTCGTAGTTGAGGGCGAGGTCCGCGACGACGAGGAGGTAGGAGACGAAGAGCGTCCACACGGCGAGCACGCCCATCGCGAGCGCCGCGGTGGTCCGGGCCAGCGGCGAGGGCAGGGTCTCACTGGGGCGGCGCACGAGCCGGGTGAGCAGCCACAGCACGGGCCCGAGGGCGAGGAGCGCGAGCGGGCCGACGAGGGTGAGGACGATCATGTCGCCCGAGGCGTACCACCGGGGGCTGTCGACCGGCTCGGCGCGGAAGCGCTGCTCGGGCTGGCCGCCGGCGAAGCGCGGCTGGGCGTCCGCGGTCTCGGGCAGGCCCTGCACCCACCGGGCCAGCACCTCCGGGAAGCCGGGCGCGAGCTCACCGTCGATGCGGATGCCGTGGTTGGCGCCCTCGAAGTAGCGCACCGTGTAGCCGTTGTTGCCGGCCTCGGCGAGGTCGGCGATGACCTTGGCGGGCGCCTGGACCACCGGCATCGACACGTCCTCGGTGCCGTAGACCATGAGGACGGGCTGGTCCATGCGCTGCTGGTAGGGGCTGACGTCGAAATCGGCGTAGACGAAGCCGCCGCCGGGGATCTCGCTGCCGAGCAGCCGGGGCACCGCGCGAAGGAGCTGCTCGGGGGCACCGAGGTTGCGCAGGTAGGTGTCGGTGGCGAGGGCGAACTGCTCGCGCGCCGGGACGACGGGCGCGGAGACGAGGACGAGGTGAGCGACCTCGGGGTGCTCGGCCGCGGCGACCGGTGCGACGAAGGCACCCTCGCTCTCGGCGTAGAAGCCCACCCGGTCCGGGTCGACGCCGGGCCGGGCCGCGAGCTGCCGGAAGCTGTGCATGTAGTCCTCGGCCATCGCGGGGTAGTCGCGGTAGCGCGCGCTGTAGGTGTCCATGCGCTTGTCCGGGACCATGGCGACGACGCCGGCGCTGGCGAGCGCCTCGCTGATCTGCCAGAAGTTGTCGTGGGTGGCGGTGCCGGCGCCGTGCATGAACACGAGGCCGGGGCGCAGGCCCGGGGCGCCGACGGGCTCGTGGACGGTGGCCCGGACGGTGGCGCCGTCGAGCTCGACGGTGAAGGTCTCGGTGCGGGTCTCGTAGGTGCCGAGCGGGTCGGTGGCGACGTCACCGCCGATGGCGACGTCAGGGGTCTGGACGACGAGCGTCTGATCCAGCGGCTGGGGGTGCCAGCCCGGGCCCGCGACGGTGCCGATGAGCCCGAACACCAGGACCGCGACCACCGTCACGGCGACTCTCCACGACCTCACCGAGCCAGGGTAGACGCATGCCCGCCCGGGCCAGGTCGCCTCGCCCCCTGCGCGGCCGCTGGACTACTCTCGCCCGCGTGACGGAGACCACTGCCGGACGTTGGTCCGCCTACCCCTTCCCAGGAGCAGTCCGACGCGCTTCGGCCACGTCTGCGTCGTCAGCCGACGGGGCAGTCGTCGGGGTCGGCGCCGTCTGCGATGTCGCGCTGCCGTGGGACCCGGTGACGCAGTCCGTGAGCCTCGCACTGAGCGAGTACGTCGACCTCGAGTCGGGCGAACGCGTGGTGCTCCACAGCGACCGCGGCGTCACCGTGGGCACGCCCGGCGAGGAACTCGCGCCGACGTTCACCGAGGACGAGATCCGTGAGCTCTGCCTCGGTGCACTCCTCCCGGACGAGGGCGACGATCCGGGCGAGGCCCACCCGTGGAGCTGGCTCGAGGAGCTCGCCGCACAGCGCGGCGTGGACGTGAGGCCTGAGGAGCTTCGCCGGCTGCCGTACAGCCTCATTCTCCAGCCGGCCGTTCGAGATCTCCTCCGACCGGCCCCGGGCTGAGCCCACGCCGACGCGTGCTGGATCCCGTTCATCAGCGGGTCCGGATCCAGCACGGCAAAGACGGGCATGCCCGGGAAGCAGCGGTGCGCGACGCCTGCGGCCGGCCCCGTGGGGCTAGAAGCCCAGTCGGTGGAGCAACTTGGGGTCACGCTGCCAGTCCTTGGCCACCTTGACGTGGAGGTCGAGGTACACCCGCGTGCCGAGGAGCATCTCGATGCCCCGGCGGCTGCGGGTGCCGACCTCGCGCAGGCGGGAGCCGGCCCGGCCGATGACGATGGCCTTCTGCGAGTCCCGCTCGACGTACAGGTTGACGCGCACGTCGAGCAGGTCCTTGCGACCCTCCCGCTCGACGATCTCCTCGACGACGACGGCCAGCGAGTGCGGCAGCTCGTCACGCACGCCCTCGAGGGCGGCCTCGCGGACGAGCTCGGCGATCATCACGAGCTCCGGCTCGTCGGTGAGCTCCCCCTCGGGGTACAGCGGCGGGGACTCGGGCATCTGCCCGAGGAGGACGTCGGCGAGGACGTCGACCTGCTCCCCCCGCTTGGCCGAGACGGGCACGATCTCGGCCCACTCCCCGAGCGCGTCGATCTCCAGGAGGTGCTCGGCCAGCCGCTCGCGGCTCACCTTGTCGCTCTTCGTCGCGACGGCGACGACGGGGGTGTGCAGCTCAGCGAGCTCACGGGCGATGAACTTGTCACCGGGACCGATCTTCTCGTCGGCGGGCAGGCAGAAGACGACGACGTCGACCTCGCTCATCGTGTCACGCACGAGGTCGTTGAGCCGCTCGCCCAGCAGGGTGCGCGGGCGGTGCAGGCCGGGGGTGTCGACGAGCACGAGCTGCCCGTCCTCGCGGTGCACGATGCCGCGCACCGCGTGCCGGGTGGTCTGGGGACGGCCGGAGGTGATGGCCACCTTCTGGCCGACCAGCGCGTTGGTCAGGGTCGACTTGCCCGCGTTGGGGCGTCCGACCATCGAGGCGAACCCCGCTCGGAAGCCCTCGGGCCACGAGTACGTCATGAGCTCTCGTCCTCTTCGTTGGGCTCGGGCGCCTCGACGGCCCGCGCCAGGATGGTGGCGATCTGGCGGCGTCGTCCGCCGGCACGCTCGGCCTGCAGGTGCAGGCCGGCGACCTCGACCTCGGCCCCGGGGATCGGGACCTTGCCCAGTGCCTTGGCGAGCAGGCCGCCCGCGGAGTCCACGTCGTCGTCGTCGAGCTCGAGACCGAAGAGCTCACCGAGCTCGTCGACGGGCAGCCGCGCGGGCACCCGGACGAGGCCGCCGTCGAGCTCCTCGACGACGGGCTCGGCGCGGTCGTGCTCGTCGGTGAGCTCACCGACGAGCTCCTCGAGAAGGTCCTCGATGGTGACGAGGCCGGCGATGCCGCCGTACTCGTCGACGACCATCGCGATGTGGAAGTTCTTCGCCTGCATGTCGCGCAGGAGGTCGTCGACGAGGATCGTCTCGGGCACGAAGACGGCCTCGCGGGCGACGGACTCGACGAGGTCGGAGCCGGCGTCGGGCCGCATGTGGGTACGGCGCAGGACGTCCTTGAGGTAGAGGATGCCGCGCACGTCGTCGACGGACTCCCCGACGACCGGCACGCGGGAGAAGCCGGAGCGCACGAACAGGGCCAGCGCCTTCGTGAGCGGGCGGTCGGCGTCCATCGTCACCATGTCGGGGCGCGGCACCATGACCTCGCGCACGAGGGTGCTGCCCAGCTCGAACATCGACTGGAGCATCGAGCGCTCCTCGTCGGCGAGCTGCTCGGACTGGCTCACGCGGTCGACCATGTCGCGCAGGTCCTCGGCGGCCTCCTCGCGCGCCTCGGCCTCCGTGAGCGTCGGCTTGGGTGTCAGCGCCCGGGCGACGGCGACGGCGGGGCGAGTGACGGCGAGGACGACGCCGACGAGGGGCAGCAGCGCGTGGAGCACGCGGCCGGGCTGGCGGGTGCCCAGGCGCCTCGGCCCGGAGCCGGCGACGACGGCCACGAGCAGCGCGGTGACGACGACGGCGGTGAGCAGCACCTGCCACCACTCGGGCAGGAGGTCGGCGACGACGAGGGTGAGGGCGACCGCCGTCGTCATCTCCGCGAGGACGCGCGCGAGGGCCAGCGCGGGCAGCGCCGCCTCACGGGAGTCGGCGAGCTGCTCGACGCGGCCGGCGCGCGGCCGGTCGGCGACCTGCAGCTCGCTGAGGGCCGTACGCCCGATGCGCCGCAGCGCCGCCTCGGCCGCAACGAGCACGGCGGTGAGGACGAGCATGATGAGGGCGAGGACGAGCAGCCACCACTCGGGGATGTCGGAGAGCAGTCCGTCCATGTCAGCGCTCGGCGAGGAAGGTGAGCAGCAGCTTGCGCTGCAGCGCGAACATCTCCTTCTCCTCCTCGGGCTCGGCGTGGTCGTAGCCGAGGAGGTGGAGGATGCCGTGCGTGGTGAGGAGGAGGAGCTCCTCGGCCGTGCTGTGGCCGGCGGTCTTGGCCTGCGCGGCGGCGACCTCGGGGCACAGCACGATGTCACCGAGCATGCCCTCGACGGGCTCCTCGCCCGGCTGGCCGGGACGCAGCTCGTCCATGGGGAAGGACAGGACGTCGGTGGGGCCCGGCTCGTCCATCCACTTGACGTGGAGCTCGGTCATGACGTCGGTGGTGACGAACATGATCGACAGCTCGGCCTGGGGGTGGACGTGCATCTGCTCGAGGACGTAGCTCGCGAGCGCGGAGAACTCCGCCTCGTCGACCTCGTAGCCGGACTCGTTGGCGACCTCGGTGCTCATGCTCGTCCCTCCCGGCGTGCGCCGGTCCGTCGCTGGGCGCGGTTGGCACCGCTCGGTCCGGCGTCCCAGCGCTCGTAGGCGTCGATGATCTCCGAGACGAGACGGTGGCGGACGACGTCGGCCGAGGTGAGGCGGCAGAACGCGACGTCCTCGATGCCGTCGAGGATGCCCTCGACGACCCGCAGCCCGGAGGCCGTGCCACTGGGTAGGTCGACCTGCGTGACGTCACCGGTGACGACGACGCGCGAGTTGAAGCCGAGCCGGGTGAGGAACATCTTCATCTGCTCGGGCGAGGTGTTCTGGGCCTCGTCGAGGATGATGAAGGCGTCGTTGAGGGTGCGCCCGCGCATGTAGGCGAGCGGCGCGACCTCGATGGTCCCCGCGGCCATGAGCTTGGGGATCGACTCAGGGTCGAGCATGTCGTGCAGGGCGTCGTACAGCGGCCGCAGGTAGGGGTCGATCTTGTCGTTGAGCGTGCCGGGCAGGTACCCCAGCCGCTCCCCCGCCTCGACGGCCGGACGGGTGAGGACGATGCGGTTGACGCGCTTGGACTGCAGCGCGTGCACGGCCTTGGCCATGGCGAGGTAGGTCTTGCCGGTGCCGGCCGGGCCCACGCCGAAGGTGATGGTGTGCTCGTCGATCGCGTCGACGTAGGACTTCTGTCCGAGCGTCTTGGGCCGGATGGTGCGGCCGCGGCTGGAGAGGATGTCGAAGGTGAGGACGTCGGCGGGCCGCTCGGCGGTGGGCGCGGTGAGCATGCGGATGGCACGCTCGACGGCGTCGGCGGTCAGCGCCTGCCCGCTGCGGGCGACCTCGGCGAGCTCGTCGACGAGGCGCTCGGCGAGCGCGACGTCACCGGCGGGGCCGGAGAAGGACACGACGTTGCCACGGACGTGGATGTCGACGGCGGGGAAGCCCGACTCGACCGCCCGGAGGACCTCGTCACGCTGGCCGAGGAGGAAGACCATGGGCACGTCGTCGGGGATCGTGATCTGGTGCTGGAGCATCGCGTCCGGCCTGGACGCGTCGTCGCTGTGTGGCATGGGCAGGGGCGCGGCCCCGGTTCCTCCTGGGTGGGTGACAACGTACGCACGAGCATAACGGCGAGGTCCAGCCGAAACTTCCCGATCCGGCGCGGCCGCGGCCGGGTGTCGTCCGGCGGCGGTCAGGACCAGCGGCCGAGGCGGTCCGCCAGGAGCGCGGCGGCCACCGGGCCGGCCGTCGAGGTGCGCATGACGTGGGGGCCGAGGCGGACGACGACGGCGCCCCGCTCGGTGAGGTCCGCCACCTCCCGCTGGCTCAGGCCGCCCTCGGGGCCGACGACGAGGAGCACCTCTCCCGCCTGGGGCAGCGTGACCGTGGACAGCGGCACGGTCGCCTCCTCGTGGAGCACGACGACGGCGCCCCCGCCGTCGACGACGGACGCGACGCGGGCGAGCAGCTGCTTGCCGACGAGGAGCTCCTCGACCTCCGGCAGGCGGGCGCGGCGGGACTGCTTGGTCGCGGCGAGCGCGACGGCCTGCCAGCGCTCGCGCCCCTTGGCGGCCTTCTTCCCGGCCCACACGGACACGCAGCGCTCGCTCTGCCACGGCAGGACGGCGTCGATCCCCACCTCGGTGGCGGTCTCCACGGCCTGCTCGTCGCGTCCGCCCTTGGCCAGGGCCTGGACGAGGACGAGCCGCACCGCGGGCGCGGGCTCGCGGGTGACCTCGGTGACGTGGACACCGAGCTCCTCCCCCGCGGCGGTGGTGACCGCCCCGCGGGCGCGGGTGCCCTCGCCGTCGACGACGTCGACGACCTCACCGGCCCGCACGCGTCGCACCGAGACGGCGTGGCGCGCCTCGGGGCCGCGGACGGTGAGGACCGCCCCGGCCCGCGTCGTCGCCAGGTCGGCGGGGTCGCCGAGGAAGACGGGCACGCTCATCAGCGGCCGGAGAAGCGGTCCCGCAGGCGGGAGAAGACGCCGCTGGACGCGGGCGTGAGGCGAGGCTCGGCCCGCTCCTCCCCGCGGAGGGTGGCGAGCTCGAGGAGCAGCTCGCGCTGGCGGTCGTCCAGGGCCGTGGGCACCTCGACGTCGACCTGGACCTTGAGGTCGCCGCGGCCGGGGCCGTTGAGGCGGCCCACGCCCAGGCCCTCGAGGGTGATGACCTCCTCGGGCTGGGTGCCGGGGTCGATGTCGATCTCCTCGGGGCCGTCGAAGGTCTCGAGGTGGAGGACGGTGCCGAGCGCGGCAGCGGTCATCGGGACCTCGACGCGGGCGTAGAGGTCGTCGCCGCGCCGGGCGAAGACCGCGTGGGGACGGACCCGGAGCTCGACGTAGAGGTCGCCGGCGGGGCCGCCGCCGGGGCCGACCTCGCCGCTGCCGGTGAGCTTGATCCGGTTGCCGGTGTCGACGCCCGCGGGCACCGAGACGGGGATCGTGCGGCGGTTGCGCACGCGCCCCTGGCCGGAGCACTCGGGGCAGGGGTCGGGGATGGTCGTGCCGTGGCCGCCGCAGGCGGAGCAGGGCGAGGTCGTCATGACGTTGCCGAGGAAGGAGCGGGCCACCCGCTGGACCGAGCCGCGGCCGTGGCACACGGCGCAGGTCTGCACGCTCGTGCCCGGGCGGGTGCACGTGCCGTTGCAGGTGCCGCACAGGACGGCGGTGTCGACCTGGACCTCCTCCTCGACGCCGAAGACGGCGTCCCGGAGCTCGACCTCGAGGCGGATGAGGGCGTCCTGGCCGCGCCGGCCGCGCGGCGCGGGGCCGCGGCTGGCGCCGCCGGCCGCACCGAAGAAGGTCTCGAAGATGTCGGAGAAGCCGAAGCCGGCCCCGCCCCCGCCGTTGCCGCCGAGCGCCGACTCCCCGCCGAGGTCGTACATCTGCCGCTTCTCGGGGTTGGACAGGACCTCGTAGGCGCGCCCGACCTCCTTGAACTGGTCCTCGGCCTCGGGCCCGGCGACGTCGGGGTGGAGCTTGCGCGCCTGCTTGCGGTAGGCGCGCTTGATCTCCTCCTGCGTCGCGGTACGCGGCACGCCGAGGATCTCGTAGTAGTCGTTCACCAGGTCACTTCCTGTGGGGGTTCTTCGGGCGGGTGTCGAGGGCCGGTCAGCCGGCGAGGATCCGCGACAGGTAACGGGCCACGGCCCGCACGGAGGTCATGGCCGAGGGGTAGTCCATGCGCGTGGGGCCCAGCACACCGAGGCGGGCGACGCCCTCGCTGCTCCCCCCACCGTAGGCGGTCGCCACGATCGATGCCTCGGACAGCGACTCGTGCCGGTTCTCCTCGCCGATGCTCACGGCGACGGCGTCGTCCTCGGCCATCTCGTGGAGCAGCCGCAGGAGGACCACCTGCTCCTCGAGGGCCTCGAGGACGGGGCCGATGGTGCGGGAGAAGTCGACGTCGGAGCGGGCGAGGTTCGCGGTGCCCGCCATGACGATGCGCTCCTCGGCGTCCATCCGCAGCGTCTCGGTGAGCGCCTCGACGACGCGCGCGACGAGCGGGCGGTGCTCGGGGGCGAAGCGGTTCGAGGTGTGCTCGAGCGCGGAGCCGATGTCGGCGGCGCGGCGCCCGATGCTGCCGGCGTTGATCCGTGCGCGCAGCTCGGCGATGACGCCGAGGTCGAGCGGGGTGTCGACCTCCAGCGCCCGCTGCTCCACGCGCCCGGCGTCGGTGATGATGACGACGAGCAACCGGTGCTCGGAGAGCGGGACGAGCTCGACGTGCCGCAGCGCGGAGTTGCGCAGCGAGGGGTACTGGACGACTGCGACCTGGTGGGTGAGCTGGGCGAGCAGGCGCACGGTGCGCTCGACGACGTCGTCGAGGTCGACGGCACCCTCGAGGAGGTGCTGGATCGCGCCCCGCTCGGCCGCGGACAGCGGCTTGAAGGTGGACAGCTGGTCGACGAAGAGGCGGTAGCCCTTGTCGGTGGGCACGCGCCCGGCGGAGGTGTGCGGCTGGTGGATGTACCCGCTCTCCTCCAGGACGGCCATGTCGTTGCGGATCGTCGCCGGTGACACACCGAGCGAGTGGCGCTCGACCAGGGCCTTGGAGCCCACCGGCTCACGCGTGTGGACGTAGTCCTCGACGATCGCTCTCAGCACATCGAGTCGGCGGTCAGCCAACGGGTTCCCTCCTTACGGCGCTCGGGGCCGGGTCGGCGTGGGCCGGCGGTCAGCACTCACCGGTCCGGAGTGCTAATTCTACGCGCCACGCCCCCGGGTGTCTCGTGACCTCCCCCACCGCGCGCCTACCCTGCGGGGGTGATGGATCGCTACGGCTCGGACGTCCTGTCCTCCGACCCCCACCGCACCGGTGCCCACGCCCACCGTCCCACGGTCCGCGACGAGCCCGCCGAGCTCGGTCTCGTCGTCGAGGACGTCGAGACCGGCTGGGTCGGCGCGGTGACGGCCGTGGAGAAGTCCGGCGGGATGCACGTCGTCGTCCTTGAGGACCGAGGCGGACGCACCCGCACCTTCCCGCTCGGCTCGGGCTTCTGGGTGGACGGCAAGCCGGTGCACCTCGTCCCGCCCGCGCGGAAGGCAGCACCCCGCGGCCCGGTGACGGCCGGGGGGCGGCGGCTCACGGCGTCGGGCTCGATCGCCGTCGACACGAGCCGCGCGCGGGTCGCCCGCGCCTCGCGGATCTGGGTCGAGGGACGGCACGATGCCGAGCTCGTCGAGCGGGTGTGGGGCGACGACCTGCGGGTGGAGGGCGTCGTCGTCCAGCTGCTCGAGGGCGTGGACAACCTCGCCGAGGTGCTCGCCGACTTCGCGCCCGGGCCCACCCGCCGGGCGGGTGTGCTCGTCGACCACCTCGTCCGGGGGTCCAAGGAGACGCGGCTCGTCGAGGAGGCGCTGCGCACCCTGGGGCGCTCGGCACGGCACGTCAAGGTGCTCGGCCACCCCTACGTCGACGTGTGGCAGGCCGTGCGGCCCGAACGCGTGGGCCTGAAGGCGTGGCCGGACGTGCCGCGCGGCACGGACATCAAGTACGGGACGCTCGCGGCGCTCGGCTGGCCGCACGCGGACCAGGCCGACGTCGCCCGCGGCTGGAAGCGCATCCTCGGCACCGTCCGCAGCTACAAGGACCTGTCCCCCGCCCTGCTCGGGCGGATGGAGGAGCTCATCGACTTCGTCACCGAGGTGCCGGAACAGGCATGACGACGGCGGTGCGGCCCGGCGCCGACGTCCGGGAGCTCCTCGCCGAGCGGGCGTCCCTGGCCGAGGCCGCCGCCGCGGTCCTGCGCGAGGAGGCGCGGCTGCGCCGGGGCGTGGTCGCGCTCGTGGACACCTACCGCGACGGGCGCGTGCACGCCGAGCTCGGCGGGATCGAGGTCGGGCGCCTGCGGGAGACCACCGAGCGCAACCTGCGGCTGCAGGCGCTGGAGGACGCCGGCGTGCGGACGGTGCGCGACGTCCTGGACGCCGGGACGGACCGGCTGGAGGCACTGCCGGGGGTCGGCCCGCACACGGCGCGGGCCGCGGCCGCGGCGGCGGAGCGGCTGGCCGAGACCTTCCGTGCCGGGGTACCCGTGCGGATCGAGCCGCGCAGCGACGGGCCGCTCGGGCTAGGCCTTGCGTCCCTGCTGTACCGGCTGGACCGGGTGTCCGGGCCGCTCGAGGCGCACCGCGACGAGCTGGCGGACTTCGCCTCGACGGTGGCGGCACAGGTGCACCAGGCAGCGCCGGCACGGAGCCGGCTCGGGCTGCTGCTGCGCCTGCCGAGCACCCGCGACCGCGCCCGCGAGGCGGTGGAGGCGCTGGCACGGTGGGAGCCGTGGCTGGCCGCGACCGGCCTGCCCGGCACGGTCCGCGAGCTGGGCGCGTTGCTCGCCGAGCCCGGCCCGCTCACCGTGTGGGAGCACCTCGAGCAGCACACGCCCCGCTACTACGCGCTCCTCGACGAGATCGTGCCCGGGCTGGGTGGGGCCGCCGCCCAGGGCACGCTGCCCGCCGAGCTCGTCGAGCGGATCAGCGCCTTCCCGCTCGACGAGTCGCTGCTGCTGGCGCGGCTGCGCGGCTACCAGGTCTTCGGCGCGAAGTTCGCCCTCAACCAGGGCCGGGCGCTCATCGGCGACGAGATGGGCCTGGGCAAGACCGTCCAGGCCATCGCCGTCATGGCCCACCTCGCGGCGGCGGGTGAGGACCGGGCGCTCGTCGTGTGCCCGGCGAGCGTCGTCGTCAACTGGTGCCGGGAGGTCGCGCTCCACAGCGAGCTGCGCGTCCACCGCGTCCACGGCCCCGGCCGCGAGGAGGCGCTGGCCGCCTGGCACCGCGACGGCGGCGTCGCCGTCACCACCTTCGCCACCCTCCCCACCATCCCCTCCCGCCGCCCACCCCTCCCCGCCCACAGCGCCCCCTCCCGCCGACAGCTGACTTGTTACCGCCGTCGCCCATCCCCTCCCCGCCGGCAACGCCCCCTCCGCGCCGGCAGCTGACTTGTTACCGCCGTCGCCCATCCCCTCCCCGTCGACAGCGAGATCACACCCGCCGGCGCCCGCCCTCCTCGTCGTCGACGAGGCCCACTACGTGAAGAACCCGCGGGCACTGCGCAGCCAGCAGGTCGCCGCCTGGGCCGAGCACGCCCCGCGCGCTCTCTTCCTCACCGGCACCGCGCTGCTCAACCGGGTCGAGGAGCTCCGCTCGCTCGCCGGGATGTTGCAGCCGGAGCTCGTCGCCTCCCTCCCGCCGGACCTCGGCCTCGCGGGCGCCGACACCTTCCGCCGCCACCTCGCCCCGGTCTACCTGCGCCGCAACCTCGACGACGTCCTGGTCGAGCTACCACCGCGGGTGGTGACGGACGAGTGGGAGACCATGACGCCGACGGCGGAGCAGCGCTACCAGCAGGCCGTCGCCTCCGGCAACCTCATGGCGATGCGCCGCGCAGACCTCACCGTCGCCGACCCCGCCGACTCCGCCAAGCTCGAGAGGCTGCTCGAGATCGTCGAGGAGGCCCGCGACGGCGGGCAGCGCGTCGTCGTCTTCTCCTTCTTCCTCGACGTCGTGGCGCGGGTGGCCGAGCAGGTGGAGCAGCTGGACGGGGTGCAGGCCTTCGGGCCGATCACGGGCTCGGTGCCCGCGGCCGAGCGGCAGAAGATCGTCGACGCCTTCACCGCGGGGCCGGCCGGTTCGGTGCTCGTGAGCCAGATCGGCGCGGGCGGGGTGGGGCTCAACGTCCAGGCCGCGAGCGTCGTCGTCATCACCGAGCCGCAGCTCGTCCCGGCCGTGGAGGACCAGGCCATCGGGCGGGTGCACCGGATGGGCCAGCAGCGGCCGGTACAGGTGCATCGCCTCCTCACCGAGGACAGTGTCGACGAGCGCATCGAGGAGCTCCTCGCGGGCAAGCGGCAGGTCTTCGACGCCTACGCCGGGGAGTCCAGCCTCGCCCAGGCGGCACTGGGCGCCGTCGACGTCACCGAGGCCGAGCTCGCCACGCGGGTCGTCGCCGCCGAGCAGGCACGCCTCGGCTACGGCCCGGTGTGGGACGAGCTCTCGGCCACCGAGCCGGGTGCGACGGAGACTCGGTAGCGGCCGGCTGCGCTAGCCCTCCTCAAGACGCGAGACGAGCTCTTCCAGGCCCTCCGCCGTCGCCCCGATGTCGGCCACCGAGGACCCGACGAGCGCGTCGGCCTCCGCCCGGGTGAGCACGCCGCCCTCGCCCTGGTCGACGTCCTCGGGCAGCGTCCAGCGGACCTCGTCGACGTTGTCGATCGTCGCGAGGAGGAGAGCCGCGCGATCCGTCATGAGGTCGTCCGCGACGTCGGCCGTGACGCCGTCCGCAACGGCGGAGAAGTTGAGCACGAGCCCGTAAGGCTGCTGGTCGGTCCGCAGCTCGAGCGTCGACTCGCCGACGGCCCGGGGACCTGTCGCACCGACGAGAGCGACCACCCGGCTGTTGTCGCCCAGGTGTGGCGTGCGGTTCTCCTCCAGCGACGCGACGTCGACGGCCTCGGACAGCGCCGAGTCCATCGTCACGTCAGCACGTTCCGCCGAGCCGTCACCGGCACAGCCCGCGAGCACGACCGGGACAACGCTGACCGCCGCCATGCGGCCGGGACTCCCCATGCGCCGAGCATGCCAGATGAGTTCGTGGCTTGGAGCCGGTCCAATCGCGTAAGACCTGACGAAAGGAACAGCGCCATGTCAGAGCTTCTCGTCGACTTCATCACCTCCCTCGACGGCTACGCCTCGGGCGAGGGCTGGCCCGGGTTCTGGGGCCTCGAGGGTCCGGAGTACCTCGCCTGGCTCGGGGAGCAGCCCGCGGCCACCTACCTCATGGGAACGAACACCTACCGCCTGATGTCTGGTTTCGCCGCGGGCGAGGTGCCGAACGGCCAGGAGGACTTCAGTGCAGAGGAGGAGGCCAGCGTCGACGAGCTCACGCAGGCGCCCAAGGTGGTGTTCTCCTCCTCGCTCGAGGAGCCACTGACATGGGCGAGCTCGACGCTCGTCCGCGACGGCGCCGTCGAGACGGTCCGTGCCATGAAGGCCAGCGGCTCGGGGCTCCTCAGCACGATCGGCAGCATCAGCCTGTGCCGGTCACTGCTGACGGCCGGACTCGTCGACCGCTTCCGGGTCGTCATGTTCCCGGTGATCACCGGCGCCACGGGAGCAGAACGCATCTATGACGGCTACCCGGACGTCGCCCTCGAGATGACCGAGCACCGGAACTTCGACGGCCGGATCCAGCTGGTCGAGTACCGACCACGGGTGCTCGAGCACCCGCCGCTGGGCTCCGCTGCGTGACCGCGCACGACGCGATGGACGAGTCCGCTCTGCTGCAGCGCGCCCGCGCCGGAGATGCCATGGCGTTCGAGGAGCTCGTGGCGCCGCACCGCGCCGCGCTCCATGCCCGCGGCTACCGGATGCTCGCCTCCGCCCACGATGCCGACGACGCGCTGCAGGAGACGAGTGAGGCCGCCGAGACGCTCGGCCTCAGCGTCGCGGCCGTCGACAGCCAGCTCCAGCGCGCCCGCGCGACCCTCGCCCGCCGGCTGCCTGACCGGAGCCAGCAGGCGGTCCGCGCCGAGCTCGGCACCGAGGCCGAGAGGCGCCTCGTCGCCGATCTGGTCGCGGCCTGGGAGGTGCAGGACGCCGGGGGCCTTCGTCGCGCTCCTCGCCCACGACGTGCGGCTGTCGATGCCGCCACTGCCCGCCCGGTTCGACGGCGTCGAGTCCGTCCGGGGTTTCGTCACGCGGATGCTGCAGGCCCCGTGGCGGCTCCGCATCACCTCGGCCAACGCCCGGCCCGCGCTGGTCTGCTGGCAGGCTTCCGGCGCCACCTACGCCCCGGGCGGGTTGACTGTCCTCACCTCGACGGCGCGCGCATCGGGGCGCTCACCTGCTTCCTGCCCCCGCTCGCCGAACGCGTGCTCCGGCAGACCGATGAGCTCGGTTCGGCGGGCGGCTCGTGACGGGTGAGCGCGCGAGCCCCGTGTCCCACCACACCGAGAGGAGCCGACCATGCGCAAGGTTGTCGTCACCATCCTGATCTCCCTGGACGGTTATGCCGCCGGACCCGGCGGAGACTTCATGGCGCTGCCCCTGGACGAGTCGTTCAGCGCCTACAACCTTGAGCGGCTGCGCGCCGCCGACACCCTGCTGCTCGGCCGGACGACGTTCCTGGGGTTCCGCTCGTACTGGCCCCCGGTCGCCGCGGACCCCGAGCAGCCCGACGTCGAGCGGGAGATCTCCCGCCTGAACACTGCCGCGCACAAGGTCGTGGTGTCCGACTCGCTCTCCGCCGAGGACGTCTCCGGCTGGGGTGAGTCGGAGCTGGTCCGGCGCGCGGCCGCCCCACGACACCGTGCGCGGGCTCAAGGCCCAGGACGGCGCAGACATCCTCGTCTTCGGCAGCATCCCGGTCTGGAACGACCTGCTGGCCGCGGGTCTGGTGGACGAGCTGCACGTCATGGTCGGCAACGGCGTCCTCGGCGACGGCGTGCCCGCCTTCACCGCGGGCCTCACGGAGCGGTTCCGGTTACGGGAGGCTCGTCAGCTCACCGGCTCGGACCACGTGCTGCTGGTCTACGCCACCGGCGACCGCGGCCCGCGCACGCCGGGGACGGATCCGACCGACGTCCCGCCGCCGCCCCCTGATTCCCACCGTCCCGGGCCCCGTATGCGCCGAGCGCTGAGTTGTTCCGGGGAACAACTCAGCGCTCGGCGCGAGCGAACCGGGGAACCGGGGAACAACTCAGCGCTCGGCGCGAGGGGAACCGGGGCGTCAGTCGGTGAGGGCGCGGACGACGGTGTCGGCGAGCAGGCGGCCGCGGCGGGTGAGGAGGATCCGGCCGGCGCGGGCGGCGGGCATGTCGATGAGGCCCTCGGCGATGAGCCCGGCCACGGCCTCACGGTGCTTCTCCGGCACGCGGCCGGTCCCCGGCGCGAGCTCCAGGCCCTCGGCCAGCCGCACGCCGAGGAGCACCCGTTCGAGCTCGCGGGCGGTGTCGTCGAGCACCTCGTGCCCGGCGCCCGGGCTCAGTCCCTGGTCCAGGCGGTGGGCGTAGGCGCGCGGGTGCTTGACGTTCCACCAGCGCACCCCGCCGACGTGGCTGTGCGCGCCGGGTCCGACCCCCCACCAGTCGGCACCCCGCCAGTAGTTGAGGTTGTGCCGGCACGCGTGCTCCGGCGTCGTCGCGAAGTTCGACACCTCGTACCAGGACAGGCCCGCGGCCGTGAGGACGTCGTCGGCCGCCTCGTACTTGAGGGCCGCGTCGTCGTCGTCGGGCATGGGGAGCTCGCCGCGACGGACCTGCGCGCCCATCTTCGTCCCCGGCTCGATCCCGAGCGCGTAGGCGGACACGTGGTCCGGCTCGAGGGCGACGGCGGTCTCCAGGCTGGTCCGCCAGTCGGCGGCCGACTCGCCCGGGGTGCCGTAGATGAGGTCCACCGAGACGTCGAGACCCGCGTCGCGCGCCCAGCGGACGACGTCGGGCAGGCGGGCGGGGTCGTGCGTGCGGTCGAGGGTGGCCAGCACGTGCGGGACGGCGGACTGCATCCCGAAGGACACGCGCGTGAACCCCGCGTCGGCCAGCTGCTCGAGGGAGGCAGGCGTCACGGAGTCCGGGTTGGCCTCCGTCGTCACCTCGGCGCCGTCGGCCAGGCCCCACGTGGCGCGCACGTGGGCGAGCATCGTGGCGAGGTCGGCGGCCGGCAGCAGCGTGGGCGTCCCGCCGCCGACGAACACGGTGGACACCTCGCGTCTGGCCACGCCCGCGCGATCGAGGACCACGGCGGCGAGGTCGATCTCCCGCCGCGCGGTGTCAGCGTAGGCCGCCTGGCTCGCACCACCCCCGAGCTCGGTGGCGGTGTAGGTGTTGAAGTCGCAGTACCCGCACCGCACCCGGCAGAACGGCACGTGGAGGTAGACGCCGAAGGCACGCTCGGCCGATCCGGCCGCCGCCGACGCCGGCAGGGCGCCGTCGGCGGGAACCGGGTCGCCCGCGGGAAGGGCAGGACTCACTTCTTGGCCTTGGCGTCCTTGCCCGTCGGGGTGTCGGACGACAGCGCGGCGATGAAGGCCTCCGGCGGGACCTCGACCCGGCCGATGTTCTTCATCCGTTTCTTGCCCTCCTTCTGCTTCTCCAGGAGCTTGCGCTTACGGGAGATGTCACCGCCGTAGCACTTGGCGAGCATGTCCTTGCGCAGGGCGCGGATCGTCTCGCGGGCGATGATCCGCGCGCCGATGGCCGCCTGGATCGGCACCTCGAACTGCTGCCTCGGGATGATCTCGCGGAGCTTGCCGGCCATCTCGACGCCGTAGGAGTAGGCCTTGTCCCGGTGGACGATCGCGCTGAAGGCGTCGACCTGCTCGTGGTGGAGCAGGATGTCCACCTTGACGAGGTCGGCGGCCTGCTCGCCGTCGGCCTCGTAGTCGAAGGAGGCGTACCCGCGGGTGCGGGACTTGAGCTGGTCGAAGAAGTCGAAGACGATCTCGGCCAGCGGCAGGTGGTAGCGCATCTCCACCCGCTCCGGGGAGAGGTAGTCCATGCCGTCCTGGACGCCGCGGCGCTGCTGGCACAGCTCCATCACCGTGCCGATGAACTCCGCCGGCGTGATGATCGTCGCGCGCACGACCGGCTCGTAGACCTCGGAGATCTTCCCGTCGGGGTACTCGCTCGGGTTGGTCACCTGGGTGCGCTTGCCGTCCTCGGTGACGACGTTGTAGACGACGTTGGGGGCGGTCGAGATGAGGTCGAGGTCGAACTCGCGCTCGAGGCGCTCGCGCACGATCTCGAGGTGGAGCAGGCCGAGGTAGCCGCAGCGGAACCCGAAGCCGAGGGCGACGGAGGTCTCCGGCTCGTAGGCCAGGGCGGCGTCGTTGAGCTTGAGCTTGTCCAGCGCGTCACGCAGCACCGGGTAGTCCGAGCCGTCCACCGGGAAGAGCCCGGAGTAGACCATCGGCTGCGGGTCGCGGTACTCGCCGACGGCCTCGGTCGCCGGCCGGGCGGCGTTGGTCACCGTGTCACCGACGCGGGACTGGCGCACGTCCTTGACGCCGGTGATGAGGTAGCCGACCTCACCGACGCCCAGGCCCTTGGTGGGCTTGGGCTCCGGGGAGCTGACCCCGATCTCGAGGAGGTCGACGCTCGTGCCCGTCGACATCATCGTGAGCTTCTCGCGGGGCTTGATCGCGCCGTCGACGACGCGCACGTAGGTGACGACGCCGCGGTAGGTGTCGTAGACGGAGTCGAAGATCATCGCGCGCGCCGGGGCGTCCGGGTCCCCCACCGGGGCGGGGATGTCGCGGACGAGGCGGTCGAGGAGCGCGGGGACGCCGACGCCAGTCTTGCCCGACACCTGCAGGCAGTCCTCCGGCTCGACGCCGATGAGGTTGGCCAGCTCCTCGGCGTAGCGCTCGGGCTGGGCGCCGGGCAGGTCGATCTTGTTGAGGACCGGGATGATCGTGAGGTCGTTCTCCATCGCCAGGTAGAGGTTGGCGAGAGTCTGCGCCTCGATGCCCTGCGCGGCGTCGACGAGGAGCAGCGCGCCCTCACAGGCCGCGAGCGAGCGGGAGACCTCGTAGGTGAAGTCGACGTGGCCCGGCGTGTCGATCATGTTGAGCGCATAGGCGGTCTCGCCGACCTGCCACGGCATGCGCACGGCCTGGGACTTGATCGTGATGCCGCGCTCGCGCTCGATGTCCATCCGGTCGAGGTACTGGGCGCGCATCGCCCGGTCCTCGACGACCCCGGTGAGCTGCAGCATGCGGTCGGCCAGGGTCGACTTGCCGTGGTCGATGTGCGCGATGATGCAGAAGTTGCGCAGCAGCTCGGGCGCGGTCGCCGCGGGGGCGATCGCTGCGGTCAGCGCGGGGCTGGGGATCGGGGACACTCACGTTCCTTCAAGCGACGACGACGCGCGGAACACCTTCCGCGAGGACACACTCCTCCCATGGTCCCACGAGGCGGCGACAACCGGCGCCTCCGGCCGGGGCCCGTCCGCCGAGGAGAGGAAGCACGATGTCGACACTGCCCGACGAGCCCACCGGCTCGGAGCAGCCCGCCCGCTACGAGGACCCCGTGGTGCTCGAGGAGGACGAGACCGTCCCGCCGCGGCCCGAGGAGGAGATCGCCGACGAGCTGCGCGCCAACCCGACGTAGCCGCCGCCCGCTCGGACCGTGGCCCCGGAGGAATCCGGCTCTCGGCGGAAGGAGGGGTACCCCCTCCCCCCTTCGTCGAGAGCCGGATTCCTCCCGCTCAGGACAGGAGCAGGGCGAAGGCGCTCATGAAGGCGCCGAGGATCCCGAGCGGGATCGCGGCGACCGTGCCGAGGAAGGCGACGAGCGTGATGCGCAGGTCGTCCCGCAGGTAGGGCGCCCGCACGGGGCCACCCGCCGCCCGCAGCAGGGCGCGCTGGGTGGCCTCGACGCGCGGGAGCCAGCGGGCCGTGCGGACGCGTCCCTCGTCCATCGCCTCGGTGAGGGTGGTGAGCTCCTCCTCGAGGGCGGCCTGCGTCGGCTCCCCCGTCACGACGACGACGCCACCCGCCGTCGTCACCGGACCGTCGCCGATGTCCGCCGTCGTGCGCTGCAGCCGCTCGCGGCGCACCGCGAGGACGGCGACGGGCACCGCGAGCACGAGCCCGAGCGCGAAGGGGACCCAGCCGCCCCACGACTCGGCGTCCAGGCCGAGCAGCAGGCCGAAGAGGAGGAAGACTCCGACGGGCACCGCGGCGCCGACGAGGAGGAGGTACCCCGGCCGGCGCGCGAGGCGCACGACGTTGACGACGATCTGGTTCATCGCGTCGTTGGTCGCACTCATGGATCCAGCCTCCCACGCTGCCCGGGAGGCGGTCCCCCGGGCCCCCGGATAACGTCGGGGCGTCCTTTTTGGTTCCCGAGGCAGGAGCTCCCTCCCCATGAAGCCGCTCGACCGGATGCACGACGCGCTGGGACTGCGCACGAGTCCCCGGATCTTCTTCCCGGCGGCGCTCGTCGCGATCATCTTCGTCGTCGGGACGATCCTGTTCACCGAGCAGGTCGATGCCGCTTTCGCCGGCGCGTCGGGCTGGATCATGTCGAACCTCGGGTGGTTCTACATCCTCGGAGTCACCGTCTTCCTGCTCTTCCTCGTCTACCTGGCGGCCAGCCGCTTCGGACGGGTGCGCCTGGGCGACCAGAAGCCGGAGCACTCGGGCCTCACCTGGTTCGCCATGCTCTTCGCGGCCGGCATCGGCTCGATCCTCATGTTCTGGGGCGTCGCGGAGCCGATCAACCACTATGCGAACCCGCCGATGCAGGACGTCGCGGGCCAGACCCAGGCCGCCGCGCGCGAGGCCATCGCCTTCACGCTCTACCACTTCGGCCTCCACACCTGGGCGATCTTCGCCCTGCCGGCGCTGGGCTTCGCCTACTTCATGTACCGGCGCAACCTGCCCCCGCGGGTGAGCTCGATCTTCCAGCCCCTGCTGGGTGAGAAGATCCACGGCCCGGTGGGCGCGGCGATCGACGTCGTCGCCGTCGTCGGCACGATCTTCGGCGTCGGCGTCTCCGTGGGCCTGGGCACCCTGCAGATCAACAGCGGCCTGAACACGCTGTGGGGTCTCGGGGAGAGCCGGCTCATCCAGGTGCTCATCATCGTCGCGGTCTCGGCGATCGCCGTCGTCTCCGTGAGCGTGGGGCTGGAGAAGGGCATCAAGCGGCTGTCGAACATCAACATCGTCCTCGCCGTCGGCCTGCTGTGCTTCGTCGTCGCCACCGGTCCCACTCTCTTCCTCGTCAAGGGGACGATCGAGTCGGTGGGCATCTACGCCTCGGCGCTGCCGCAGCTCGCGTTCTGGAACGACACCGCGGGCGACTCGGGCTGGCAGAACCAGTGGACGGTCTTCTACTGGGCGTGGACGATCTCGTGGTCGCCCTTCACCGGCATCTTCATCGCGAAGATCTCCAAGGGCCGCACGATCCGCCAGTTCGTCAGCGGCGTGCTGGCCGCGCCGGTGCTCTTCAGCATCGTGTGGTTCGGCGTCTTCGGCTGGGCCTCCTTCGGGATCGAGCAGGACAACCCGGGTGAGCTCGTCGGGCCGGTGGTCGAGCAGGGCGACGTCGCGACGGCGCTGTTCGTCTTCCTCGAGAACTTCCCGTTGACGACGGTGACCCAGATCCTCGCCGTCGTCCTCGTCGTCATCTTCTTCACGACGTCGGTCGACTCGGCCGGCCTGGTCATCGACTCGATCAGCAACGGCTACGAGGAGGAGGCGCCGGCCCGCCAGCGCGTGTTCTGGACCGTCGCGATGGGCGCCGTCGCCGCGACCATGCTCGCGGCCACCGGAGAGGGCGGGCTCGCGGCGCTGCAGCAGGTGATCATCGTCGTCGGCCTGCCGTTCTTCATCATCGGCTACGTGATGATCTACACGATCCTCGCGGCCCTGAAGGAGGACGCCGGGGAGTCCCCGCCCGTGCGGGCGCTGCGCTGGCGGCGGGTGCTGCCGCCGGAGGAGGCCGCGCGGCGCACCGAGGACGAGGAGTACGACAACGACACGTTCACCGTCGTCCCGGAGATCGAGCCGGGCCAGGAGCCCATCCCGGTCGACCCGATCCTCGCCGAGGACGACGACGAGTCGGCGACGGCGGAGCATCCTCGCCCATGACGGGCGCCACACGTGCACCGCTGCGGCCGGGTACCTGGTAAAGTACCTCGCTGAGCCTCCGCCGGTCGTGCGGGGGCCGGCTTGCGGCCGACCACGGGTGTCCCCACTCCCCAGTCCCGGTCGTTGGCACAGCCCTCACCGACCCATTGTCTGATCGCTTCGGCGAAATGTAGGAGAAGTCCACACGTGGCGAACATCAAGTCCCAGAAGAAGCGCATCCTCACCAACGAGAAGGCGCGTCTCCGCAACAAGGCCGTGAAGTCCGAGCTCAAGACGCACGTGCGTCGGGTCCGCGAGGCTGTCGCCGCCGGTGACAAGGAGACCGCGGCCACCGCGCTCCAGTCCGCCGGGCGCAAGCTCGACAAGGCCGCGAGCAAGGGCGTCATCCACGCCAACCAGGCCGCGCAGCGCAAGTCCAAGCTGGCCAAGCAGGTCGCCGGCCTGTAAAGACCCGGCCCTCCCAACGACGGCGCCGTTCCCCCACCCGGGGAGCGGCGCCGTCGTCGTCTGCCAGCCCTGCTCGAGGAGAGCCGATGACCCACCGGACCACCGCCCTGCCCGTCTGGCTGGCGGCGCTCCTCGCCGCCGCGATCGGCGCCGTCGTGCCCGTGCAGTCGCGCATCAACGGCGAGCTCGGCGCGCAGCTGGAGGACCCGGTCCTCGCTGCCGCGATGAGCTTCGGCGGCGGGCTGGTCGTCATGGTCGCCCTCGCGCTCGTGCTGCCCCGGGTGCGCCGCGGGGTGCTGCGGCTGCCGGGAGCGGTCCGACGGCGGGAGCTGCCGGCCGCCTACCTCCTCGCGGGCACCATCGGCGCGCTCCTCGTCCTCACCCAGTCCGCCGTCGTCGCCGTCATCGGGGTGGCGGTGTTCACGGTCGCGGTCGTCGCGGGGCAGACGCTGAGCGGGCTGCTCACCGATGCGATCGGCTTCGCGCAGGACGTGCGCCGGCGGCCGACGCCGCAGCGGCTCGTGGGCGCCGGGCTCGTCCTCGTGGCGGTGGCGGTCGCCGCGTCCTCCTCCTTCACCGGCGACAGGCCGTGGCAGGAGCTGCTCCTGCCGGCCCTGCTGCCGCTCGTGGCCGGGCTGCTCACCGGGTTCCAGCACGCCGCGAACGCGCGCGTGGGGGCCGTGGGGGGCTCGCCGCTCACGGCGACGGTCGCGAACTTCGTCGCCGGGTCGGTCGCGCTCGTCGTCGCGGTGCTCGTGCGCGGCCACGGGCTGCCGGACGAGCTGCCCGGGGAGTGGTGGCTGTACACGGGCGGGCTCTACGGCATCGTCTTCATCGCCGGCTCGGCGGCGATCGTGCCGCGGACCGGCGTGCTGGTCCTCGGGCTCGGCTCGATCGCCGGCCAGCTCATCGGCTCGCTCGCGCTGGACCTGCTCGCGCCGGTGGCCGGCTCCGCCGTCAGCCCGACGACCGTGGCCGGGACGCTGCTCGCGCTCGTCGCGATCTCCCTCGCCTCCCTCCCCCGGCGCGGCGTGCGGCGGTAGCGACCGCTGCCCCGCCGCCGGGGACGGTGCGGGCGGTGTGGGCGGTCCGTGGCACGCTTGGGGCGTGCCCCCGAAGACCCGTCGCAGCGCCCCGTCCGGATTGAGCTGGGACGAGGCCCCGCTGGCTCCGGTCGTGCTCGTGCGCGGCGCCGAGGGCGTGCTGAGCGACCGCGCCGTCGCGCGGGTCGTCGAGCAGGCCCGCGAGGCGGACGCCGGCACCGAGGTCACCCGCCTCGACGCCGCCGCCTACGACCTCGGCCGCCTCGAGATGCTCGCCAGCCCCTCCCTGTTCGGTGAGGCGCGCTGCATCGTCATCAACGGCGTCGAGAGCTGCACCGACGCCCTCATCGACGACACGATCACCTACCTGCGCGCCCCCGCCGACGACGTCACCCTCGTCCTCCAGCACAACGGCGGCGTGCGCGGCAAGCGCCTGCTCGACGCCGTGACCAAGGCCGGGCACCCCGTCGTCGCCTGCGAGCCGGTCAAGCGCGACGCCGAGAAGGCGGCCTTCGTCGCCGCGGAGTTCAAGCGCGCCCGGCGCCAGATCGACCAGGACGCGATCCAGGCCCTCGTCCAGGCGCTGGGCTCGGACCTGCGCGAGCTCGCCGCCGCGTGCACCCAGCTCATCGCGGACACGACCGGACGCATCGGCGCGGACGTCGTCGAGCGGTACCACGGGGGCCGGGTGGAGGCGACGGGTTTCAAGGTCGCCGACGCCGCCATCGCCGGCCACGCCGGGCAGGCCATCACGCTGCTGCGGCACGCCGTCGAGACGGGCGCGAACCCCGTGGTGCTTGTCTCGGCACTGGCGGTCAAGCTCCGCACGATGGCCAAGGTCGAGGCGATGTCCGGGCGCGGCGGTGCGGGTGGTCTGGGCCTGGCGCCCTGGCAGGTGGACCAGGCGCGGCGCGAGCTCGCCGGCTGGGGACCGGAGGGCCTAGCCCGCGCGATCACCGCCGTCGCGGCCGCGGACGCCGAGGTCAAGGGCCTGAGCCGGGACCCGGTCTTCGCCGTCGAGCGGGCGGTGCTGCGCATCGTCGCCAGCCGGGGCCGGCGGTGAGTGACCCGTCCGGCGACGGCCCGGTCCACCGCTACCGGGTGGTGGCCGCCGCCTACGTCGTCCTCCTCCGCGAGGAGGCCGACGGCTCCGAGAGCGCGCTTCTCCAGCTCCGCACGGGGACGGGTTTCATGGACGGGCACTGGGCGTGCGGGGCGGCCGGGCACGTCGAGGCCGGGGAGAGCGTGCTCGCGGCCGCGGTGCGCGAGGCCGCCGAGGAGCTCGGCGTGGAGGTCGATGCCACCGACCTGCTGCCCCTCACCGTCATGCACCGCACCCAGGGCACCGGGCTGGCGATCGACGAACGGGTCGACTTCTTCTTCTCGTGCCGCCGTTGGCGCGGCGATCCGCGCCTGCAGGAGGAGAAGGCGGCGGACCTGCGCTGGGTGCGCCTCGACGCCCTCGACTCGCTCGCCGAGCCGGTGGTCCCCCACGAGCGGCAGGTCCTCGACGGCCTCGCGGCCGGCACCCTCACACCTGTGACGACCTTCGGCTTCGCTCAGCACTGAGCGGCCAGACCGCCGTCGCCGGGAACGACGACGACGGCGCCGCACTCGTCGGTCCGCAGCACCAGGGCGCCGCCGCGCCCGTACAGCTCGAGCGTCGCGGGAGCCGGGTGCCCGAAGTCGTTGTCCGCACCGACGCTGACCAGGGCGAGCCGCCCACCGACCGCCTCGGCGAGCGCGGGGAGCTGCGCCGCGGACCCGTGGTGCGGGACGAGGACGACGTCCACGCCGCCCGGCGCGAGCTCCCGGAGCACCCCGCGCTGCCCGTCCGGCTCGAGGTCGCCGAGAGCGAGGACCGACAGGTCCGCGGTCTCCAGACGCACGACGAGCGAGAGGTCGTTCGCGGCGTCGTCGTCGCCGGGAGCCGCCAGCTCGACCGCCCTCGGTGTGGGCCACAGCCCCTGCCACCGCACGCCCGCCACCTCACCGGCGGTGCCCGCGCCCGCGCGCTCGACCGTAGCCCCCTCGTCCGCGAGCGGCGCCAGCACCTGCCGCTCGGCGGTCGCCGGGCCGTCGAAGGGGGTGAGGAGGGCGTGGTGGACGTCGACAGCCTCCAGGACTTCCGGCAGCCCACCCACGTGGTCGGCGTGGAGGTGGGTGAGGACGAGGAGGTCGACCTCGCGCACACCGGCCGCGACGAGACAGTCCGCGGCGGCCGGCCCGGCGGGACCGACGTCGACGACGACGGCGGATCGCGGCCCGCTGCGCAGCGCGAAGCCACTCCCCTGGCCGACGTCGCACTGGACGGCGAGCCAGTCGTCGGGGACGCCGGAGACGAGGCCGCCCAGCGCCCTGCGCGGACCGGGGACGAGGGCGAGCACGAGGACGAGGGCCCCGACGCCGGCCCCGAGGAGCTGCGCGTGCCGGCCACGGCGGGCGAGCATGAGCGCGAGGACGGTGACGACGGCCAGCAGCACCGCACCGGCGAGCCCGCCCAGCCACGGCAGCCGCGCGCCGGGCAGCTCGGCCCAGCCGAGCGCGACCCACGCGATCCAGCCGGTGAACCAGCCGGCCGCCGCCGCGAGCGGCTCGCTGACGCCGGGCAGCCACGGTGAGACGACTGTCGCGACGACGCCGAGGACGGTCGCGGGAGGCACCGCGGGCGCGGCGAGGACGTTGGCGGGCACCGCGTAGGTGGCGACAGCCGGCTCGAGGAGGACGATGACCGGCGCACAGCACACCTGCGCCGCTGCTGGCACGGCGACGACGTGGGCCAGCGTGCGGGGCATGCGGTGGGACAGGGCCTCGGCCCACGGCCCGGACAGGACGACGAGGCCCGTGGTGGCGAGCACCGACAGGACGAAGCCGTAGGACCGCGCCAGCCACGGGTCGAGGAGGAGCAGGACGACGACGGCGCTGCACAGCGCCGGTAGGGCGCGCGCCGGACGGCCGAGCAGGAGGGCGAGGAGGGCGACGGCGCCCATCGTCGCCGAGCGGAGCACGCTGGCTTCTGGCCGGACGAGCACGACGAAGCACACGAGCACCGCACCGCCGACTGCCGCGCGGAACCAGCGTGGTGCCCAGCTGAGCGCGGCGAGCACTGCGCCCAGGACGATGGCGACGTGCGCGCCGGAGACCGCGGTGATGTGGGTGAGCGAGACGGCCGTCATGGCGTCGTCGAGCTCGGGTGGCAGGCGGGTGTCGTCACCGACGGCGATGCCGGGCACGAGGCCGCGGGCCTGCGCCGGGGCGTCCTCCACGGCGGCGACGAGCCCGCTGCGCATTCGGCTCGCGAGCCGCTGGTGCGCGGGTGGTGGCGCCTCGACCTCCGGGTCGGCGTGGACGATGACGAGCGCGACGACGTCCTCCCCCGGCTCGGTCTCGACGAGCCGACCGGTGAGGCGCACCCGGGCACCGAGCTCGACGCCGGTCCAGCTCGGTGGCGCGAGGAGGAGCACCGGGGCCCGGGGCGCGCCGTCAGCCCCCTGCCCACGACGAGGTCTGCCTGCACCGGGACGGTCACCCGCTCCCCGCCCCCGCGCTCGGGCGGGGTGGTGATGACGGCGGGGTCCCCGGTGACCGGCCCGGTCACCGTGACGACCGCCCCGGCGTCGACGAGCTCGACGAGCAGGCCGCTCGCCCGCTGGTGGACGTGCGCCGCGACCGCCCCGAGCAGGAGCGCGGTAACGGCAAGCGCGAGCGCCGCGGTGGCCTGCGGCGTCGGCCCGGCACGGTCGCGGTGCCGCCCGCCACCGCGCAGCGACCACGCGGCGCGGGCGGCGAGGAGCACGAGGAGCGCGGCGCCGGTGACGGCGACCGGTGGAGGCAGGAGGACGCCGATGAAGGCGGCCGTCCAGGCGGCGAGGGCGGCGGGCACAAGGCGCAGGTCGAGGGTCATACGCGGACCCGCTCGCGCAGCTTCTCCAGCGTGGCAGGACCGATGCCGGAGACCTCGAGCAGCTCCTCCACGGAGTGGAAGGGCCCGTTCGCGTCGCGCCACTCGAGGATGCGCTGCGCGATGGCTGGTCCCACCCCGGGCAGGGTGTCGAGGGCGGCGAGGTCGGCGGCGTTGAGGTCGACCACCCCACCCTCGGCGGCAGACTCACCCGCGACCGGTCCCGCGCCCACGTCCGGTGGCGCTCCCGCCGCGCCCGGTGGCTCCTCCCCCACCCGCGGCACGTACACCTGTTCCCCGTCGACGAGCGGCCGCGCGAGGTTGACCACTGCCAGCTCGGCGTCCGACTGCTCGCCGCCAGCGGCGGCGACGGCGTCGGCCACGCGTGCTCCCAGTGGCAGCTCGACGACGCCGGGCTCGTGGACCGCCCCTGCGACGTGGACGACGACGACACCCGCCGGCTCGGCCTGCGGCTCCCCCGGCGGCTCGCCCGTAGCCGCGTCACCCGGCGCAGGAGGCGAGGCAGCGGGCGGCGAGGCGGCGGGAGGCGACTCCGGCGTGGCCGGCTCCACGACCGCGGTCACCTCGGGCACCGGGACGGCGTCGGACGGCCCGAGGGCGATCGCACGGGCCACGACCGCCCCCGCGAAGGCCGCCACCACCGCCAGCACGACGATGACCGCCCGGCCCGAGACGCTCCACCGGCGCACCGGCATCTGCTGCGCGCCCACGGACCGTCGCTCGCCGCCCGCGCGGCCCACCGCGCCACCGCCGTCCCGGCTCCCGCGAGCTGTCGCCGCGCCGTCGCCCCAGCTCCCGGGAACTGGCGCCGCGCCACCTCCCCAGCCGTCGCCCCGGCTCCCGCGGCCTGCCGCCGCGCCGTCTCCCCAGCCCTCGTCCCCCTCACCGCTGACGATGCGGTCGAACTCACGCCCGGCGTCGTCGTCGAGGTCGAGGTGCCCGGACGTGGCCGTGTAGGCGCGACGGGTCAGCGCCCGCAGCCGGGCCGCGGAGTCCGTCCGCCTCGTCGGTGCCATGCGCGTGACCGTACGGACCGCGGCCCACGCCACCCCTTACGGAGGTGCCCGCTCGGGGACGGCACCTTCCCGCCGTCGTCCTGTGGAGCAGTGCTCAGCTCGGGGCGCGGACCGTCACTCGCCCGCCGGGGCGAGGGCCACGCCCACGACGCCGGGACCCGTGTGCGCCCCCACGACGGCGGTGACCTCGCTGCGGACGATGCTCGCCACCCGCGCGCCCGTCTCCGTCAGGCGCTGCTCGAGCGCCGCGGTGAGGGCGTCGGCGGCGTCGGTGTCGGCGAAGTGGTGGACGGCTACCCAAACCGGGCCGCCGTCGCCGCGTGGGGTAGCCGCCCCCGGTCCGCCCGCGGCCCGGACGGCGAGCTCGACGATGCGGCGCTGCGTGCGCGCCGCTCCCCGCGCCGTCTCGGCGACCGCGAGCCGCCCGCCCCGCAGCGCGAGGATCGGGCGCACCCCGAGCGCCGAGCCGAGGAACGTTCGCGCGGGGCCGATGCGGCCGCCGCGGGCGAGGTGGTGGAGGTCCGGGACGGCGAAGAGGACGCTGCTGCGGGCGGCGGTCTCCCGGGCGGCGGCGAGGACGCTGTCGGCACCGGCACCGGCGCCGCGTGCCGCGCGCTCGGCGGCCGCGAGCGCCGCGAAGCCCGTCCCCGCGCCGACGGTGCGCGTGTCGACGACATGCACGGGTGTCCCCCGACGCTCGCTGACCTCCTCGGCCGCGAGGCGCGCGTGCCCGACGGTTCCCGACAGCTCGGCCGACAGGTGCACGCACACGACGGCGGAGGCACCGTCGTCGACGGCCGCCTCCATCGCGTCGGCGAGCGCCTGCCGGGACGGGCCGGACGTCGTCGCCGTCCCGCCCGCTCGCAGGTGCGCGGCGAGCTCCTCGCGGCTGAGGGCGTCGTCGGGGTGGTCGGCGCCGTCGAGCAGGACGCGCAGCGGGACCACCCGGATGCCCAGCTCCTGCGCCGTCTGCGGCGACAGCGAGGCCGTGGAGTCGGTGAGGACCACGACGCCGGGCATCGACCCATCATCGCACCCTGGCCGGATCACGAGGCGACCGCCTGTGGCAGAGTCGCGCCATGCGCCTGCTCGTGATCTTCGGCCCTCCCGCCGTGGGCAAGATGACGGTGGGGCGCGAGGTCGCCCGGCGCAGCACCTTCCGCCTCTTCCACAACCACGCGCTCATCGAGCCGCTCTTGGAAGTGTTCGACTACGGCACGCCCCCGTTCACCCGGCTGCTCACCGAGTGGCGCGCACGGGTCGTCCAGGAGGCGGCCGTGGCGGGCACCGACCTGCTGCTCACCTACGTCTGGGGCCTGGACCTGCAGTCCGACCTCGACGAGCTGATCCAGCAGGTCCGTCCCTATGTCGAGGCGGGCGCCGAGGTGTCGTTCGTCGAGCTGGCGGCCGACCTCGACACACGCCTCGAGCGGAACCGGACCGAGCTGCGGCTCGCCGACAAGCGGTCCAAGCGGGACGTCGAGTGGTCCGACGCCAACGTCCGCGAGATGGAGCGGTTCGTCATGAACACCGGTCCCCGGCCCGACGGCGGCCCGCCCCTGCCGGGTACCCGTCTCCTCGCTCAGCACCGGCACCTGCGGCTCGACAACCGCGACCTCGCTCCTCACGAGGCGGCCGACCGCATCCTCACCTGGCTCGAGGGTCCCCACGAAGCGCTGCCCACCGCCCCACCGTCCTAGGTGTGGCCTCCTGGACCTTGGAGGACCAGGACTCCACACCTAGGCGGTCGGGCCGCGGTGCCGGCTCACGCCGGAACCGGCTGCGCCTCCGTGGTCGCCCCGGCGACCGACACCAGGCCACGGGCCTGGAGCGCCGGGATGATCCCCCGCAGCAGCCGCTGGACGTCGGCGGGGATGGAGCCGGGCAGGACGACGAAGCCATCCGCGGCACCGGCCTCGACCCACCGCTCGATGGTGGCGACGACGTCGCCCACCGTGCCGACGGCCTCGAGCGCACCCGACCACCCGGCGTCGCCGCCGGCGATGTCGGTGAGGAGGTCGGCGCGGGCGCGGGCGGACTCGTAGTCGGCGGCGATGACGGTGCGCAGGTCGACGAGGACGCGGACGGGGCCACGGCCTGCGGCACGCGCGGCGGAGCGGACGGCGAAGCGCAGCTCGCGCGCCCAGCTGAGGTCGGCCTCACGGAGGCGGACGACGTCGGCGAGCTCACCCGCGGCGGCGAGGTCGGCCTCCTCCTCGAGCGGGACGACGACGGTGGGGCGCTGGCTGGAGCGCGCCTCCGTGCTTCGGACGAGCTCCTCGAGGAGGTCGCCGAGCTGGGGCAGTGCGGCCACCGGCGCCTGCTCGCCGCGGGCCACCTGCAGGCCGGCCCACGAGCCGCTCTTGCGGTTGAACTGCGCGAGCTCGGCGGCCACGGCCGAGTCGGCGCGGCCGAGCTGGACGGTGGGCACGAGGCCCGTGCCGCCGGCGCTCGGGCTGATGCGGCGCGCGGCGATGACCGGGTCGAGCCAGGCGTTGGGGCGCGGTGCGGCGTCGGCGCGGAGCCGGAAGTCCTCGCCGAGCGTGACGAAGGAGACGCCACCCTTGTGGGCCGCACGGGCGTAGGAGGCGAGGCGGACGAGGTTGGCCTGCTCGGCGGGCAGGCCGGCAGCCGCCTCACGGTCGTGGGCGGGGGCGCCGAGGCCGGAGAGGTCGAGGGCGATCGTCGCCGTGGTCGAGGTCGTCGCGGTGGTACGGGTGGGCAGGAACGCAGCAGTCATGGCAGCACCTATCGAGGTCGCAGCGCCTGGGGCGCAGGGAAGGACGTGAGACCTGATACGCCGGATCCGGCGCCTGGCGTGTCACTCGCCGGCGGCTCGGGGGCTTGGATCAGGGGTGACGCGTCAGCGCGGCTCGCGCCGAGGGCGTCGCTTCCGTATGTCTCAGACCGACATACACGGACGACCGCACATGCACATGCTGCTGCCGCAACGGCTGGTGATCTGCCGGGGGCTGAGGTGCGTGGTCATCCTGGTACGTCCTTCGCGTGCTGGCACTCTCGCGGTGCGCTCCGTTGTCCCGACGGTCGCGGGACCAGGTCATCACCCGGGGCACCCACCGCACGTGGCGGGTTGCCGACCAGCAAGCCGGGGCTTAGCGCACTCGAGGTACGCACTGGTGCTCTGAACCTGTCGCAGACGCTAGCGGCGCCTCACTTCATGTGTCAACTGTCACGCGGTCGAATGTCAGTGGGCGGTCATACGGTGGAGTCATCAGGTTCACAGCACCGAGGTGGTGAGCGAGATGGCGGCGACGCAGGGCCAGTGGCTGAGCGCGGCCGACCTCGCCGGTCCCCGCCCTGGCTCGTGCTCGACGACGGCCCCGCCGAGCTCCCTCCCTTCCGCCCGACCCGCTCCCGCCCGGTGCCGGCCCTGACGAGCGTTGCGCCGAGGAGGTCCCACTCGAGGACGACGGCCCGCCCGAGCTCCTCCTCTCCTCCCGACCCTCTCTTCCCAGCAGGCCGGCGCGGGCACACGGACGACGACGACGGCGCAGAGCTGGGTGGCCTGCTCACCTCCCTGGCCCCGGGGCCAGCCCTGGCGGAGACTCTCGAGGCTCTCGACCCACGCACCGTCGACCTGTACGCGCTGGTGGAGATGGTCGCCGGCTACCAGCGGGTCGCCTCGTGGGCGGCCGCACGGGTCACCGAGCTCAGCGGTCTCCTCGCCGGGCGGCCCGGCATCAACCCGCACCACCCGCTCCCCGGCGGGAAGATCGCTGCCGACTCGGCCGCCGCCGAGCTCGCCCCGCGACTGGGGATCACGCGGTTCACGGCGCGGCGGATGGTCGAGCGCGCACGGCTCTTCCGGGACAAGCTCGACCAGACGGCGAACGCCCTCGAGCAGGGGCTCATCGACCCGGCCAAGGCGGCCGTGCTCACGCGTCACCTGGCGGAGCAGCCGGCGGACGTCGCCTGGGAGGTCCAGCGGGTCGTCCTGCCCGACGCCCCGCAACAGACCCCCAGCCAGCTCGCGCGTGCCGTGGAGAAGGCGATCATCGCGATCGACCCCAGCCGGGCGGTCCAGCGGCACCGCCGGGCGCGCGAGGAGCGGCGCGTGGACCACCCGCGGCCACTGCCCGACGGCATGGCCTCGATCCACGCGTTCCTTCCCGCCACCGACGCTGCGGGCTTCGACCTCGCCCTCGAGGCCGCTGCCCGCAGCGCCAAGGCGGCCGGGGACAGTCGCACCATCGACCAGCTGCGTGCCGACGTCCTCGCCCTCATGGGCCACACCGCGCTCGAGCAGGGCTACATCGGGCTGCCGGACATGAGTGACACGGACGCGGCCGCGGAAGCGGGCGACGAGGACTCCCGCGAGGTCGACGCCGACGACGGCGTGCCCACGGCCCCGTCGGCCGCGACCGGCACGCCGGACCTCCAGCCCGTGAGCGACTACCTGAGGATGCTCCACATGCCGGTGGGCACCATCGGCGGCAGGCGTGCGGTCATCCGGGTGGACGTGCCGCTGTCGGTCCTCGTTCTCCCACCGGAGACGCAGGGTGCCTTCCCCGCGTACGGCGAGTGCTGGGACCACCTCACCGGAGACACCGACGACGCCCCAGGGGCGAGCCCTGCCCACGACCCTCCAGGGGACAGCCCTGCCGACGACGGCCTGCTGCCGATGGCCGAGGTCGCCGAGCTCGAGGGCTACGGCCCCATCACCCCGGACGTCGCCCGCGCGCTGGCGATGAGCGCAGGCACCTGGCAGCGCATCGTCACCGACCCGCTGAGCGGGGAGGTCCTCGACGTCGGCCGCACCCGCTACCGCCCACCCGCCGCCCTGGCCGAGTTCGTCCGGGCCCGCGACCGCAGCTGCGTCATCCCGGGCTGCTCCACCCCGGCCCACAGCTGCGACCTCGACCACGTCGTCCCCTTCCCCGACGGCCCCACGAGCGCGTCCAACCTCGGTGCCGGGTGCCGACCGGACCACACCATCAAGACGCTCGGCCAGTTCCGCCTCGAGCACCTGGGAGGCGGCACCTTCCGCTGGATCACGCCGAGCGGTCACGTCTACCAGCGCGACCACCACGGCCGGGTGACCTGGGTGCGGACGGACACCGGCAGCATGGACGCCGCCGAGCCGCCCTTCTGAGACGGATGGCCTAGGTGCGTCCAGGGACTGGGAGGTCACACCCGCTGAGCGCCCACGGCGGGCACGCCTGGTCGACAATGGGGAGAGCCCCAGACTCGACCGCGAAGGACCGTTGATGACCGCCGAGCAGCCCGCCGCCCCCACCTCCCTGCCCGCGTCGGTGGACAGTGAGGAGTTCAAGGCCGTCTTCCGCCGCCACCCGGCAGGCGTCGCCGTCATCACCTGCGCCACCCCGGACGGGCCTGCCGGCTTCACCGCCACCTCGGTCATCTCCGTCGCCGCGAACCCCGCCATGCTGGCCTTCTCGGTGGCCGCGGGCTCCACCTCGCGCCGCATCCTCGACAGCGCCCCGAGCGTCGTCGTCAACTTCCTCAGCGAGGACCAGCAGGACCTCGCCCGCCGCTTCGCCGCCCGCGGCGCCGACCGCTTCGCCGGGATCGAGCACTGCTCGCTGCCTACCGGCGAGCCCGTCCTGCCCGGCACCACCGCGTGGATCCGGGGCGTCGTCGAGCAGCGCGTCCCCGTCGGTGACAGCCTGCTCATCACCCTGCGCGCCGTCCTCGCCCACCGCGAGGTCGACACCCAGCCGCTCGTCTACCTCGACCGGTCCTTCCCGCGCCTCGAGGGCTGACCGAGAAGCCGAGAGCCGGACCCCTCGCGAGGAGGGGTCCGGCTCTCGGTGCGTGGACGGGCGGCTACGCCGGCACGATGTTGACGAGCTTGGGCGCCCGAACGATGACCTTGCGCACCCCGCGGTCACCCAGCGCCCGCTTGACGCCCGGCGTCTCCAGGGCCAGCCGCTCGAGCTCCGCGGCGTCGATCGAGACCGGCACCTCGAGCTTGTCGCGCAGCTTGCCGGCCACCTGGACCACGCAGGTCACGGTGTCCTGGACCAGCAGCGCGGGGTCGGCGACCGGGAAGGGCTCGTGGGCCAGCGACCCCTCGTGCCCGATCCGCCGCCACAGCTCCTCGGCGATGTGCGGGGCGATGGGCGCGAGCATGAGCAGCAGCGGCTCGACCGCCTCGCGCGGCGTAGCGGCCAGCCCGGTGAGGTGGTTGTTGAGCACGATGAGACGCGCGATCGCGGTGTTGACCCGCATCGCCGCCATCTCGGTCTCGACGTCGGTGATCGTCCGAGCGACCAGTCGGCGGGTCTCCTCGTCGGCCGGCTCGTCGGTGACGAGCAGCTCCCCGGTCTCCTCGTCGACGACGTTGCGCCACAGCCGCTGGAGGAAGCGCTGGGAGCCGACGACGGCGCGCGTGTCCCACGGCCGCGACAGGTCCAGCGGCCCCATCGACATCTCGTACACCCGGAAGGTGTCGGCGCCGTAGGCCTCGTACATGTCGTCGGGCGTGACGATGTTCTTGAGGGACTTGCCCATCTTCCCGTACTCGCGAGAGACCTCCTGGCCCTGCCAGCGGTAGCTCACCTCGCCGGAGCCGTCCTCGGCCGCGACCTCCTCGACCTCGTCCGCGGGCACGTACTGGCCGCGGGCGTCGGCGAAGGCGTAGGCCTGGATGTAGCCCTGGTTGAAGAGCTTGTGGAAGGGCTCGACGCTCGAGACGTGCCCGAGGTCGAAGAGCACCTTCTGCCAGAAGCGCGCGTAGAGCAGGTGGAGCACGGCGTGCTCGACGCCGCCGACGTACAGGTCGGCGCCACCGCAGGACTTCTCGGCAGTCGGGCCCATCCAGTACTGCTCGTTGGCCGGGTCGACCAGGCGCTCGGTGTTGTTCGGGTCCAGGTACCGCAGCTCGTACCAGCACGAGCCGGCCCAGTTGGGCATCGTGTTGGTGTCGCGGCGGTAGGTCTTGACGCCGTCACCCAGGTCGAGCTCGACGGTGACCCAGTCCTCGGCCCGCCCGAGCGGGGGCTCCGGGGAGGAGGTCGCGTCGTCGGCGTCGAAGGTGCGCGGGGAGAAGTCCGGGACCTCGGGCAGCTCGACCGGGAGCATCTGCTCGGGCAGCACGTGGACGCGGCCCTCCTCGTCGTAGACGACGGGGAAGGGCTCACCCCAGTAGCGCTGGCGGGAGAAGAGCCAGTCACGCAGCCGGTAGGTCGTGCGCGCCTCGCCGAGGCCGCGGGCCTGCAGCCACTCGGTGATCGCGGCCTTGGCCTCGGCCACGCCCAGGCCGTTGAGGGAGATCTCGTCGTTGGCGGAGTTGATGATCTCGCCGTCGCCGGTCCAGGCGCCCTCGACGTGCTCGGCGGGCGGCTGCACGGTGTGGACGACGTCCAGCCCGTAGGCCTGGGCGAACTCGTAGTCGCGCGCGTCGCCACCGGGCACGGCCATGATCGCGCCGGTGCCGTAGCCCATGAGGACGTAGTCGGCGACGAACACGGGCAGCTGGGCGCCGTTGACGGGGTTGGTCGCGAAGGCGCCGGTGAACACACCCGTCTTGGCGCGGCCCTCCTCCTGCCGCTCCTCGTCCGTCTTCGCGGCAGCCTGCGCGCGGTAGGCGGCGACAGCCTCGGCCGGGCTCGCGTGCCCACCCGTCCACGACTCCTGGGTGCCCGCCGGCCAGGCGGAGGGCACGGCGTCGTCGAGGAGCGGGTGCTCGGGGGCCAGGACCATGAAGGTCGCGCCGAACAGCGTGTCGGGACGGGTCGTGAAGACGTCCAGCGCCAGCTGTGCCGAGCCACCGGGCGCCTCCCCCGCGCTCACGCGGGAGGGCAGCGCGAAGGTGACGATCGCACCCTCGGACCGGCCGATCCAGTTGCGCTGCATCGTCTTGACCTTGTCGGGCCAGTCGATGCGGTCGAGGTCGTCGACGAGACGGTCGGCGTAGGCGGTGATCCGCATCATCCACTGGCGCAGGTTGCGCTTGAACACGGGGTAGTTCCCGCGCTCCGAGCGCCCGTCGGCGGTGACCTCCTCGTTCGCCAGCACGGTGCCCAGCCCCGGGCACCAGTTGACCGGCGCGTCGGACACGTAGGCGAGGCGGTGGGCGTCCAGGGCGGCGGCGCGCGCGTCGGCGTCCATGTCGGCCCAGTCCCGGCCCGACGGCGTGGGCCGGGTCCCGTCGGCGAAGGCGGCCTCCAGCTCGCTGATCGGGCGGGCCGCACCGCGGCCACCGCCGGGACGCTCGGCGTCCTCGTCGTACCAGGCGTGGTACATCTGGAGGAAGATCCACTGCGTCCAGCGGACGTACTCGGTGTCCGTCGTCGCGAAGGAGCGGCGGTCGTCGTGGCCCAGGCCCAGGCGCCGCAGCTGGCGGCGCATGTTGGCGATGTTCTCCTCGGTGGTGATCCGGGGGTGCTGCCCGGTCTGCACGGCGTACTGCTCCGCGGGCAGGCCGAAGGCGTCGTAGGCCAGCGCGTGGAGGACGTTCTTGCCCTTCATCCGCTGGTAGCGGCCCACGACGTCGGTCGCGATGTAGCCCAGCGGGTGCCCGACGTGCAGGCCCTTGCCCGAGGGGTAGGGGAACATGTCGAGCACGTAGAAGGTCGAGTCCGTCGCGTCCCCGGCGAGGTCGCCGACCGGGTTGGGAGCGTGGAAGGTGCCGAGCTCCTCCCAGCGGTCCTGCCAGGCCTGCTCGATCTCGCTCGCCAGCCGGGCGGTGTAGCGGAAGCGGGGCTCCGCGGGGACGGGGGTCTCGGTGCTCATGTGATCCTCACGGTGGGGGTGGTCGCTCCTGGCATGAGAAAACCTCCCCGCAGGGAGGTGGGCCGCGCTGATGCGGCGCCGTCGGCGCCCGCTGTGGTCAGCGCGGCTGCGTAAGGAGGACCCGTCGCGACATGTGGCCCACCTTACCGCAGCGGCTGCGGGAGGCGGCCGACCGGGCCCCGCCATATGCTCGACAACGTTCGTCATCGTCATCGCGGGCACAGGACGTGCGCCGCGGAAGGGAGAGAGCAGATGGCTGCCAAGCCCACGGAGAAGGTCCTCACCGGTCTTCAGGAGACCCTCGTCGACCTCATCGACCTGTCCCTGCAGGCCAAGCAGGCCCACTGGAACATCTACGGGTCGCACTTCCGCTCGGTCCACCTGCAGCTCGACGAGGTCACCGCCGAGGTCCGCCTCGCCTCCGACGACGTCGCGGAGCGGCTCGTGGCGATCGGCGGTGAGCCGGACGGCCGAGCCTCCACCGTGGCGAGCTCCACGCAGGTCGAGTCGCTCTCGGGCGGCCGCCTCCCCGACGACAAGGTGATCCGCCAGTTCGAGGAGCGCCTCCAGTCGGTCGCCGACCGCATCAAGTCCAAGCTCGACGACATCGAGGAGAGCGACCCGCTGAGCCACGACCTCCTCGTCACGGTCGCCAGCGGCCTGGAGAAGCAGGCCTGGATGTTCCGCGCCGCCAGCGGCGACGCCAGCTGACCCAGCCCCACCCCACCCCACAGACGCCGACAGCCGGATTCCTCCGCGGAGGAATCCGGCTGTCGGCGTTAGTGCGAGGGGCGTCAGCGGAAGCGCTGGACGGCGAGCGGCGCAGCCTCGGCCAGCTCGCGGACCGTGGGGTGCTGGTCGACGTCCCCGAGGAGCTCCCCGAGCGGCCCGGTGGCCACGAAGGTCCCCTCGGCGAGGATGTGGACCTCGCGGCAGGTGCGCTCGACGAGCTCGAGGTCGTGGGACACGAGGACGACGGCGGTGTCGAGCTCGGCGAGCAGGCCCGCCAGCCGCCGGGCCAGGTTGACACGGGACTGCGGGTCGACGGCGGTGAGCGGCTCGTCCAGGACGAGGATCTCCGGCCGGGTCGCAAGCGCCGCCGCGACCGCCACGCGCTGCTTCTCCCCGCCCGAGAGCGTGACGAGCCGGCGGGTCGAGAAGGCCGCGGGGAGCCCGACGGCGTCGAGCAGGTCCCCCATCGACGTCGCGTGGGTCCGCCCCGCCTTGCGCGCCTCGCCCAGCGCGAGGCCGAGGCTGCGGGCAACGGTGAGCCGCGGGTCGGTGACGGTGAGCGAGTCCTGGGAGGTGAAGCGCACCGAGGCCTTGAAGGTCTTGCCCTCCCGGCGCGGCAGGCGGTGGACCGGGCGGTCGTTGAAGGTGACCGTGCCCTGGACCGGCCGGATCTGCCCCTGCAGCGCGCGCACGAGCGTCGTCTTCCCGGCGCCGGAAGGCCCCACGATGCCGAGCGGAGCGTCGCCGGACCGGATCTCGAGGTTCACCCCACGCAGCACGTGCGTCCCGGGGTAGCCCGCCCACAGGTCGTCGGCACGGAGGACCGCGCGAGTCGCCATCCCAGCTCCTTTCGTCCGAGCGCACTCTACGTCCTCGGACTGAGGGCTCAGGACTCCAGGACGACGTCGGCCGGCTCCTTGTCCGGGCGCCAGCCTCGCCACCGCGGGTGACGCAGCCGCCCGGTGGAGGTCCACTCGGCGAACTCGACCTCCGCCACCCGGCGGGGCGTCACCCAGCGGGCGTCGCGGGCCTCGGGCCGGGGCACCTCCAGCGGGGCGGTCTTGCGCTCCTCGCGGCCGAGCTCCTTCGCCCACCGGGCGGCGTCCCGCTCGGAGAAGCCCGTCCCGACCCGCCCGATGTAGCGCAGCTCGCCGTCGTCGGGCAGGGCGAGGAGGAGGGAGCCGACCTTGCCGGCACGGTTGCCCTGCCCGGGCCGCCAGCCGACGACGACGGCCTCCTGGGTGCTCGCGTGCTTGATCTTCAGCCACGAGCGGCTGCGGCGTCCGGGCGTGTAGGCGGAGTCGCGCCGCTTGGCCACGACGCCCTCGAGCTGCCACTGGCGGCTGGCCGCGACCGCTGCCTCGAGGTCGCCGTCGAAGGCGGGCGGGATCTCGACGAGGGCGCACCCGCCGGGGTCGACGGCCTCCTCGAGCACCTCCCGCCGCTCGTCGTAGGTCCGGCGCAGCAGGCTCGTGCCGTCGACCGAGATGGCGTCGAAGAGCATGAGGCGGACCGGGTTCTCCTCCGCGGCTCGCGCGATGGCGCGGGCGTCGGCGAGCTGGATGCGCTGCTGGAGGAGGCCGAAGTCGGGGCGGCCGGTGTCGGTGAGCGCGACGATCTCCCCGTCGAGCACCGCGGTGCGCGCGTCGACGCACTCGGCGAGGCCGGCGAGCTCGGGATAGGTGTCGGTGACCTCCCGGCCGCTGCGGCCCACGAGCCGCACGGCCCCGTCCTCGACGAGGACGACGGCGCGCACCCCGTCCCACTTCATCTCCACCGCCCACTCGGACGAGGCGTCCAGGACCGTCGCGTCGCTGAGGGTGGCGAGCATCGGGACGACGAACTCGGGAGCCGCGGTGTCAGTGGCCGCGCCGTCCGTCTCCCGTGCCGAGGAGTTCCGCGTTCGGCGGGAGGACGAGCTCGGCTCTCGGCGAGGGGCCGAGGAATCCGGCTCTCGGCGAGAAGGGGAAGGGGAGGGCGAGGAATCCGGCTCTCGGCGAGTGGAGGGGGACGTGGAGGCGTCGGGCGTCGACATGAGGTGGATGAGCCAGTGGTTGGACTCGTCCTCGGACCGGCCGCCGGTGTGGATGAGTGCGAAGCGGCTCGTGCGGCCCGGGCCGTCGGGGCCGGCGAGACCGCCGTCCTCCTGGCCGGTGAGCGTGACGATGACCTCCTTGCCCTCGCGCCACTTCTCGAAGGTGTACGTCCCGGTGTCCCAGATGGTCATCTCCCCGGCGCCGTACTCGCCCTTGGGGATGGCGCCGGAGAAGGTGAGGTACTCCATCGGGTGGTCCTCGGTCTGGACCGCGAGGTGGTTCTTCTTCGGCGAGGTCGGCACGCACTTGGGAAGCGCCCAGCTGACGAGGACGCCGTCGTGCGCCAGGCGCAGGTCCCAGTGCAGCCGGCTCGCGTGGTGCTCCTGGATGACGAAGGCGAGGGTGCCGTCGTCGGGAGCGACGGCGGCCGGCACGGGCTCGGGCGTCCGCGCCGCGTCGCGCTTGGCCCGGTACACCTCGAGGCGGTCGCGCCTGGGCTGCCCGCCCGCCTGGTCGGCGGCCTCCCCCAGCTCGGCCATCGGGTCCCCGCGCCGCTCGACGCGCTCGACGACCTCCCGCAGGTCCAGGTGCCGCAGTTTCGGGTGGGTGAGCTCGCGCCACGTCCGGGGGGCGGCGACCATCGGGCGCTCCCGGCCCCGCAGCGAGTACGGCGCGATCGTCGTCTTGTTCCCGTTGTTCTGCGACCAGTCGACGAGCACCTTCCCGCGGCGCAGGTCCTTCTTCATGTTCGACACGACGAGGTCGGGGTGGTCGGCCTCCAGCGTGCGGGCCAGCTCCTTGGCCACCTCGCTCACCTCGTCCGACGTGGCCGTGCCCGGCAGCGCGGAGTACAGGTGGATGCCCTTGGACCCGCTCGTCACCGGGACCGGGTCCAGACCCATCCCCTGGAGGATGTCGCGGGCCAGCACGGCCACCTCGACGCACTCGGCGAGGCCCGCGCCCTCCCCCGGGTCGAGGTCGAGGACGAGGCGGTCGGGGTTGCCGCGCTTCCCGTCGCTGCCCACTCGCCACTGGGGGACGTGGACCTCGAGCGCGGCGACCTGGGCGAGCCAGGCGAGCGTCGCGGCGCTGTCGACGAGCGGGTAGGTGTTGACGTGGTCGCTGTGCTCGATCTCCACCCGCTCGACCCAGTCCGGCGCACCGGACTCGACGTTCTTCTGGAAGAACACCTGGCCCGGGTCCTCCTCCGAGCCCGTCCCGTTGGGCCAGCGCTTGCGGGTGGCGGGACGGCCGGCGCAGTGGGGCAGCATGACCGGCGCGATCCGCGAGTAGTACTCGAGGACGTCGGCCTTGGTCGTGCCGGTGGCGGGGTAGAGGACCTTGTCGAGGTTGGTCAGGCGCAGCCGGTGGCCGTCCACCTGCACGACCGTGGGTCCGCTGTCCTTCGCCATGGCGCCATGCTGCCCGGCGGGCGCAGCACCCGCACCTACACCGGGTACTCGGTGAGCCGCAGCGCCGTGAGCGCCCCGGCGACGACGGCGAGGGCGAGCGGGACGACGAAGGGCTCGCGGCGGCGCAGGTGGAGGGCGGTCGCGACGAGCATCATGACCGCGAGCGCTCCCGAGGCGACGGGCACGAGGTGGACCGAGCGCTCGAGCACCGGTGGCAGCACCAGGCCGAGAGCGCCCGCGAGCTCGAGCAGCCCGATCGCCTTGAGCGCCGCCGGGTGGACGTCCTGGACGTAGGTCATGCCGCTGTCGTAGAGCGCCTGCCGCGAGCTGACGACCTTCGAGACCCCCGACCCGAGGAAGACGACCGCCACCAGCGCCGTGACCACCCACAGCCAGATCTCCACACCCGCTCCTCTCGCGCGTCGTTGCGCCGGCTCCACCGTAGGGGTCAAGGCCCCGTCCCGTCCGGGCTTTCGGCGCCCCCTCTCCCGGATCTCCGCTGGCGGGAGTACGGTACGGGCACTTCACTGGGGGCAGACGGACGAGGGCCGGCCCCGCCGGCGAGGAGGCAGCATGCGCGCGATCTGGAAGGGCTCGATCACCTTCGGGCTCGTCAACGTCCCCATCTCGGTCTTCAGCGCCACGGAGAGCCACGACATCCGCCTGCACCAGGTGCACGACGCCGACGGCGGGCGGATCCGCTACCAGCGCCGCTGCGAGATCTGCGGGGAGCCGGTCGAGTGGGACCACATCAACAAGGCCTTCGACGACGGCGACCGGACCGTCGTCATCACCGACGACGAGCTCTCCGAGCTGCCGACCGAGAAGTCGCGCGAGATCGAGATCCTCCAGTTCGTCCCCAGCGACCAGGTCGACCCCATCATGATGGCCAAGACCTACTACCTCGCCCCGGCGTCGACCTCCGCGAAGTCCTACGCGCTGCTGCGCCGCACGCTGGAGGAGAGCGACCGGACGGCGATCGTGTCCTTCACGCTGCGCCAGCGCACCCAGCTGGGGGCGCTGCGCGTGCGTGACGACGTCATGCTCCTCCAGACCCTCCTGTGGGACGACGAGGTGCGCGAGCCCGACTTCGCGGGCGTCGACAAGGACGTCCGCATCAGCGCCAAGGAGCTCGAGATGAGCCAGGCGCTCGTGGAGAACTTCTCCGGCGACTTCGACCCCTCCGAGTACACCGACGAGTACCAGGCGCAGCTGCGCACCCTCGTCGAGGCCAAGCTCGAGCAGGGCGACACCGTGGACACCGAGGAGACCTTCGGCACCGACCGTGAGGAGGGCGAGGAGGCCGAGGTCCTTGACCTCATGGAGGCCCTGCGCCGCTCCGTCTCCGCCGCCAAGGAGAAGAAGTCCGGGTCGGGGTCCGGCTCCGGCAGCTCCGGGTCGAAGGCGTCCTCGTCGTCGACCGCGAAGAAGTCGACCTCCTCCTCCTCCTCCAAGGACGAGGAGAAGAAGCCGGCCGCGAAGAAGAAGACGGCCGCGACCGCCCGCAAGAAGACGGCGAGCAAGAAGACCGCCTGACGGTTAAGGACACGCACTCGCTGCGTTTATCGGAATTGCTGAGGTAAGGCTTTCCTCACCTATTTCGCTCGCCTTTTTCTCCTGCTTTCTTCGCCATTTCGGTCTACTGTCGTTCTCACGACGCCCGCGACGAGACGGGCGCCACGGAGACGACGAGGAGCACGACGATGAGCGCTCTGGCGGAGCTGCCCCCGGTCACCGACTGCACCGTGACCGGCTGCGGGTTCAACCACGACCACGACTGTCACGCGGCGGCGGTCACCATCGCCGGGGCGAGGGGCGACGCCGCGTGCGTCACCTTCATCCCGCTGGGCACGAAGGGCGGCCTGGACACGGTGCTCGCCCACGTCGGCGCCTGCCAGCGCACCGACTGCGTCCACAACGCCGATCTCGAGTGCACGGCGAGCGCGATCCGCGTGGGCGCCGGAGGGTCCGCGGCCGACTGCCTCACCTACACCGCGCGGGCCTGAGGAACGCCGTCGGGAAGAAGCCGGCGGCGCCCGTGGTTGGCGCAGGTATGACCACCTCACCCATCCACGTCGACATCTGGTCCGACATCGCCTGCCCCTGGTGCTACATCGGCAAGCGCAAGTTCGAGGCCGGGGTCGCCGCCTTCGACGGCGACGTCACCGTCACCTACCACTCGTTCGAGCTCGCCCCGGACACGCCGGTCGACTTCGAGGGCAGCGCCGCGGACTTCCTCTCCCAGCACAAGGGCATGCCCCGCGAGCAGGTCGGGCAGATGCTCCAGCAGGTGACGGCGATCGCCGCCGAGGTGGGGCTGGAGTACGACTTCGGCTCCGTCCACCAGACCAAGACGCTGCTCGCCCACCAGGCCCTCCACCACGCCCGCGAGCAGGGCCGCCAGCTCGAGCTCGTCGAGCGGCTGTTCGAGGCCTACTTCGTCGAGGGCCGCCACGTCGGCAAGGTCGAGGAGCTCGTCGCGCTGGGCGCCGAGGCCGGGCTCGACGCCGACACCCTGCGGACCGCCCTGGAGGAGGGGACGCACGCCGACGCCGTCGCCGCCGACATCGCCCAGGCCCGCGCCTACGGCATCCAGGGCGTGCCCTTCTTCGTCATCGGCGGGAAGTACGGCGTGTCCGGCGCGCAGCAGCCGGCCGTCTTCACCCAGGCCCTCGAGCAGGTCCGCAGCGAGGCGGTGACGGTCCGGTGACCGAGCCGCTGCTGCCCGCCTTCCCGCCGCCCGCCGGCCTCACGATGGTGGGTGCCGAGGACGCCGCCGTGTGCGTCGACGGCGTCTGTGCCGTCCCGGCCCCACCCGAGGAGCCGGTGGCACCCGCAGCGCGGGAGGACCCGGCGCCCACCCGCTGAGAAGCGCGCCTGCGGAGGCGAGCGCCCGGGTCCCGCTGCACGATGGTGGCCATGAGCTCGAACACGCGACGGACCAGGGTGCTGCTCACGGGTGCGACCGGCGGCATCGGAGTACTTCTCGAGGAGCGCCTCGGCGGCGACTACGACCTCGTGACGCAGGGGCGCCACCCGGCCACCGAAGAGCAGGAGGAGACGCTCCACCTCGCCGACCTCGACGACTACGACGAGGTGCTCGGGCTGATGGACGGCGTCGACGTCGTCGTCCACCTGGCGGGGGCCGCCTCCCCCGAGTCCGAGTGGGACGCCGTGCTCGCCGCCAACATCGTCGGCACCCGCAACGTCCTCGAGGCCGCGCGGGAGGCCGGCGTGCGGCGCGTCGTCTTCGCCTCGTCCAACCACGCGATGGGGATGTACGACCGGCACGGTGACTGGCCCGTCTACCCCCACCACCTGCCGCGCCCCGACTCCCTCTACGGGGTGTCGAAGGTTTTCGGGGAGACGATCGGGCGGTTCTACCACGACGAGCACGGCCTGGAGTTCATCGCCCTGCGCATCGGCTGGTACACCGACGACCCGCTCGACGCCGACGAGGACGTGCTCCGGGCGATGTGGCTGAGCCCGGACGACTGCGAGCACGTGGTCCGCCGCGCCATCGAGGCCGAGGTCCCCTACGGCGTCTACTACGCCGTCTCGGACAACCCCAACCGCCGCTGGGACCTCACCAACACCATGCTCGAGCTGGGCTACCGCCCCAAGGACGACTGGACCGAGCTGCCCGGTGCCCAGGAGGACGTCGTCGAGGGCGGCAAGGGCGCACCGGACAGCTGGCCGGCGGGCTCCTAGTAGCGGGAGACGATGACGAGGTCGTCGCGGTGGACGACCGGCCGCGGGTGGGCGGTCCCGTCCCGCTCCTGGAGCTCCGCCGTCGTCCGTCCCTGCATCTCGCGGACCTCACCGGCGCTGTAGGCGACGAGACCGCGGGCGGTGACGACACCGTCGGGCGTGGCGAGCTCGACCGGGTCGCCCGGCTCGAAGTCCCCCTCGACGCCGGTGATCCCGGCCGCGAGGAGGGAGCGCTTGCCGTGGGTGATGGCGTGGATCGCGCCGTCGTCCAGGACGAGGCGCCCGCTGGTGCGGGCGGCGTGGGCCAGCCACAGCCGCCGGGTGCTCTTGCGGCGGCCGGTGGCGGCGAACCACGTGCCCACCGGCTCCCCCAGCAGCGCCCGCTCGACGTTGTCGGCGGCCGTGAGGACGACGGGCACGCCGGCGCTCGTGGCGATCGAGGCGGCCTCGAGCTTTGTCACCATGCCGCCGGTGCCGATCGACGTGCCGCGGCCGGTCACCTCGACGCCGGCGAGGTCCTCCTCGCTGCGGACCTCGGGGATGCGGCGGGTGCCGGGCCGCGAGGGCGGGCCGTCGTAGAGGCCGTCGACGTCGGTGAGGAGGACGAGCGCGTCGGCGCGGACGAGGTGGGCGACGAGCGCCGCGAGGCGGTCGTTGTCCCCGAAGCGGATCTCGTCGGTGGCGACGGTGTCGTTCTCGTTGACGATCGGCACGACGCCGAGCGCGAGCAGCCGCGCGAGGGCACGCTGCGCGTTGCGGTAGTGCTGGCGGCGGATGAGGTCCTCGGCCGTGAGGAGCACCTGGCCCACGCGGCGGCCGTGCTCGGCGAAGGCCTCGGTGTACCGGGCCACGAGCAGCCCCTGCCCCACCGACGCCGTCGCCTGGGCGGTGGCGAGGTCGGTGGGCCGCATCGGTAGCCCGAGCGGGGCGATGCCTGCCGCGATCGCACCGGAGGAGACGAGGACGACCTCCTGGCCGGCGGCCCGCCGCTCGGCGACGACCGCCACGAGCCGGTGGATCCGGTCGAGGTCCAGCCGGCCGCCCGGCGCGGTGAGCGACGAGGAGCCGATCTTGACGACGACCCTCCCGGCGTCGGCCATCGCGGAGCGGTCGAGCAGTGGCGGGGTCACGGCCCTATTGTGCCGTGGGCGGGTCCTCGGGCTCGGGCGTGGCCCAGTGTCCGGACTCGCGCTCGGTCCACAGCTCCTCGCGGGCGGCGGTCTTGGCGTCCATCCGGTCCTGGTACTGGCGGCGCTTGTCGGCGCGCGTGGAGCGCGGGGCGTACGCCGCGTCCTCCAGACGCAGGTCGCTGCCGCGGGGGCCGAGCAGCTCCGCGCCGGTGGCCATCGTGGGCTCCCAGTCGAAGATCACCCCGCCCTCGACGGAGCCGATGACGACCTCGTCGCCCGGCTTGGCGCCGGCCTTGAAGAGCTCGTCCTCGACGCCCAGCCGGGCGAGACGGTCGGCGAGGAAGCCGACGGCCTCGTCGTTGGCGAAGTCGGTCTGGCGGACCCACCGCTCCGGCTTGGAGCCGCGGATCTGGAAGAAGTAGCCCTCGTGGCGGTTGCGGCGGCTGACGGTGAACCCGGCGTCGTCGACGGCGCGCGGGCGCAGCACGACCCGCGCCGGCTCGGCGGGCGGCGCGGCGGCCCGCGCCTCGGCGACGAGGCCGGCGAGGGCGAAGGACAGCGGCCGCAGGCCCTCGTGGCTGGCGGCGGAGACCTCGTGGACGGGCAGGCCCCGCCCCTCGAGCTCGCCGCGCACCATCTCGGCGAGCTCACGGGCCTCGGGCACGTCGATCTTGTTGAGGACGACGACGCGCGGCCGCTCGCCCAGCGGCTGCCGGCCGCTCACCGTGAGGTCCTCGGCGTAGGCGGCCAGCTCGGCCTCGATCGTGTCGAGGTCGCTCACCGGGTCGCGGCCCGGCTCGAGGGTGGCGCAGTCGAGGACGTGGACGATGACGGCGCAGCGCTCGATGTGGCGCAGGAAGTCCAGGCCCAGGCCCTTGCCCTGGCTCGCGCCGGGGATGAGCCCGGGGACGTCCGCGACGGTGAAGCGCTCGTCGCCCGCCTGGACGACGCCGAGGTTGGGCACCAGCGTGGTGAAGGGGTAGTCGGCGATCTTCGGCCGGGCCGCGGACAGCGCCGCGATGAGGCTCGACTTGCCGGCGCTCGGGAAGCCGACGAGCGCGACGTCCGCGACGCTCTTGAGCTCGAGGACGAGCTCGGCGGTCTCCCCCTCCTCACCGAGGAGGGCGAAGCCGGGCGCCTTGCGACGCGGGGAGGCGAGGGCGGCGTTGCCCAGGCCGCCACGTCCGCCGGCGGCGGCGACCAGGCGGGTACCGGCACCGACGAGGTCGGCCAGCACCTCGCCGTCAGCGGTCTTGACGACCGTGCCGTCCGGCACCGCGAGGACCAGGTCCTGACCGTTCTTGCCGTTGCGCATGTCCCCGGCGCCCTGGCTGCCGTTCGTGGCGCGCCGGTGCGGGGAGTGGTGGTAGGCGAGCAGCGTCGTCGTCTGCGGGTCGACCTCGAGGATGACGTCACCGCCGCTGCCGCCGTTGCCACCGTCGGGGCCGCCGAGCGGCTTGAACTTCTCACGACGGATGGAGGCGACACCGTTGCCACCGTTGCCGCCGGCGACGTGCAGCACGACGCGGTCGACGAAGCTGGCCATGGTTCCTCCTGGGGCCGGGTACGGACGAGGGGGCGGACGGCTCGTGCCGTCCGCCCCCGCCGGGAAGTGTGAAGCGCTGTCGATCAGGCCTCGGCCGCGACGATGTTGACCGTCTTGCGGCCACGGCGCGTGCCGAACTCGACGGCACCGGCGGCGAGGGCGAACAGGGTGTCGTCCTTGCCACGGCCGACGTTGTCGCCCGGGTGGAACTTGGTGCCGCGCTGGCGGACGATGATCTCGCCGGCGTTGACGACCTGGCCACCGAAGCGCTTGACGCCGAGGCGCTGCGCGTTCGAGTCGCGGCCGTTCCGGGTGGAGCTGGCGCCCTTCTTCGTTGCCATCTCAGTCCTGCTTTCGTGTGGTGCGAACGGGGGTGTGCTGGCCCGGGGGCCGCGGACTACTTGATGCCGGTGACCTTGACGCGGGTCAGCTCCTGGCGGTGGCCCTGGCGCTTGCGGTAGCCGGTCTTGTTCTTGAACTTCATGATCGTGATCTTCTTGCCGCGCTCCGCGCGCACGATCTCTGCGGTGACGGTGACCTTCGCGAGGTCGTCCGTCCCGGTGGTCACCTTGTCGCCGTCCACGAGCATGAGCGGGGTGAGGTTGACGGTGTCCCCAACCTTGCCGTCAACCCTGTTCATGACGACGACGTCGCCGACGGACACCTTCTCCTGTCGGCCGCCGGCCTTGACGATCGCGTACACCACGTTGCTGCTCATCTCTGTCGTTACGGGGCCCGGCACTCACCGGCCGAGCCGGTGCGCGGGGCGCACAAGGGAGGGCGCGTCCGGGACGCACCGACGTTCAAGAGTACGCCGCGCGCCCCCGCCGAGCAAATGGCTCAGCGGCGCCAGCACCGGGGAAACGGTGTGGTTTCGCGCACAGTGGGTACCGGGCGCACGCCCAGCATAGTCAGTGCCGGTCGTGCCACGTGCACACGCGGACCTCGGCGCCCTCGGGGTCGGCGAGGACCCAGCGCGCGGGCGCCTCCGCGTCGGACACCAGCCGCCCGCCCGCGGCCACCGCCGCCCGGACCCGGTCCTCGGCGACGTCGTGCGGCACGTGCACGTCGAGCTCGAGGTCACCGCGGGGCGGCTGCGCCGGCACCCGGTGGAACCACACGTGCGGCAGCCGCCCCTGCGGGTCGGACAGCTCGCCGTCGTCCTCCTTGTACCCGAGCACCGCCGACCAGAAGGCGCGGACGCGCGCGGGGCTGATGACGGCGATCCCGATCTCGAGGTCGTTGACGCGGCCGGGCGCGAGCGGCACGCCGAGCTCCTCGGCGATCGCGGAGATGCGCTCGGCGAGCGCGACGTCCGCCTCGGTCAGTGTGCCGCGCGAGTGCGTGGTCACCGAGACGTACAGCGTCCCGTACCGCAGGTCGAGGTCCGGGTGGTGGTCCATCTCCTCGGCGGCATCGACGATCCGGCTGATGAGATGGGCACCGACGGGCATGGCCCCGGTGCGCAGCGTGGTGCGCAGGAAATGGCGCACCACCCTCCACCCGCTGAGAGTGGTTCGCGCGGAAGCGTCCTCCGCGCTGACTGGTCTGTTTTCAAGCACGCTCCCCATCTGCGTACCCTCGCACCGGCCGCGCGGAGCGACAAGCCGGAGCGATGTCGGTGGTCGGTGGGACGCTTCACACATGGACGACGACGCACGGGTACCGCTGTCGGGGGCGCAGCTCCTCGCGTCCTTCTTCGCGTCCGCACCGACCGCCGTTCACCCGGCGATCCGCGCGCGGATCCCCCGGGTGCGCGCGCACCTGCTCACCTACCTCGACACCGAGGCGGAGGCGTGGCTCACGCCCGACGAGCTCGTCCTCGTGGGCGCGGAGCGGCAGCTCGAGCCGCAGGACGCCGTCGTGCGGGTGACGGGTGTGGAGGTCGTCGTCGCGGCGCTGCCGGGCTTCTGCCACCCGGCGTGGCTGCTGCCCGCCCCGCTCGACGCCCGGGCACAGCTGCGCCTCGTGGCGGCGCTGCGGCAGTGGGCAGCCGAGCACGGGAAGCTGTCCGCGCAGGCCACCATGCACCTGCTCCCCCGGGTGGACGAGGCGGTGCGGCGCGCACAGGCGGGACTCAACGGCTCACCCGCCCCGTGACGAGCACGGGGCGGGTGAGGACGTCGGAGGCTCAGGCGGTGATCGGACCGCCGGAGGTGACGCGGCGCGAGCGGCGCTTACGCGTGCCGGACTGCTCCTGGGCGTCGGTCGCCGCGGCCTGAGGGTCCGCGGCGGGTGCCGGGTCCTTGGCGGGCGCCGGGTCCTTGGTCGGGGCCGCGTCCCTGGGGGCTGCCCGGGCGGGCGCAGCCTCCCCGGCCCGGGCCCGGGCCCGCCCCGGCGCCGCCGCCCGGGGGCGGGGGGGGAGCGGCGCCCGAGCCGCCACGGCAGGGAGGGGGAGGCCCCCCCCCCCGCTGGGGTGGGGCACGCGACCGCCCCGCCGGCGCGCGTCCGCGACGATCTGGCCGTGGAAGGCCGTGTTGTGGTTCCAGTACGTCGCCGTCACTGCGCTCCCAGCTCCACGAGGAGGACCCCCGCGGCGATGAGCACG
>NZ_CBCOOR010000021.1:0-53107 GCF_965111665.1 Georgenia sp. Marseille-Q6866 | reverse complement strand
CCACGCTCCCTGTCTACCGGGAGCACGGTGGACCGAGCGGGCGCATGGTGCGTGGGCGCGGACATCGGGCTGGCTATCCTCCTCACCAGTAGGCACATCGGCGACGACGGCGGGGCGGACGCGTGGGGATACACGACGAGTGGGCACCTGAGGCGCCCACGTCCGGTGGCGCCGTCGTCGTCCCTGGCTACTCCGACCTGACCGAGGTGGCGCGCGGCGGCGACAGCGTCGTCTACCGCGCCCGGCAGGACAGCCTCGGCCGGGACGTCGCCGTCAAGGTCATCGACGTCACCGACCCGACGGCGCAGGCGCGGTTCGCGCGCGAGCTCGCCATCACCGTGCGCCTCGGGCGCCAGCACCCCCACATCGTCACGGTCATCGACACGACGACGACGGCGGACGGGCGCCCGTGCCTCGTCATGGAGTTCCACGACCTCGGCTCGCTGCACGACCGGCTGCGCGAGCACGGGCCGCTGCCCGTCTCCGAGGTGGTCGCGGCGGGGACGGCGGTGGCCGACGCGCTCGCCTTCGCGCACGCGCACGGAGTGCTCCACCGGGACGTCAAGCCGCAGAACGTCCTCCTCCTGCCGACGTCCTACGTGCTGAGCGACTTCGGGATCGCGCGGATGGCCGACGCCGGCCACACTGCCTCGCTCGAGCGCTTCAGCTACCGCCACGCCTCCCCGCAGGTGCTCGACGGCGCAGAGCCGACCGCGGCCGACGACGTCTGGTCCCTCGGGTCGACGCTCTTCACGCTGCTCACCGGGCGCGCGCCCTTCGCCAGCGACGACCCCGACGACGACTCCGCTCTCTCCTACCTGCGCCGGGTGCGGACGAACGTGCGCCGCCCCCTGCCGGAGGACCTCCCCGCCGGGCTGCGCACCGTGCTCGAGGCCTGCCTCACCCCCGACCGCGAGGCCCGGACGTGGACCGCCGCCGACGTCCTCACCGCGCTGCGGCGGGTGCCGACGGAGCAGCGCTCGTGGGCGCCGGGCACGAGCGGCGGCGGCGCCGAGCCCGCGGTGGCGACCGCTCCTGGGAGTGCGCCGGCCGCGCCTGCGGACGCCCTGCCGACCGGAGCCGCGCCCGGAAACGCCCTGCCGACCGGAGCCGCGCCTGCGGAGGCGCGCGATCCCGGGTCGTCGGCCGCTCCGGCTCCGGACGACGAGCCGTCCGCCGCACCAGCCGCGTCCCCCTCGGCCACCGCACCCGACTGGGCACCGGCCCCCGGACCGTCTGCCGCACCAGCCGTACCTCCGTCGTCCACCGCGCCCGACCGGGCCCCGGCCCCCGACTCGTCCGCGGCCGCGGCCGACGCTCCGGCGCCGTCGCCGTCGTCATCGCTGCCCTCGGCCATCGCCCCCTCGGCTCTCGCGGAGATCGCCGCCCAGTCGCCGCCCGCGGACGACGAGCACACCTCGGCACGACCGGCGCCGGAGCCGGAGCCCGCGGCCGACCCGCAGCCGGCCACGCCCGCGCGCGGCAACCCCTGGACGAAGATCGCCGCCTTCATCGGCGGCGCGCTCGTCGTCGGGACCGGTGCGGGCGTGCTGTCCGCGCTGCTCGGCGACGACGAGGAGCCCGCCGCCGCGCCGACCCCCACCGGCGCCGTCGAGGTCCCTTCGCTGGACGAGCCGCTGCCGCCGGCGTCCGGCCCGATCCAGGCGAGCACCGGCGACCCCGCCCTCGCGCCGCGCAACCCGGCGATTCTCGACAACGGCACCTCCGTGCTCCTCACCTGGGCCGAGCCCGAGCAGGAGGTCGACTACCTCCTCGTCCTGGACCCCGGCACCGGCGACGGGCCTGCGCGCGTGGTCCACCAGCTCACCGGCGACGCCCAGGAGCACACGGTCGAGGGCATCGACCCCGACGCCGCGGAGGTCTGCTTCGTCGTCGCCGGCTACGTCGTCGAGGACGGCGCTCCGGTGGCGGGAGCGAGCCCCGCGGCCTGCGCCACCCGCAGCTGAGGCTCAGCGGCGCCACACCCGCGGCGTGAACCACCACCACAGGCGGCTGGGCCAGTGCTGGGTCCGGCGCAGCAAGCGCTCGACGGCGCGCGCGGTGCGCCAGTCCGCGGCGGAGTGGTCGCGGGGCGACGGTCGTTGCCCGGCCGGTAACACGTCAGCTGTCGGCGCGGGGGAGGCGGGGCGGAGTGGTCGCGGGGCGACGGTCGTTGCCCGGCCGGTAACACGTCAGCTGTCGGCGCGGGGGAGGCGGTGGGGACGTCGGTGGGGCGAAGGCGGCGGACTCGGCGCGGGCAGCGAGGAGCAGGGCCTCCTCGCGGACGGCCGGGTCGAGGGCGCGACGACGGCGGGCGCGGTCTCCCCGGCCCGGGGGCGCGCCCGGCGAGGGCGAGGGCGTCGAGGACCTGCGCCCACGCCCCGCGCGCGCCGGCCCGCTGCCAGCGGCGGCGGCGCACCACCCGCAGCGTGAGGAGGACGAGCAGGACGAGGACCAGCACGCCCCCGCCTGTTGCCCCCACCACCAGGGCGACGGAGGCGCCGGACGTCGCCGAGCGCTGCTCGGCCTGCGGCGGGGCGCTGGCCTCCTGAGGCGGCGTCGACTCCGCGCCGCTGGCCTCCTCGCTCTCGGTGTCGTCCTGCTCCTCCTCCACGGCCCGGGGCGGGGTGGTCGTCGACTCGTCCGGCGTCGGCGCGAAGGGCACCCACCCGGCGCCGGCGAAATAGACCTCCGCCCAGACGGTCGCGTCCCGGCCGCGGACGGTGAGCGCGCCGTCGGCCACCCCGCCCTCCTCGGCCGCGCGGGCGAGGTCGAGCCCGACGACGAGCCGCGTCGGCAGCCCGACGCTGCGGGCGAGGACGGCGAACGCGCCGGAGAACTGCTCGGCGGTGCCCACCTGCCCGGCCTCCTCGGCGGGCAGGAAGAGGAACTCCATGAGTCGCCCGTAGGAGGAGCCGGACTGGGCGGCGAGGTCGTGGGTGCGCCCGGCGCGCACCGCCTCCTCGATCGCGAGCGCCTGCTCGAGGCGGCTGCTCGCGCCGGCGGTGATCTCGGCGGCCTCGGCCCGCAGCTCCTCGGGCAGGCGCGGGAGCTCGAGGTAGCGGTCCGCCTCGGCGGCCGGCGGGACGCCCGCCCGGGCGACCTCCTCCTCCGTGGGCGCGTCCCGCTCACCGGTGAGGTGGACGGTGAGGCCCGGCGCGGCGCCGGTGGGCAGCACGAGGGAGCCGGTGTCGACGTCCATGAGCACCTCGGCGCCGTCCACCGCCAACGTCGTCCCCGCGGACGGCAGCCACACCCCGTGGAGCTGCTCGAGGACCACGGTGAGGTCGCTGCCCGCGCGGCGAGCGCCGTCGGGAAGGAGCGGGGTGTCGACGACGCCGATCGCGCGCAGGCGGGCGTCCAGGGTCCAGGCGGCGCCGTCGAAGTCGGCGAGCGTGGCGAGCGCGAGCCGCTCGGGCAGCGGCTGCGCGCCCGGGCGGACGGTGAGGAGCGCGCGGTCGGGGTCGAGGTTCCAGGCGGCGACCTCCGGGACGGGGTTGGTCGCGTCGGCGGGCAGCTGCGGCGGCGGCACGTGGGCGCGCGGCTCGAAGGCGTCGGTGGCGGGCAGGGCGCCCGCGACGAGCGCGAAGGCGGCGGCAACGGTGGTCGCGGCGAGCGGGAGGGCCACCGAGCGGCGCGGCCCGTCGGCCGGCTCGTCCCGGCCGGGCAGCACCGTCCACCCGACGGCGAGGACGAGCACGAGGGCGACGGCGACCAGCCCGTGGCGGTCCGCGCGCCCGGCGCTGAGGAGCGCCCCGGCGACGTAGAGCACCGCGGCCCCGACGAGCGGGGCGGCGCGTGCCGTCCGCGCGGGGACGACGACGAGGGCGACGACGAGGGCGACGAGCCACAGGAGGAGCAGCGCGGGCGCGAGGAGGTCCGGCGTCGCGGGGGCGGGACGCGGCGCGGTGAGCAGCCGAGGCACGGCGTCGAGCAGCGGGCCGAGCGCCTCGAGGGCGGGGCTGGTGCGCCAGGTCGCCACCGGTCCAACCTGCTCGGCGGAGTCGAGGACGACCATCGCGCCCGCGCCGCCGAGGGCCACCCCCGCGACGGCGACCGCCCAGCGCCGCACGCCCAGCGCGAGCCCGAGGGCGACGAGCCCGAAGGGCAGCAGCGCGGCGAGCGCGAGCAGCCCGACCGTCCACGGGGAGCGGTAGGAGTGGGCGACGGGCACGGCGGCGAGCGCGAGGACGAGGGCGCTCCACACGACGAGCGCGACGCGCTGCCTCACCGGGCCACCGCCGTCCGCCAGCCGTGGACGAGGTCCTCGGCACGGGGGCCGCGGAGCACGGTGACGCCCTCGCGGGCGGTGACGAGCGCCGTCGGGGCGTCGTCGACGACGAGGACGACGCCGGCCGGCGCCGCCGCGGCGTCGAGGAGGAGGTCACCGAGGTCGGCGGCCGGTCCGGTGACGACGGCGAGGACGTCCGGGGCGCCGACGAGCGCGCGGTGCGCGGCGGGGACGGGTCCGGAGACGGCGCGGACGTCGGCGAGGAGGCCGAGGACGGCGGGGTCGAGGCCGGCGCCGACGGGGCTGACGGGGCTCTCGGTGTCGATGCTCCCGGAGACGGTGCGCACCCGGCCGGGGCTCGCGGCGAGCGCGGCGGTCGCGAGGAGCGAGGCGGCGACGTCGACGGCCTCCTCGAAGCCCTCCTCGAAGCCCTCCCCGGTGTAGCTCGCGGCGCGGTCGTCGAGGAGGACGGTGAGGTGGGGGGCGGAAGGGTCGGCGTCCTCGCGGACCATGAGGGTCCCGCGGCGGGCGCTGGTGCTCCAGTGGACGCGGCGCAGGTCGTCGCCGGGGGTGTACTCGCGCATGCCGACGAGGTCGGTGCCGCCGTGCTCGATGCGCTCGTCCGCGCCGACGTGGCCGCGGCGGGCACCGGGCGGCAGGCCGACGGCGTCCAGGACGCGCGGCTCGACGACGACGGAGGTGTAGGTGCCGTGGCTGCGGCGGCTGCGCAGGAGGTCGGCGAGGGAGGAACGGGACAGGACGAGCGGGCCGAACTCCACGGTGCCGCGGCGGCGGGTGGGGATGGGGACCTCGGCCTGGACGCGCTGCCCGGGCGCGAGGCGCGGGAGGGGGAACTCGGTGGGCTCGCCGTCGACGAGGTCGACGCCCCGGGCGCTGACCGGCAGCCACCGCGAGTCGTTGACGACCTCGACGCTGGCCGTGCACTCGTCCAGCCGGGCGACGCGCGGCGGGCGGGCGGTGCGGCGCACGCTCACCGGGGCGGGCAGGAGGAGCCCGACGACGGCGCAGGCCAGCAGGACGGTAAGGCCCAGTCCCAGCCCGGTCACGCCCGGGTAGTGCGCCCACCAGCCGAGGGCGAGGAGGACGGCCGCCGTGATACCGGTGGCCCAGCCCCGCGAGGTCGGCCGCAGGTTCGTGCCCACGCGTGGTGGCCCCCCACCCTCCGTCGCCGACAGCTGGATCCCGCCCGGGGAGGAATCCTGCCCTCGACGCGAGGGAGCGGGCGAGTCCCCACCCCCCGTCGCCGACAGCCGGATTCCTCCCGCCGGCGCCTGACGCGGACGCCCGGTCCTGCGCGCGGGGGCGTGTGCCCCGCTCATGCCGGGACGGGGCGGGGTGCCTCCACCCGGTCGACGAGCTCGGTGACGACCTGCGCCGTCGTCGTCCCCGCGAGGACGGCGTCGCGGGTGAGGACGACGCGGTGCGCGAGGACCGGCACGGCAAGCCGCTGGACGTCGCTGGGGACGACGAAGTGGCGGCCCTGGGAGGCGGCGAAGACCTGCGCGCAGGCGACCATCCCGCGCAGCGCGCGGGTGGAGGAGCCGAGGCGGAGACGGTCGTCGTCGCGGGTGGCGGCGCCGAGGTCGCGGACGTAGCGCAGGATCGGCTCGGCGACGTGGACGCCGCGGAGCGTGCGGCTCGCGGCGGCGACCTCGTCCGGGGAGGTGACCTCCCGGACGTCGTCGATGACGCCCGCTCCCCCGCCGGGGCGCAGGACGTCGAGCTCGTGCTCGGCGTCGGGGTAGCCGAGGGTGATGCGGACGAGGAAGCGGTCGAGCTGGGCCTCGGGCAGGCGGTAGGTGCCGTCGAGGTCGATGGGGTTCTGGGTGGCGATGACGACGAACGGGTCCGGGACGCGGTGACCGACGCCGTCGACCGTCACGGTGCGCTCGGCCATGACCTCGAGGAGCGCGGACTGCGTCTTGGCGGCGGCGCGGTTGATCTCGTCGGCGAGGAGGACGTTGGCGAACACCGGGCCGGGACGGAAACGGATCTCGCCGGTGCCCGGCTGGAGGACCGAGGTGCCGGTGACGTCCGCGGGCAGCAGGTCCGGGGTGAACTGGATGCGCCGGGAGCTGCCGCCCACCGCCGCCGCGATGGCGCGGGCAAGGGTCGTCTTGCCGGTGCCCGGCACGTCCTCGAGGAGGACGTGCCCGCCGGCGAAGAGCGAGACGAGCGCGAGCTCGATCGCGGGCCGCTTGCCGCGCAGGGCTCCGGCGACGGCGTCGACGGCGGACTCGTGCAGGACGCGGAACCGGGCGATGTCGTCCTCGGTGACGGCGGGGGCGGCGCTCATGCGGTGTCGTTCCTGTTCTCGGGGTGGGTGGGAAGAAGTCGGCTGTCGGCGGGCGAGATCCGGCTGTCGGCGGGCGAGATCCGGCTGTCGGCGGGAGAAATCCGGCTGTCGGCGGGAGAGATCCGGCTGTCGGCGGGCGAGATCCGGCTGTCGGCGGGAGAAATCCGGCTGTCGGCGGCGAGGAGGGTGGGGGTGGTGAGGGCGTGGCGGACGGACCTCGGGTGCCTGCGGCCCCGACGAGGAGGAGGCCGGCGACGAGGACGGGCGGGTGAGGGACCTCGGGCGGGGTCCACGGCGCCGGGACGATCTCGACCGGCGGGTCGCCGGGCAGCGAGACGGGGTCGGTGCAGATGCCGGTGGTGAGGTCGCAGTAGCCCCACTGGTTGCGCGCCGGGGCCTCGCCACTGGCAGCGGCCGACGTCGCCCCGGCCTCGACGGCGGTCATGGTCACCGTGATGCTCCGGAACTGCTCGACCGCCCCCACGTACACCCGGCCCGTGGCCGCGCAGTCCACCCGGAACGAGGTGTTCAGCGCGCCGGTCACCGTGATCTGGCAGGTGCCGTCGTAGTTCACCCAGCTCGGGTGCGACTGGATCCACGCGTACATCGGGATGGCCGAGTCGTGGAGCCCGGGCGTGCCGGCCTCGACGCTGCCGATGACGCCGTCCCCGTTCGCGGGCGGCGGGGGCGGCGGGGCGGGGACGCTGACCGTCGTGCTCACGGCCGCGCCGTTGCCGACGCCGCTCGTCGCCTGGACGCTCACGGTCAGCGCCCCACCGCCCGTGCACAGCGGCTGGCCCGCGCAGGCGATGGCGAGGGTCGTCGAGGTGCCGGAGACCGTCGTCGAGCCGGAGACCCCGCCGCCCGACCAGCTGGCGACGTAACCCGTCACGGGCGAGCCGTTCTCCGGGGCAGCGGACCAGCCCACGGCCACCTGTACCTGCGACGCGTCCCGGCCGGTGACGCTCGCGCCGAGCCCACTGACGGTGCCGGGCACGTTCGCCACGACCACCTCGTTCGACGCCGCGGAGACCGCCGTCGTCGACCCGAGCTGGGTCTCCACCTCGAAGCGGTAGGCCCCGCCGGGCGTGAGACCGGTGAGCACGACGTCGCGCGCCGAGCCGTCCGCCGTCGTCCCGCCGCCACCGAGCGGCCGCACGACGTACCGGTCGGCCCCCGAGGTCGCCCCGGTCCAGGTGACGCGGACCGAGCCGTCCGGCTGCGCGGAGGCGCTGACGCCCCCGGCCGGGGTGGCCGGGTCCGGGGCGGCCGGCGGGCAGTCCGCCGTCGTCACGGAGGCGGACGCGGCCCCCTCGGCACCGCCCGCGTGGTGGGCGGTCACCGTGACGGTGAGCGTCCGCCCGCAGGCGACGTCGGCGAGGACGGCGGAGGTCGCGCCGCCGCCGGCGGTGACGGCGGTGCCGTCCGAGGCGGCGACGGTGTAGCTCGCGGGCCGGTCCTGGGGTGCCGTCCACGCGACGCCGACGTCCCCGCCGGCCTGCGGCTGGGCGCTCACGGCCGACGGCGCGGGGTTGCGCGGGCAGTCGGCGGTGCGCACGGTGGTGCTCGCCGAGCCCTCGCTGGCGTCGGCATGGGTCGCGGTGACGGTCACCGTGAGGGTGCGCTCGCAGGTGAGGCCGGTGAGGGTCGCGGAGGTCTCGCTGCCGCGGGCGGAGACACGCGAGCCGTCGGAGGCGGTGACCGCGTACCGCGCCGGGCGCTGCTCGGGCGGCGTCCAGCTGACGGTGACCGAGCCGTTGCCCTCGAGGCGCGCGGAGACCGCCGACGGCGCGGGGTCCGGCGGACGGGGCTGCTCGCAGTCCGCCGTCGTCACGGTGTCGGTGCCGACGCCGGGCTGCCCGCCCGCGTAGTGCGCCTCGACGCGCACGGTGAGGTCGCGGCCGCACTCGAGGCCGGTGAGCGTGGCGGAGGCCTCCGTGGCCGGGACTGTGACACTCGCGCCGCCGTCGGACGCGGCGACGACGAAGGACTGCGGCTGGTCGACCGGCTGCGCCCACGTGACGAGGACGCTCGCGTCCGCCTGGACCCGTGCGCGGACGTCGCCGGGCACGCGGTCGGAGGGGTCGCCGGGATCGTCGGTGGACGGGCCGTCGGTCGGCGTGCCGCCGTCCGTGGGGCTGCCGTCGGTCGGAGTGCCGTCGGTGGGGCCGCCGTCGGTGGGCGAGCCGTCGCCGGGGCCGGTCGTCCCGTCGCTCGGGTCGTCGGTCGAGCCGTTGCTCGGGTCGTCGGTCGAGCCGTTGCTCGGGTCGTCGCCGGGCTCGCTCGCGTCGTCGGTCGGCCCGCCCGGCGGGCGGGGCGCGGTGGCGCCGCTGTCCGGCGTCCGGTCCGCCGGCGAGGTGGGACGCTGCGAGGGGCGGCCGTCCGCCCCCGTCGTCCGCTCCTCGGAGTCGCGCTGCGTGGGCCGCTCCTCGGCCGCGCTCCCGGGCCCGGGCGCGGGCGGCACCGGTCCCTGCTGCCCACCGCCGACGCCCACCCCTCCGGGCCGCTGCGGCGCGGGCCGCGTGGCGTCCTGGACGGGGACGTCGGCGGCGGAGATGTCGACGGTCGACGTCGTCCCGTCGGCCTGGACGATGACGATCCGCCCGTCCGACGGGGTGCGGACGATGAGGCGTCCGTCGTCGACGACGAGCTCGGGGTCCCCGCCGCCGGGGACGATGATGTCCTCCGCGGCACGCGCGCCCGTCCGGTCGAGGACGACGACGCGCCCGTCCCCCGGGCACGGCACGTAGACGAGCTCGGTGAAGACCTCCGGCGCGCCCGGCCGGCGGCAGCCGATCTCCGACACCTCGACGGCGAGCGCCTCCCGGCCGGCCAGCATGACGACGAGCCCGGACTCGGGCACGGACGCCGGGGCGAGGTCGGCTGGCGAGCTCGGCGCCGGCAGGACGCTGCCCTCGAGAGCGGCGACGCTCACCGCGAGGTCCGCGCCGCTGCCCACCTGGACCACGACGCCGCCGTCGGGGGCGAAGACGGTCGCTCCGGCGTCGTGCGGGAGGAGGCGGGTCTGCGGGCCGGCACCGGTGACGGGGCGGTCGGTGCCCACGCCCCACGTGCCGCCGCGGGCGTCGAAGGTGAGCGAGCGCAGCTGCCCGTCGGTGGTGGTGAGCCAGACCTCCCCGGTGTCGTCGATGACGGCGTCGGCGAGGTCGTCGGTGCGGTAGGGGCGGCCGAGGTCCGCGAGGGTGAGGGGGTCGACGGCGCGCACGGTGCCCGGGGACAGGTCGACGACGACGACCATCCCGCCGCCGAGCAGCACCTTGGTGTCCTGCCCGTCCAGGCCGCGGGTGCCGGAGGCGATGAGGGAGGTGAGGTCGATGGACGTGACGGTGCCGGTGGCGAGGTCGGTGACGACGAGGTGCCCGTCGCGCTGGGCGACGTCGAGCTCGCTGCCCGGCCCACCGACGACCAGGCGGCGCTCGGCCTGCCCGGTCGCGGGATTGATCTGGACGATGCGGCCGTCCTCGTCGGGCAGCCAGGTCTGGCCGTCGGACATGTCGATGACCGTGCTCGCGACGCCGTTGCCGACGAGCGCCCCGACGACGAGGACCGCACCGGCCGCTGCGACACCGGCCTCGACGACGCCGCGCTCACCGCGGGCACCGCGCGTCAGGCGGCGCCACGCGTCGGCGATCCTCCCCATCACGACTCCCCCTCGGCAGCGCTCGCGGACAGCACGTGGACGACGTGGCTGGTCCCACCGCTGACGAGCAGCCCCCGTCCGGGCCCCGTGAGGGCCTCGTGGCTGTTCATCGGGACCTGTGCGGAGATGAGCGTACCGTCGCCCATCTCGGGCCCGAGCAGGATCCCACGTCGTGACCTGCGCACCGTCGCGACCAGGCCGAGGATGTGCTGGCGGGAACGGGCCTCGTCGGGGTCCGCGACGACGACGACGGCGGTGCGCGTGGCGGGCGCCTGGAGGGTCACCTCGGTGAGGGCCTCGACGGCGGCGCGCTCGGTCCCGTTGGCCTCCCAGGCGCGCTCCCACTCGTGGACGTCGTCGACGAGGAGGAGCCGCCACCCGGCATCGCCCGGCGCCGTGAGCCCCGCCGTCCGGGCCCACTCGGCCACGGCCTCCGGGCTGTCGAGGACGACGTCGGCGACCTCGGCCGGGAGCAGCGGCTCGCCCGCCGTCGCGACCGGCTGGGACGCGCGCGGCCCGACGAGGACGAGCTCCGCGGGCGGCTGCCCCGAGCGGCGCACGAGCTGCGCGAGGCCGGCGAGGAGGCCGGTGCGCCCGGAGCGGGCCCGGCCGGTGACGAGCAGCGGCCCGGCGAGGAGCGGCAGCCCGACGGCGGAGACGAGGTTCTCCTCCACGCCGAGGACGACGTCGTCGGCGGTCGGCGCCGGCAGCAGGTGCTGCGGGAGCAGGGTGGGCATGGCCGGAACGGGCACGCGGGGCGCCTCGGCGAAGCGGTCGGCGACGACGGCGGCCAGCGCGTCGAGGCGCGCGGCCTGGGCGGGGGTGCCGGGAGCGCCGACGGTGGCGACCTGGACCTCGTCCTTGCCGGCGAGGCCGCGGCCGGGGGCGGAATCGGCGTCGAGGACGTCGCCGGGGACGCCGAGCATCGCGTAGTCGTCCGCCACGGTCATCCGCAGGACGAGCCGCTGGCCGAAGGCGGCCTGGAGCTGGCTGGGCAGGCCGGTGCGCTGGGGTGCGGTGGCGGTGACGTGGACGCCGCAGCGGCGGCCCTCCTGGAGGATCGTGACGAGCTGCTCGCCGTGCTGGCGGCGCAGGGCGCCCCCGCCCTCGAGGGCCTCCATGACGGCCGGGAGGTTGTCGACGAGGAGGTGGATGCGGCGCATCGGCTCACCGACGGCGGCGAGGGCGTCGACGTCGGCGACGCCGTGGGCGGCGAGCACCGAGCCGCGGTGCTCGACGGTCTGGTGGAGCATCCGGACGAGCCGCAGCATCCGCTCGAGCTGCTGGACGGTGACGACGGAGCCGACGGAGGGCAGCCGCTCGAGGGAGGACAGTCCGCCGCCGCCGGCGTCGACGGCGTAGACGCAGGGCGGGGCGGGCTCGTCGGCACCGGTGACGGTGGCGGCGAGGGTGCGCAGCAGCTCGGTCTTGCCGGAGCCGGAGGCGCCGAAGACGAGGAGGTGGCCGGCGCGGGCGAAGTCGACGACCCACGGCACCTGCTCCTGCTCGGCGGGCCGGTCGACCATGCCGAGGAGGGCCTGCCCGGCGCCGACCGTGGCGCGGGTGCCGCTCTCCTCGCCGAGGAGGAAGACGCCGGGGGCCGTGCAGGCGAGCTCGACGACGGGCGGCATCGCCGGCACCCACGGCCGCTTGGGAGCGGGGCGCCCGGAGCGGCGGAAGGCCGTCGTCGTCGTCTGGACGATGCGCTCGAGGTCGGTGAGCTCGTGGACGGCGGCGGCCTGCGCCGTCGTCGTCCGCTCCAGGCGCCGCGCGGTGAAGGGGGCGACCGTCACCCGCTCGCGCTGCTCGGCCGCCTCCTCGCGCGCGCCCACCCAGGCGACCTGGACGAGCTCGCGGGTACCGTGCCCGGTGCGGCGCAGCCACGCGCGGCCGGGGGTGCGGCGGGAGATGTGGGCGGCGTCGGGCGCGTCGATGACGTCGACGGAGTCGTCCGGCGAGGCGACCCGGAGCGCGATCCGCAGGTCCGTGTTCGCCTTGATCTGCGGGGTGACGACGCCGGCGGGACGCTGCGTGGCGAGGAGCATGTGCATGCCGAGGGAGCGGCCGCGCTGGGCGATGGAGACCATGCCGTCGACGAACTCGGGCACCTCGGCGAGCAGCGCGGCGAACTCGTCGACGCAGATGAGCATCGACGGCGGCGCGACCTCCGGGTGGGTGGCCTCCAGGGCCACGAGGTCCTTGGCCCCGTACTCGCCCAGGAGCCGCTCCCGCGCGCTGAGCTCGGCGTGCATCGACACGAGCGCCCGCTGGACGAGAGCCGGGGTGAGGTCGGTGATGTAGCCGACCGTGTGCGGCAGCTCGGCGCACTCCCGGAAGGCGGCGCCGCCCTTGTAGTCGACGAGGAGGAAGTTGATCCGCGACGGCGGGTTGTTGAGCGCCAGGGAGCTGATGAGCGACTGGAGCAGCTCGCTCTTGCCTGCGCCGGTCGTGCCGGCGACGAGGCCGTGCGGCCCGTCCTCGCGCAGGTCGATCGTCACGACGCCGTCGGCGCCGGCGCCGAGCTGGGCCCGCAGCCCGCGCCCGGCGGACCAGCGGGTGAGGACGGCGTCGACGTCGTCGAGGGAGGCGAGGTCCGCCGCGAGCTCGGGCAGGCGCACCTGCTGCGGGACGAGCGCCTCGGCCGCGACGGTGGCCGCCTCGTCCTGGTAGCCGGACAGGGCGCGGGCGGTGCGCCAAGCCCCGGCGAGGTCGAGCTCGTCGACGCTCGTCAGCTCGGCGACGCCGCCGCGGTCGCGGACCTTGACGGCGGAGTCGGCGAGGTCGACGACGAGCCCGGTCGCGGCGGGGACCTCCTCGATGCGCTCCCCCAGCCACAGGAGGCGCAGGCGGCGCTCGGGGTCGGCGGCGACGGCGGCGAGGCGCTCCACGGCGCGGCGCGGCAGGCCGGCGTGCTCGTCGACGACGAGCAGCGTGTGGGAGGAGGGGGCGTCGACGGTGAGGAGGTCCTCGAGGAGCACCTGCCCCTCCCCCGGCCCGACGGCGACGCACGGGCCGCCGCCGCTGCGCTTCGCCGCGTGGGGCAGCCAGCGCAGCCACGACTCCATGCCCGCGCGGCCGCTGCCGAGCGCGGCCGCGACGGTGAGGTCCGTGGGCGAGTGCGTGACGCCGAGCCGGACGAGCACCGCCCGGGCCCAGGCGTCGGTGCGCTCGGCCGGGCCGGTGACGGCGATGAGGGCGTGGTCGGCGAAGCGCACCGGGACGGGCATGTCGGGCAGGGTGGCGCGCGTGGCGACGGCGGCGGTGAGCTCGGCGCGCAGGGTGCGGTCACCGCTCGTCACGGCCTTGGCCTGGACGAGCGAGGGGCGCGGGCCGCGGCCGGCGCGGACCTGGAGGAAGTCGGCGTCGTCGGCCTGCCGCACCCACACGCGGTGGTGCCGGGACGTGGCGCGGTCGCGGACGACGTCGAGGTCCGGGTCGTCGTCCTCGGCGTGCTCGCGCTGGGCGGCCGCGGCGGTGTCCATCGCGGCGAGGACGCTCGTGACGTCCTGCCGCCACAGCCGGGCCTCGGCGGTGTGCTCCTTGCGGGCCTGGCGCTTCTGGACGACGTGGTTGGCGACCATCATGAGCGGGAAGCCGACCATGAAGACGAGCGAGATCGCGCTGCGGGTGGTGGCGAACATCGCCCCGCCCATGAGTGCGGGCATGAGCATCATCGGCCACGGGAAGGGGCTGTGGCGGGGCGAGGCCGGCGGGCTGGGGACGTCGAGCTCGGCGGGCACCACCTGCTCCCCGAAGCGCGGCGGGCGCAGGACGCCGCGCTCGCGCCCGGCCGCGGCGCCCTCCCGGAGGGCGAGGACGGTGCCGCCGACCTCGACGTGCTGCCCCCACTCCAGGGGCGTGGGCGCGGTGACCGGGCGACCGCCCACGCGGGTGCCGTGCGCGGAGCCGGCGTCGGTGACGAGCGGGGTGCCGGAGAGCATGACGCGGGCGTGCTCGCGGCTGACGAGCGGGTCGCTGAGGCGGATGCCGGCGCCGGCGCCGCGGCCGATCGTCACGACGTCGCCGGTGACAGGGACCTGGAGGCCGGCGTCCGGGCCGGTGAGGACGTGGGCGACGGCGCGGGGTCGGGCGCTCGTCGCGGGCCGGGTGAGCCAGTCCTCGGTGACCGAGGAGACGGTGAGGACGTCGCCGTCACGCAGACCCGCGTCGGCGAGGCGGCGCGAGGCGGGCCAGGGGCGGCCGTCGGTCGTCGGCGCGAGGAGGAGGCGGGAGTGGTCGCCGCCGAGGTGGGCGCCCAGGCGGGTCGCGAGGTCCGCGACGGAGCCGTCCGCCTCCGCCTCGACGACGACGTCGACCGGGGAGAGCCTGCTCTCCGTGCTCGGCAGCACGCTCAGACGCCACATGCTCGCGAACCTCCGTCCGGGCCACGACCGTCGTGACCACCTAGGACGAACCTAGGGACGGGGCCCGCCGCGAGCCAGGGCGCGGGGGGTGGAAACTTCCGCCATCTCGCCCGTGGATGAGGTGCTCGTCCGCCCGCCCGGCGGCGGGGAGTTGCTGAGACACTGGCGGCATGCAGAAGAACCTCCTGGGTCCCGACCCCACGTACCTGCCCGACGACCACCCCGACATGGCCGCCCGCGCCGCCGTCGAGCGGGGCGACGACCCCCGTGACGTCGCCGCCCGTCTGCCCGCGTCGAGCTATGCCTGGGCGGTGCTCGCCCGCGAGTCGCTCGACGAGAAGGACCCGGTCGCGGCCTACGCCTACGCCCGCACCGGCTACCACCGCGGCCTGGACGCGCTGCGCCGCGCCGGGTGGAAGGGGCAGGGGCCGATCCCGGCCGACCACGTCCCCAACCAGGGCTTCCTCGGCGCCCTCGAGGCGCTGGCCGAGGCTGCCGCCGCCATCGGAGAGGACGACGAGGCCGAGCGCTGCCGCAGCTTCCTCGCGGAGGCCGCAGCCTGACACCACGCCTGACGAACCGGGCCGCCGACACCGGCGGTCCGGTTCGTCCGTTCTGACGTGAGGAATACCCCTTTCGCCGCTTTTGGTCACCCATTCCCAAAACGGCTCGCGTGCGTCATGATCATCTGCGAGCGTGCGCGCGGAACGGCCCGCGTCGCATGCCAAGCGCGGTCTCCCCCGCCGCGCGGCCCTGTCCTCCACGCAGGTGAAAGGCACACGCATGCGTTCCTCCTCCGTCCGCGCGCTCGTCGTGGGCGCGGTCCTCGCGCTCACCGCCCCGCTCGGGTCGGGCGCCGCCGCGCTCGCGCCCGCCGGCGCAGCGCTTCTCCCCGCCGCCACCTCCCTCCCTGCCGGGCCGGCCGTGAGCAGCACGAGCGCGCCGACCACCGCGGGCAACACCTTCCACCTCGCCGACAACGGCCTGCGCCGCACCGCCCAGGTCCTCACCTTCGGCCGGCCGGGCGACGAGGTGCTCGTCGGGGACTGGGACGGCGACGGTACCGACACCCTCGCGGTGCGGCGGGGCGCCGTCGTCCACGTCTCCAACTCCCTGCGTGGCGGGCACGCCGACACCGCCGTCACCTACGGCCGCCCGGGCGACGAGCTCCTCGTCGGGGACTGGGACGGGGACGGCACCGACACCCTCGCCGTGCGCCGCGGCAACCAGTACCTCATCGCGAACTCGATGCGTTCGGGCGCCGCCGACGTCGTGCTGCGCTTCGGCCGCGCGGACGACGCGATCGTCGTCGGCGACTGGGACGGCGACGGCAAGGACACCCTGGCCGTGCGCCGCGGGGCCCACTACCTCATCAACACGACGATGACGTCGGGGCCCGCGAGCGCCGTCGTCTGCTACGGGCGCGACCGCGACGACGTGTACGTCGGGGACTGGGACGGCTCGGGCGAGGACGCGCTCGCCGTGCGCCGCGGGGCGCGCTACCACCTGGCCCACGCGCTCCGCAACGGTCCGGCCGACCGGAACGTCGCCTACGGGCGGCCCGGCGACGTCACCCTCGTGGGTGACTGGGACGGCGACGGCACCGACTCCCTCGCCGTCCGCCGCAGCTCCGGCACCCCGACCGCGCCGGTGCCGGGCGGGCCGGACGGACCGGTCGTCGTCCCCGGCGACCCGGACGGGCCCACCGACCCGGTCGACCCCGAGCAGCCCGAGCCCACCTTCGACGAGCCGCTGGCGATCCCGCCGCTGGCCGACTCCGTCGTCGACGAGGACGGCACCCGCGTCTTCCAGCTCACCGCCCAGGCCGGGACCACGTCCTTCCGCGAGGGCGTCGAGACGGACACCTGGGGCTTCAACGGGGACTTCCTCGGCCCCACCCTGCGTGCGCGCCGCGGCGAGCAGGTGGCCGTCGAGGTGACCAACACGCTCGGGGAGGCCACGAGCGTCCACTGGCACGGGATGCACCTGCCGCCGGAGATGGACGGCGGCCCGCACCAGGAGGTCGAGCCCGGCGGCACGTGGCGGCCCACCTGGCTCGTCGACCAGGCCGCCGCGACGCTCTGGTACCACCCCCACCCGCACGGGCTCACGGAGAAGCACGTCTACCTCGGGATGTCCGGCATGTTCATCCTCGACGACGATGCCGCTGACGCCGCGGGCCTGCCCGGCGAGTACGGCGTCGACGACATCCCCGTCATCGTCCAGGACAAGTCCTTCACCGCGGACGGCCAGCTCACCATGGAGTCCAAGGTCCCCAGCGGCGTCATCGGCGAGGCGCTCATGGTCAACGGCACGATCGGCGCGGTCCAGGAGGTGACGACCGAGCGGGTGCGGCTGCGGCTGCTCAACGGCTCCACCCTGCGCAGCTACAACTTCGGCTTCGACGACGACCGCTCCTTCCAGCTCGTCGCCTCCGACGGCGGCCTGCTCCCGGCCCCGCACGAGACCAACCGTGTCCAGCTCTCGCCCGGTGAGCGGGCGGAGATCGTCGTCGAGCTGGAGCCGGGCTCGGACACGATGCTGCGCTCCTACCCGCAGCGGCTCGGCGACATCGCCGACCCGCAGGGCTACGGCGCCCTCGACACCCTCGACATCCTGCGCCTGGAGGCCGCCGACGAGCTCGCACCCTCCGCCGTCGTCGCCGACGACTTCTCCGACGAGGAGCGCCTCGACGAGGCCGACGCCACCACGGAACGCACCTTCGTCATGAAAGGGCTGGCCCTCAACGGTCAGCGGATGGACATGAACCGCATCGACGAGGTCGTCACCGTCGGGACGACCGAGGTGTGGGTGGTGCGCAACGAGGACCCGATGCCGCACAACTTCCACATCCACGACGTCCAGTTCGAGGTGCTCTCCGTCGACGGCGCACCGCCGCCGCCGGAGCTCTCCGGGCGCAAGGACACGATCTACACCGAGCCGGGCCGCGAGTACCGCCTCATCATGCGCTTCGAGCACTACGCCAACCCCGAGGTGCCGTACATGTACCACTGCCACCTCCTGCGCCACGAGGACTTCGGACTCATGGGCCAGTTCGTCGTCGTCGATCCGGGGACCGAGCCGCCGACGGAGATCTCCGGGCCGGGTCACGACCACCACGGCTGACCTGCCGCTCGTTGCGCACCGGAACGGTCCGGTCCCCGTCGTGGGGACCGGACCCTTCGGCGTGCGGGGTGGTCAGCTGGACGCGCGCTCCTGGTCGTCGGCCTGCTGGGAGAGGATCTGCGCGTTCTCCTGCAGGGCGCGGACGACGTTCTGGAGGGCGGGGACGTACTGGCCGGTCCAGTCGCTGCGGAAGCGCTGGGCGTCCGGGCCGTACCAGGGGGTGGCCTCGAGGTGCTGGGTGAGGCGGGCGGTCAGCTGGTTGATGGTGTCCGAGTCGCCGTTCATCACGCGAACGAGGTCGCGAGCGGCGTTGATGTCCATCCCGTAGAGCGTTCCGGTGCTCATCTGAGTAGTCCTTTCGTGGAGTGCTGCTGTGGTGGGTTGTCAGGTCGTGCGGGTGGTGCTGTGTCGTGCTGGTCGTGCGGTCAGGTGCCGGCCTGGTCGAGCAGCTCCTCTCCCCCGTCGGAGTCCTCCGAGCCGCGGGCGCGCAGGGCGCCGAGTCCCGCCGCACCGAGGCCGGCGAGCCCGAGCGGTGCGGCCAGTGCGGCCGGGTTGAGCGAGCTGTCCTCAGTGAGGGCGCCCGCGGCGCCGAGTGCCGCGAGTCCTCCCCCGCCGGCCCCCGCGGCTGCCACCGGGGTGGCGCGGACCGTGGGGTCGCCGGAGGTGGAGCCGGCGTCGAGCCGGCTGGTGGAGCCGAGGAGGCCGGAGCCGGACGGCGAACCGGCGCCGCCGGTGCCGGTGCCCGAACCGGCGCCTCCGCCTGAGCCCCCGCCGGTGCCGCCGGCGCCGATGCCCGAACCGGTGGCTCCGCCCGAGCCCGCGCCGGTGGTGCCGCCCGAGGAGCCGCCGCCCAGCAGACCGGAGCCGCCGATGCCGCCGCCGACGCTGCCGGTGGAGCCACCGCCGCCAGGGCCGGAGCCCTCCCCCGGGGCGGCCGTGCCACCACCGGTGCCCGAGCCGCCACCCAGCCCAGCGGTACCGCCGCCGAACGTCGTGCCGCCACCGCCCGAGCCGCCGGTGCCCGCGCCGCCGCCAACGGCTCCTGAGGAGCCGCCCAGTCCGGGCAGGCCGCCTCCGAGCGCCGCGCCGGCACCGATCACCCCGCCGACGGCACCGGCAGCCGACCCCACGGGAAGCGCGGCCGGGACCGAGACAGTGGGCGAGCTGCTCACCGGTGCTGTGCTGACGGGACCGAAGGACGACGTCGTCCTCGTCTGCGGCGCGATGCCGGCCGCGGACGTCCCGGACGAGCCGGTCCCCCCGCCCCAGCTCACGGTCACGCCCGACGGGGTGGTGACCTGGCCGCCGGCGCCGGTGGCCGCCGTCTTGCCCAGCGAGCTCGTCGTGCCGCCGATGCTGATCGGGATGACGACGACGGCGCCGTCCCCGACCGAGACAGTCGGCATGTGCGCGTTCGTCACCGCGGTGTCCGGCCCGGTGAGGGACGGGGCGTTGACCGCGGAGCTCGTCGGCAGCTGCGGCGGCACGTAGGCCGAGGCGGGGATGGCGACCCGCGGGGAGTCCTCGCTCACCGCCTTCTGCAGCGCCGAGGCCATGCGGAGCACCTTGGCGAAGTTCTCCAGAGCCTCGCCGGTGGCCTCGACCCACGGGATGACCGTGGCCTCGAGGTAGGCGGCGTAGCCGGCGGCCCAGCCGGTCCACGACATCGCCTTGAGCGCGCGGACCAGGATCTTGAGCGCCATCGCGACCTTCTTCGCGTAGTCGGCGCCGTCCTGGGCTTTCTGTGCCATTTTGTCGAGGCCGCTGACATCTGCTCCCTGGAACATTTTTGACCTCCTTCCTGAATTCTCGTCCGGTTGTTGTCGATGACGTTAGCGGGGCTATTTCGGCCGGCGCCAGCGCCGAGGGGGTGGAATGTTCCGCCGCGTCAGCGGCTGACCTCGTCCTGCATGTCGGCGCGGCGGTGCAGCTCGCGGGCGTTCTCGCTCAGCGACTGCGTCGCGGCCTCGAGCTCGGGGCGCAGCGCCCCGTCCCAGTCCTGCTTGAAGCGCTTGGCCGCGGGCCCGATCCAGGCGACGGAGTCGAGCATCGCGGAGACGTTGCCGACCATCGCGCCGAGGTCCTGGGCGTTCGCGTCCATCTGGCGGGAGCTCTCCCGCGCATAGGTCGAGTCAATTCCGGAAAAGCGAGAGGCGTCGTGGCCCATGACATTCTCCTCGTGGTTTCGGTATCGGTTCTTCCCGATACCGAGACACTAGGAGTGCAGTGCCGATGAATTCCACCCGAGGTGGGGTGGAAACTTCCGCCTGTTCTGCCGGCGGGTCTACTGCTCGAGGAGCCGCGCGGGGTTGAGACCGTCACCGCTGGCCTGGGCGGCCAGCACGAGGTCGAGGTCCTCGGTGGTCACGAGCCGCACCTCGGCGGCCCGGCGCCCGACGGCGAAGCGCACGTTCTGCACGCGGCCGGCGGTCGCGGTGAAAGGGTCGTCCGCGGGGCCGAAGGCGAGGCGGGCGACGGCGCGGATCGCGTCGTCCACACGTTGGGCCCGCTCGAGGTTCCACGCGTGCCCGCGCAGCGCGAGGACACGCTCGTAGATCTCCCGGTTCGAGGCCGGGCGCGGGTAGTCGTCGGCACCGGTGAGCCACGGCTCGGCGAGCGCGAGGGCCACGTACCACTCCCGGGAGAAGCGCTCGAGCTGCGGCGCCCGGGTGGTCGCGTCACCGTCGGGGTCGCCGGCCGGCGCCAGGCTCTCGCCGTCGCCGGGCGCGGTAGGCCGCACCTCCTCGACGTCGAGGACGATGACGAGGTCGGTGAAGCCGCCGTCCACCTCGCGCCCCCGGAGCAGGAGGATCTGGTTCTCCCCCTCGTCGAGGAGCGCCCCCATGCCCTGGGACAGGGCCACGCGCCGCGCGCCGCCGGGTGCGTCGAAGAGGCTGGACAGCTGCGCCGTCGTCGAGCCGTGCCAGCGCAGGCGGACGACCTCGTCGCCCACCGTCACCTCCCCGACGACGCGGGAGACGTGGGAGGCCGCACGCGGCAGGGCGAGGGTCGTCGTGCGCAGCTGGCCCTCGACGTCGTCGGTGAGCCCGCCCTCGGGGGCGCGGCCCACGAGCAGGCGGTCCCCGCTCCCCAGCACGACGGGCGGCACACCGGCGCCCCTGATCCGCACGCGCAGCATCCTTGCGTCCTCCTCGGTCGGTGGTCCCAGGGTAGGGGTCAGGGGATGGGCGGGGCGGCGTCGTCGTCCAGCATGTCGAGGCCGCTCTTGAGGAGGACGACGGGGGTGAGGATCGTGCCCACGACCGGGCCGGCCACACCGGTCGCATCGAAGATCTCCGCGAAGTTCTCCTCCACGCGGGCGCCGTAGGTGGTTCCCTCCATCGCCTTGTTGACGCCGGCGCCGATCAGCGAGCCGAAGCCCCAGGCACCGGTCACCGCCGCGCCGGTGCCCGTGGCGACGATGCCACGGGACACGAGGGCGGTCACGGTGAGCGGGACCCCGTTCTGGACGACCGCCACAGCGTCTCCCTCCGCGGCGCCCCGGACGAGCCCGTGGGCGCCGACGGCGGTGCCGAGCACCCCGAGCAGCGCGCCACCGTGCCGCTCCAGCGGGGAGGCGAAGTCCTCGGCGAGGTTCCACGCACGGTTGAAGGTCTCGAGGCTGCGCCACGCGTCCGGGTGGGCCGCCATCGCGCGCGCCACCTGCGCCGTGTTCGCGGCCAGCACGAGCAGGTCTCGTTGAGTGTTCAGCCGAGCCTGCAGGTCGTCGGTGGCCGACGACGTCGCTCCCGTCGCGCTGCTGGCCCGCTCCTGGTCGGCGGCCTGCTCGAGGACCTCCGCGGCGGCCCGGTTGAGCGCCGCGCTCACCTGGCTCAGCTGCGGGGAGTACTCGGACTCCCAGGCCGCCCGGAAGCCGGCGGCGTCCGGGCCGTTCCAGCGGACGTCGTAGACGCGGTGGGTGAGACGGATGTTGGCACTCAGCAGCTCGTGCGCGGCGTCGGCCAGCTGCCGGGCGCTGGCGCGCAGGGCCTCAACGTCTGCGCCGTGTGTGACGGACATGACACCTCCCGTTGGGGTAGGTGCTCATCGTGGGGCGGCGGGCACGCCGGCGGACAGCCCCGAGGGGGTGGAAGGTTCCGGAAAACGAGCAGGGTGTCCCTCGCCACACTTCGCCGTGCGCGCACATTCCGCGGACATGCGAAAGGCCCCCATCCACTCGGGATGGGGGCCTTTCCTGTGTAGCCCCGACCGGATTCGAACCGGCGCCGCCGCCTTGAGAGGGCGGTGTCCTAGGCCGCTAGACGACGGGGCCTCTAGCATTTTCAACCTGGCTGAGTTTACCGGATCTCTCCGCCTCACTCAAACCGCTGGGGTACCAGGACTCGAACCTAGACTAACTGGACCAGAACCAGTCGTGCTGCCAATTACACCATACCCCATGGGGGTATTCCGTCCGCTCCTGCGAACGTCCTACCGGGCGGTAACACTACCCTGCTCCGCGGGCGAGGATCAAAGCCGGGAGCGGTGGGCGTGGTCACACCCCTCGGTAGGTCCCGACGGTCCAGAGGTTCCCGTCCCGGTCCCGCACGCCGAAGGTGTGGGAGCCGTACTCGGTGTCGTGGAGGGCCTCGGTCACCTCGAGGTCCGCATCCTCCTGGGCCCGGGCCCAGACGGCGTCGACCGTCGCGGCCTCGGCGGCGACGACGTACACGCCCGTCGGTCCGAGGGCTCCCCAGTCCCCCGCCTTGCCCCGGCTCCCGAACATGACGCCACCCCCGTCGGGCCAGCGCGCCTCGGCGTGGGCCACGGTGCCGTCGTCGTCGCGGTAGAGGGCGGTGACGACGAAGCCGAGGACCTCGGTGAGGACGCGGACCCCGGCGTCGACGTCGGTGAAGCCGACGCTCGGCCACACGGTGGGGACGGGGGCGGGCAGGGTGTTCTCGTCGGTGCTCATGACACCGATCGTGCGCCCGGGGACCGGGCCGCGTCTTGGACGAATGGGAGCTCCTCGCGCACCCAGGTGGTCATGCTCGCTCCCGTGAGGGCGCGCCACTCGCGGGCGAGGTGCGCCTGGTCCGCGTAGCCGGTCTCGACGGCGACGTCCGCCAGCGGCCGGCGGGCGCGGAGCAGCCGCTGGGCGTGCTCGAAGCGGGCCACCCGAGCCGCCTCCTTCGGGGTGAGTCCCGTCGCGCGGCGGAGCTGCTCCCCGAGGTGGCGGCGGCCCCACCCCACCGCGGCGGCGACGTCGACGACGGGCAGGCGGCCCTCGCTCGCGAGGATGAGTCGCCACGCCTCGCCGACCTCGGCCGGTGCCGCCCACCCCGCGCCCCACCGTGAGCTGGCCAGCCGGTGGAGCAGTGCCTCGTCGAGGAGGCGGAAGCGGGCGGGCCAGTGTGGCGTGCTGGCCATCCGCTCGACGAGCCGCGCGGCGTCGGGTCCGAGGATCTCCTCCAGGCCGACGGCGCGGTCCCGCAGCTCCCCCGCGGGGACCCCGAGGAGCACGCGGGCGCCGAGCGGGTTGAGCGCGTACTGCACGCCCTCCTGGGGGCGGCTCGCGTCGATGAGCGCGGGCACCGTGTGGAGCCCCCCGACCACGCCGTGGGCGCGGACCGCCTCCCCCAGGCCGCGCACGGTGAGCGGGCCGAGGAGCTCGACGACGAGCGTGAGGTGGCGCGAGGGCAGCCCCCGGTGGACCCCCACCGGGTAGGCCGGGGCCCGGTAGCCCACCGCCGTCGCGACCAGGGGCCGCAGCGGTGCGGGGACGGTGTGCGGCACGAGCGCGGACACGCCTCCATGGTCCTCCCGCACCGGGCCGGGGCCAAGGGCTCAGGCCGTCTCGAGCAGCCCGCGGTCGAGGGCACAGAGCACCGCCCGCGTCCGGTCCCGCACGCCGAGCCTGTCGGCGAGCGCGCAGAGGTGGTTCTCCGCGGCGCCCGCAGCGGGGTGGAGCGCCCCGGCGACCGGCTGGCACGCCACGTCGCGTGACGCGGAGGAGGCGAGGGCTCAGACGCCCGCCGCCAGGGCGGTGGCGATGATGTCCTGCCGGTCGGCGAGGAGCGCCTGGGCGGCCGTCTGCCCGGTCGCCGCGAGATAGGCGTCGACGAGCCGGTTGCCCGCCGCGTACCCGGCGCCGGTGGGCAGCCCCACCGGCTCCCCGCCGAAGCGGGCGGCGTGCGCGTCGCCGAGCACCCAGGCGGTGAAGTTCTCCATGCCGGTGACGTCGAGGCCGGTGAGGACCTTGGCGACGGCGGCGTCGTCGTCCAGCACGGCGCGGCCGACGAGCGCGTAGCCGAGGTCGCCGTAGAGCTGGCGGGCGAAGGCGTCGGCCAGCCCCTCGGAGACGACGTGCTCGCCGACCGTCACCGTGGCCGGGTCCCACACCCGGTTGGCGTAGCGGAGGTTGTGGTGGAGCTCGTGGACGGCGATCGCCTCGACCTGGGCGAGGACCTCGTCAATGGGCCAGACGTTGATCCAGAGGTAGCCGGTGACGCTGCCGTTGGCGCTCATGCCGCGGCCGGCGCCCATGAAGAGCTCGTCGTCCGGGTTGCCGAGAACGAGGAGGACGACGATCTCGTCCGGCACGGTGATGCCGGGGGTGGCGTCGAGCTGGATGGTGAGCGCGTGGTCGAGGGCGCTGCCGATGCGCGCCCACACGTCGGCACCGGCCAGGCGGTCGAGGGCCGGGAGGTAGCGCTGGTCGTCCCGGTCGAGGCGGAAGCCGTTGCCGAGGTGGTGCATGTCGACGACGTCGACCTCCCTCGGGAAGTACCGGTACATGCCGGCGGCCTGGTCGAGGAGCGGGCGGACGAGGTCGGCACGGTCGGCGACCGGTGCGGTGAGGACGCGCCTCATGGTGGCGTGGCTGTCGAGGACGGTGAAGGTCATGGTCGGTGACGCTAGGGCCTCACGTCGCGGGAGGGTCAACGCTTTTCGCCGCGCTCTTCCGCCGCGGCCGCGCGACGAGGACCATGGGGCGATGAGCAGCGACGATGCCCCCGTCCCGGACCTGCCTCGGATCGGCCGGCCGGCCACCAACGCCCTGCACGAGCAGGGCGTGACCTCGCTCGACCAGGTGGCCGCCATGTCGGAGCGCGAGCTCCTCGCGCTCCACGGCGTCGGCCCGCGCGCGGTCCGCCTGCTGCGCGAGGCGCTGGCCGAGCAGGGGCGCGCCCGGGCGCCGTAGCGGTCCGCGGCGCCCCGGACCCGCCGCGCCCCGGCCCCCCGCGCCTCGGACCCGTCGCCGGGAGAGCTCAGCTCGCGAACCGTGGGTGCACGGGCCGGGCGTGCGCGAGGATGGCCGGGTCACTGACGACCCGACCGTGAGGAGCACGATGCCGCCCGCATCATTCGGCTGGACGGCCTACGGCACGCCCCTGCACGACGACGGGGCGGTGCCCGGCGGACGGGACGGGCGGCTCGAGCTCGCCGACGTCGGCCGGCTCGCGCGCCGCGCGGCCCGCGGGCTGGTCGGCGTCGCGCGCGCGGAGGAGCGCGAGACGCTGTCGAGCCTGCTGCACGCGCACCTCGCCGCCCCGGTGGAGGAGCTCGACGTCGTCGAGGAGGGCCGGCCCGCCTACGAGCACGTCAACGTGCAGGCAGGTCTGGACGCCTGGCTCGCCGCGGACCACCGCAGCCACCGCCTCGTCGGCATCGTCGGCTACCAGCACCGGCCGTTCGGTCTCGCGGAGCTGCTCGAGGGGATCGGCGGCATGCACGACCCCTACGGCCCGCGGCCGGGGAACGTCTCGCGCGTCAACCTGCCGAGCGGGCCGGGCGGGCAGGTCGCGTCGTGCGTGCGGTGCGGGCTCTACCTCGTGGACGACGGCGGGAGCCCGCTGGCCGTGCTGCTGCGCGGGGCGGACCCGGAGTCCGGCGTCACCACGGTGACGGTCGAGATCACCGGCCCGGACGCCGCGACGGTGGCGGCAGCGGCCCGCGACATCCAGGAGCTCGCGACGACGCACAACGTCTTCCGCGGTCAGGTGCTGTCCTTCGACCACGAGATCTTCGGGCACGGCGGGACCCTCCTCCAGTTCCACGAGCGTCCTGCCGTGGGCAACGAGGACGTCATCCTGCCGGCCGCGGCCGCCGAGGCCATCCGGCGGCAGGTCGTCGAGGTGGCTCGCCACAAGGAGCGGCTGCTGTCCGCCGGCCAGCACCTCAAGCGTGGGCTGCTCCTGTACGGGCCGCCGGGAGTGGGCAAGACGCACACCGTGCGGCACCTCATCAGCAGCCTCACCGGCACGACGGTCATCCAGCTGACCGGCGGGGCCCTGTCCCTCATCAGCGAGGCGTGCTCGGTGGCGCGGGCGCTGCAGCCGGCGATGGTCGTCGTGGAGGACGTCGATCTCATCGCCGAGGACCGTGACCTGCACTCCGGTGCCCACCCCCTGCTCTTCCAGCTCCTCGGGGAGATGGACGGCCTGGCCGAGGACGCCGACGTCGTCTTCGTGCTCACCACCAACCGGGCGGACCTGCTGGAGCCCGCGCTCGCCGCTCGCCCGGGCCGCGTGGACCAGGCGGTGGAGCTCCCGCTTCCCGACGGCGAGGCCCGGCGACGGCTGTTCGAGCTCTACTCCGGGACGCTGCTGCTGGACCGGTCCAACCTCGACTCCGTGGTCGAGCGCACCGAGGGGGTCACGGCGTCCTTCGTCAAGGAGCTGCTCAGACGGGCGGCACTGTTCGCGGCGGAACGCGGCTCCGGGGACGGTGACGGTGACGGTGACGGGGGCCTGGCCGTCTCGGCCGAGGACCTCGACGCCGCGCTCTCCGAGCTGCTCGACACCCGCAACGCGATGACGCGGGTGGTGCTTGGCGGCGCCGGGAACGTCACGCGGGAGGACTGACCGGCCGAGGGCACACCTGTCCCCTCGGCCTCCGGCTACGGGTCGGCGGTGATGAGCCAGCCGTGGCGGTCGCGGAACCACCACGTGCCCTCGGACCGGGTGATGGTGATCTCGTGGGCGTGGACCCAGTCGTGGTGGTGCCAGCACAGGAGCACCCCGTGCTCGACGTCGGTGCCTCCGAGGTGCTGGGCCCACCACAGCGAGTGGTGGATCTCGCCGAAGCCGGGTGGCTCGTCGCAGCCGGGGTACTGGCAGTGCTTGTCCCTCGCGATGACGGCGCGGACCTGGTTGGCGGGGAAGATCCGCTTCTCGCGGCCGGCGTCGAGGATGGTCGAGACGGCCCCGAAGACCACCCGGGAGATCTGGGACTCGCAGGCGAGCCGGGCCAGCACCGCGGGTGGGATCGGGGTGCCGTCCTCGAGGGTGGGCGGCTCGAGGCCACGGACCTGCTCGTAGTCGATGGCGGTGGAGATGACGTGGTCGTCACCGGACTCCCACCGCTCGAGCCAGCGGCGGGTCTCCTCCGAGGCGGTGAAGAGCGGGACCTGGCCCTCCGGGGCCGGCGCCTCGAGGTCGCGCGGGCCACCGGTGGCGGTGAGTGCGGCCTGGCTCGGGGGGCCGAAGGTGGCTCCCGGGGCGTAGGGACGCCCGTCGGGGCCGACCCGCGGGATGGCCGACCCCATGGCCGCGGCGAGGGCCCGCAGGGTCTCGAGCGTGGTGGTGACGGTGAGGTGGGGCCGGATCCGTGCCGCGGCCCCCTGGATCCCGGCGTCCAGAGACTGGCTGGCCAGGGAGACGAGCGCTGCGGCGCGGCGCTGCGCCGGGGTGCGCTCGTCGCCCTTGCCCTTGCGGCCCGCGTGCGCCTGCAGCGCGGTGCCGACGATCTGGCCGGCGACCTCGTCCAGCCAGCCGCGGAGGTGGAAGCCGTCGGTGGTGCGGGAGAGCGTGAGCTCCTCCTTGCTCCCGGCCTCTCGCCACTCGCGGTCCGCGCCCTCCGGGTCTGCCGCGATCGTCCAGGCCCGGACGAGCTGGGTGAAGCTGCCTGCGTCCATCGCCGACGCCTGCTCGACGAGGAAGGCCTCCCCCAGGTCCGCGTCGGTGAGCTGGGTCCGCAGCTCCTGGGTGCGGACGGCCTCACGGACGAGCACGGCGACGTGGTCGGGACCGATGCGCCCCGCGGCCAGTGCTGCCCGGGTGAGCGGCAGGTGGTCGCGCAGCGCCCGTGACTCCCGGACCTGACGGGAGGCGCCTGCCGCGGTGGAACCGGTGCGCTGCCGCAACCAGGCGCTGAAGGTGCGTGAGCCCTGCAGCGCCCACAGGCCGTTGGCGTCGACGACGGTGAGCACCTGGGCGCGCAGGGCCGCGAGGTGCCGGGTGGCGCGCTCGATCTCGTCGAGCGCGTCGTGGGCGGCCTGGCCGGGGAGGTCGTGCCAGGGGACGGTGGTGAGGGCGGTGAGGGTGTCGGTGACGCCCGTCAGTGCGCCGACCGGGTCCGGCAGCGTGGCGGTGGCGCTGGCGCCGCCATCGCCAGCGGCCGTGGCGGTGGCGGTGGCGCCGCCATCGGCAGCGTTGGCTGTGGCTGTGGCTGTGGCTGTGGCTGTGGCTGTGGCTGTGGCTGTGGGCGCCATGACATGACGCTCGTCCCCATCCGGTCCAGGCTCCCAGCCCGACGGCGCATCAGGCGGCGTCTCTGCGGCCATCGCGCTCACCTCCCCGCTGGGAACCTCTTCCCCCCACGGTAGATCCGACCACTGACATCGCCCAGAGCCGGGCCCGGGAACAGGAGCGGCCACAAGCGCCCGCCGCGACGGCACCGTCCGCGAGCGTCCCGCGTGCCGTCATCGAACCCACCTCCAGCGGTGTCGTCCTCTTCCCCCCACGGTGGATCCGACCACTGACATCGGTCCGGCCCCGTACGTGTTGACAGCCGCACCCGCCCGGTGCCAAGATCTCGGCCACCCCCGGAAACGATTCCAACCCGCTCACACACAGCGCTGGAAACGTTTCCGCCACAGGGCACAGAACCACCACTCAACGACGAAGGAGGGCGACAGTGACGTCACCACGCGCGACGCTCATCCAGGTCGCCCGCCACGCCGGGGTCTCCCTCGCCTCCACCTCCCGCGCCCTCCACGGCAGCGGCGCCAGCCCCGCGATGGTCGAGCGCGTGCGCGCCGCCGCCGACGAGCTCGGCTACCGCCCCCACGAGACGGGCCGGTCCCTGCGGATGAAGCGCACCTTCCAGGTCGCCTTCGCCGTCGCCGACATCGGCAACCCCGTCTACATCGAGATGCTCACCGCGATCCACGCGGTCCTCGCTCCCCACGGCTACCGCGTCGTCGTCATGTCCACCGGGGACACGGTCGCCTCGACCGTCGACCTCGTCCACAGCCTCGAGGGCGGGTTCGTCGACGGCATGATCATCAGCCCGCTGCGCGTGGACGCCGCCTTCGTCACCGCCGTCGAGGAGGCCGCCGTTCCCGTCGTCGTCATCGGCCGCTCCCTGGCCGACCACGGCATCGACTCCGTCTCCACCGACTCCGCCGGTGGCATCGCGCAGGCGGTCGACCACCTCGTCGCCGTCGGCCGCCGCCGGATCGGCTTCCTCAACGGCCCCCTCGACACCACCCCGGGCGAGGCCCGGCAGCGCGGCTTCGACGCCGCGACCCGCGCCGCCGCCTTCACCGCCGCGAACGGTGGCACCGAGGTGGCCGACGACTTCACCGTCACCGCCGGCCTCGCCGCCGCCCACCGCCTCCTCGACCGCGCCGACGACGCCGGGACCCCCCTCGACGCCGTCGTCGCCGCCAACGACCTCCTCGCCATCGGTGCCATCCGCGCCGCCGGCGCGCGTGGACTCACCGTGCCCGGCGACCTCGCCGTCACCGGCATGGACGACACCGACATCGGCCGCGTCTTCCAGCCCAGCCTCACGAGCGTCTCGCTCGGCTCGGGCCGGCGCGGCCATCTCGCCGCCGAGCTCGTGCTCGGCCTCGTCGACGACGGCGAGGAGCGGGGCCGGTACGTCACCGTCGGCCCCGAGCTCATCGTCCGAGAGTCGTCCGTGTCCACCCCCACCCCATCCCCCGCACCACGCAAGGAGGACGCATGACGGCACCGATGCTCGCCGCAGGAGCGCGGCCGGACGCACCCGCGCCCCGGCCCGGCCGCGGCTCACCCCGTCGCCGCAGCGGGCTCGAGCGGGCCCGGCGCCGTGAGGCTGCCGCGCTCGTCATCCCCTCGCTCATCCCGATCCTCGTGCTCAGCGTCGCGCCGCTCATCATCGGCGTCGCGCTCGCCTTCACCGACGCGCGCCTCGTGCGCAACCCGGAGTACACCTTCGTCGGCACCGAGAACTTCGCCCGGCTGCTCGACAACTCCTTCTTCTGGGACTCCTTCCGCATCGGCATGGTCTGGGCGGTGTCGGTCACGCTGCTCCAGCTGCTCGCCGCGATGGGCCTGGCGCTGCTCCTCAACTCCGGCCTGCGCCTCCAGGGCCTCACCCGCGTCCTCGCGCTCATCCCGTGGGCGATGCCGCCCGTCGTCGTGGCGATCATGTGGCAGATGATCTACTCGCCCAACGCGGGGCCGCTCAACGCCGTCCTCGGCGGCATCGGCCTGCCGGGCGACATCAACTGGCTGGCGAACTTCTCCACCGCACTGCCCGCCGTCATCGTCGTCGGCGTGTGGGTCGGCATGCCGCAGACCACTGTCACCCTCCTCGCCGGCCTCCAGCAGATCCCCGAGGAGCTCCACGAGGCCGCCTCGATGGACGGGGCCTCCGCGTGGCGCCGCTTCACCGCCGTCACGTGGCCCTCGCTGCGCCCGATCGTCACCTCGATCACGTCGCTGAACTTCATCTGGAACTTCAACTCGTTCTCGCTGGTCTACGTCCTCACCGAGGGCGGCCCGGGCGGCCGGACGATGCTGCCGATGCTCTTCACCTATCTCGAGGCGTTCAAGAACCGGAACATCGGCTACGCCGCCGCGATGGGCGTCGTCCTCGTCGTCGTCGTCGTCATCCTCCTCGCCGTCTACCTGTGGTCCCAGTTCCGCGAGGACAGCACCGAGAGGAAGGGCTGAGCCGATGCGCACCCTGATCCGCCCCGCCCAGTACGCGGCGCTCGTCGCCTACATCGTCTTTTTGGGCTTCCCGCTCCTGTGGCTCATCTCGGCCTCGTTCAAGTCCTCGGGCGAGCTCAACTCGCTCTCGATCAGCCTGCTTCCCAACGAGTGGCACTGGGAGAACTACTCCGACGCCCTCGCCCGGCAGGGACTGGTGCGCTCCGCCGCCAACAGCGCCGCCGTCGCCCTCGTCTCCACGCTGCTCGTCGTCGTCATCGCGATGCCGACGGCGTACGTCCTGGCCCGCCTCAAGGGCAAGGTCCGCATGGCCGGGATCGGCTGGATCCTCGTGAGCCAGGTCTTCCCCGTCATCCTCATCATCCTGCCGCTCTTCCTCATCCTGCGGACGATCGGCCTCACCGACAGCCTCGTCGGCCTCACCCTGGTCCACACGACCTACACGCTGCCCTTCGCGCTGTGGATGCTCCAGGGCTACGTCACCGGAATCCCGGTGGACCTCGAGGAGGCCGGCTCGATGGACGGCGCCGCCCGCCTGCGGGTGCTGCGCTCGATCGTCTTCCCGCTGCTCGTCCCCGGAGTCGTCGCGACCGCGATGTTCTCCTTCGTCTCCTCGTGGAACGAGTTCTTCTTCGCCCTCGTCCTCCTGCAGTCCCCGGAGAACTACACCCTGCCCATCACGCTGAAGATGTTCATCGGCGGCGAGGGCAAGGTGGCGCTCGGCCCGCTGGCGGCCGGCTCCGTCCTCGCCGCGATCCCCAGCATCGTCTTCTTCTCGATCATGCAGCGAAAGCTCGTCGGCGGCCTCATGTCCGGCGCCGTCAAGGGCTGACCCCCAGACCCCCACCACCATCCCCCTCGAAAGGTCGACCAATGAAGATCCGTGGAGCCTCCACAGCCGCATGCCTCACGATCGCCGCGCTCACCCTCGCCGCCTGTGGCGGCGCGGACGACGACGGCGGCAGTGCCGACGGGCCCGTGACCCTCGAGTTCCAGTCCCTCTCCGACCAGCCCGCCGCCATCGCGGCGACGGAGTCGATCGTCGCGGAGTGGAACGAGGCCAACGCCGACGTCCAGGTCGAGATCGTCCCCGCGGGGTGGGACGGCATCTACGACAAGCTCATCACCCAGTTCAACGGCGGCGCCGCCCCCGACGTCATCCACTACGAGGCCGCGAGCATCGTCCCATTCGCCCGCGACGGCTACCTCGCCGACCTCTCGGAGTACATGTCCGACGAGCGCCGCGCCGACATCCCCGAGGGCATCCTCGACTCGGTGACCGTCGACGACCAGGTCATCGCCTACCCCACCGAGCTGCAGTCCTACATGGTCTTCGCCAACACGGCCCTCCTCGAGGAGGCGGGCGTCGAGGTCCCCAGCGGGGACACGATGACGTGGGAGCAGCTGCGCGAGATCGCGCAGGCGACGACGGCGGGCGACACTTACGGCCTCGGCTGGGGCCTGGCGAGCCCGACGGCGGCGTTCATGTCCTTCGCCCCCGGCTTCGGCGGCACCTTCTTCGAGGGCACCGGCACCGACGCGAGCCTCACGATCGGTGAGGGCGAGCTGGCCGTGCCCGAGCTCGTCCACACGATGGCCTTCGAGGACGAGACGATCCTCCCGGTCACCCTCACCCAGTCCGGCTCGGAGGTGCTCGCCTCCTTCTACGCCGGCCAGATCGCCATGACGGTCCAGGGCTCCTTCCAGGCCGCCAACATCGCCACCGACGCCCCCGAGGCCTTCGAGTGGACCGTGCTCCCCCCGCTCGAGGGCCCGCAGGGCGCCGGCCAGGCCGCCAACCCGCAGACCCTCTCGGTGAACATCGACTCCGAGCACGTCGAGGAGTCGGCCGAGTTCATCGAGTTCTTCACCGAGACCGAGAACCTCGCCGCCCTCAACGAGGCCGACGCCCTCATCCCGGCGACGACCTCCGCCCAGGAGTACATGGCCGAGAACCTCGGTGACGAGAACGGCTGGGCGACCATCCTCTCCTCCGGCCAGCACCTCGTCTCCGCGCCGTACCTGTTCGTCGACGCGTACGCGCAGTGGAAGGACACCGTGGCCACGCCAGCCTTCCAGCGCTACCTCGCGCAGGAGATCGACACCGCCGGCCTCGGCACGCAGCTCGAGGAGGGCTGGACCGAGATCACCGGCTGACCCCGTCGCTGGGCGGTCCGGACCCCGGGCCGCCCAGCGCCACCCCGGCCGCCCCGCGGCCACCGGCCGCCCCGCGGCCACCGCACGTACCGCAACACGAAGGCAGGAGTAGATCTGTGAGCTGGCTGGACGATCGATGCGTGGCGGTGATCACCGGCGCCGCCGTCGGGGACGCCCTGGGGGGAGCCACCGAGGGGTGGACACCGGAGCAGATCGAGGAGCGCCACGGCGGCCGGGTGCGCGGCATCGTCGGCCCCTGGTACGAGAACTGGCGCACCGCGCGCCCCATCGCGCCGTACCACAAGGGTGACGGGCACATCACCGACGACACCCTCATGACGCAGGCGCTCGTCGAGGTCTACGCCAAGCGGCGCGACCACCTCGACGCCTACGCGGTGGCCGAGGACCTCGTCCCGCTCATGATCGGCGAGCCTCGCTGGATCCCCGAGCTGGAGAGCGAGGCGCTCATCCTCCAGCGCGTCTTCCTCGCGGAGAAGTGGATCGTCGCGCGCCTCCACTACGGGCACGTCGACCCGCGCGAGGCCGGCGTCGGCAACGTCGTCAACTGCGGCGCGGCCATGTACATGGCGCCCGTGGGCCTGGCCAACGCCGGCGACCCGCGCGCCGCCTACGCCGAGGCGATCGACGTCGCCGGGGCCCACCAGTCCAGCTACGGGCGCGAGGCGGCCGGCGTCTTCGCCGCCATGGTCGCCGCCGCCGTCGCCCCCGGCGCGAGCGTCGACGACGTCACCCGCGCCGCCCTCGACGTCGCCCACGACGGGACTGCCGCCGCCCTGCGCGCCGTCGTGGACGCCGTCGCCGGCCGTCAGGTCCCCACCGACGACGACGGCGAGCGCGAGCTGGCCCGTGTCATCCGCGAGGCCGTGGCCCCGTACGACTCCGTCGGGCCCGAGTACCGGCAGATGTCGATGGACGCCCGCCGCCCCTCGCGCACGAAGTCCATCGAGGAGCTGCCCGCCGCGCTCGGCTTCGTCCTCGGCCACCGCGGCGACTTCCGCGGCGCCGTCCTCGGGGCCGTCAACTACGGCCGCGACGCCGACTCGATCGCCGTCATGGCCGGTGCCGTCTGCGCGGGCCTGGGTGGCACCGAGGTGGTCCCCACCGAGTGGCTCGACGAGATCGAGACCGCCAGCCGCACCGACGTGCGCGCCACCGGCCGCCTCATGGCCGGCGTGGCCGCCGACATCCTCCGCGCCGACCGGGAGCGCGCCCGCGCCCGCGCCGCGGCCCTCGAGCAGCTGGAGGGGGCGCCGGCATGAGGCTGACCTGGGCCCAGCCCGAGGACCTCCTCGCGCACGAGCTCGTCCAGTCCGCCGCCGAGGGGCGGGACGTCACCGCCGTCCGCGAGCGCTGGGTGGCCGCCGGCGGCGACCCCGTCCCGGCCGTGAGCGGCGCCGGCCCGGTGCCCGCTCCCCCGGCCCTGCGTGCCCTGGCCCGCGAGCTGCTCGACGAGCTCGCCGCCACCCCGGCCCCGCCGTCGCCGGCCGAGCCGGACGGGTGGGAGGCGATCGCCGCCCTGCTGCCGCCGGCCCCGCAGCTCGTCGGCCGCCCCGACGACGCCGCCTACCGCGAGCGCCTCGTCGGCGCGTGGACCGGCCGCGCCGCCGGGTGCCTGCTCGGCAAGCCGGTGGAGAAGATCCCGCGGCAGGGCATCGAGGAGATCCTCCGGGCCACTGGGCGCTGGCCGCTGGACCGCTGGTTCACCGCCGTCGGCCTGCCCGACGACGTCGCGGCCCGCTGGCCGTGGAACCGCCGCTCGGCGCCGACCTCGCTGGAGGAGAACATCTCCGGCATGCCCGAGGACGACGACCTCAACTACCCGATCCTCGCCCTCGCCCTCCTCGAGAAGCACGGCCACGGCTTCACCACCGAGGACGTCGCCCAGCTGTGGCTCGACAACCTCCCCGCCGGGCGGGTCTTCACCGCCGAGCGCGCCGCGTACCGCAACATCCTCGACGCGCGCCCGGTGCCGGAGACGGCCACCCACCACAACCCCTTCCGGGAGTGGATCGGGGCGCTCATCCGCACCGACCTCCTCGGCTGGGTGCTGCCCGGCGACGTCCGCGCCGCTGCCCGCCTCGCGTGGGCCGACGCGCGCCTGAGCCACACCCGCAACGGCGTCTACGGCGCGATGTGGGCCGCGGCCCTCGGCGCGGCGACGATGGTGTGCGACAGCGTCGAGGAGGTCCTCGACGCCGCCGACGCCGCCGTCCCGCCCGCCAGCCGGCTCGCCGCCGCGATCCGCCTCGGCCGCGAGGCCGGGGGCGCGTGCGACGGCAGCGAGCCCGCCGTCCGGGAGGGCCTGGACCGGCTGCACGCCGCGTACGGGGACCTCCACTGGGTCCACACGCTGGGCAACGCCGCGACGATCGCCTTCGCGCTCACCGCCGGGCGCGGGGACTTCGGGGCCAGCGTGTCGATCGCCGTCATGGCCGGCTGGGACACCGACTCCGCGGCGGCCACCGTCGGCGCGGTGGTCGGTGGACTGCTCGGCGCCGACCGCATCGGCGAGCAGTGGACCGCGCCCCTCGAGGGACGGATCGCCACCTCGCTGCCCGGTGGGGAGCAGCGCATCACCGACCTCGCCGAGCGCACGCTCGCGCTGGCCGTCCCGCTCGCCGCGGCGGTGACCCCGTGAGCGTTGGGCGCGTCGTCGTCGTCGGCTCGGCGAACGTCGACCTCGTCGTCCCGGTGCCGCGCCACCCGGCCGGCGGGGAGACCGTGCTCGGCGGGACGCTCGAGCGCCACCCCGGCGGCAAGGGCGCGAACCAGGCCGTCGCGGCGGCCCGCGCGGGTGGCGCGGACACGACCTTCGTCGGCGCCCTGGGCGAGGACGAGTCGGGCGAGCTCCTCCACGCGTCCCTCGCGGGCGCCGGCGTGCGCACCGACCTCGTCGCGCGTGTCGCCGAGCCCACCGGCACCGCACTCATCTCCGTGGACCCGGGCGGCGAGAACACGATCATCGTCGCGCCGGGCGCCAACTCCCTCGTCACGGTCGGGACCGAGCAGGCCGCGCGGGTCGCGGAGGCGGACGTCGTCCTCGCGCAGCTCGAGATCCCGCTCGAGGCGATCGTCGCGGCCGCCGCGGCCCGCAAGGAGGGCGCGCTCCTCGTCCTCAACGCCGCCCCCTCCCGGGAGCTGCCGGAGGAGGTGTGGTCCGCCGTCGACGTCCTCGTCGTCAACGAGCACGAGGCGGCCGACCTTGCCGGCCGCGGTGACGGCACCGAGCCGGCGGACCTGGCGACGGCGCTGCTCGCCCAGGTGCCCGCCGTCGTCGTCACCCTCGGGGGCGCCGGGAGCCTCGTCGCCGAGCGCGACGGCGAGCCCGTCCACGTCCCCGCGTTCCCGGTGGAGCCGGTCGACACGACCGGCGCCGGGGACACCTTCTGCGGCGTCCTCGCCGCAGCCCTCGCCGGTGGTGCCACCCTCGCCGACGCTGCCCGCCTCGCGGCCGCGGCCGGCGCCCTGGCCACCACCGCCCCCGGCGCGCAGGAAGCCGTCCCCACCGCGACCGCCGTCGCGGACCTCGCGCGCCACCGCTGAGCAAGAAAGGCGTCATGTACACGTTCGACCCCCTCGTCCCGCGGCCCATCGACCTCCCCACCGAGGTTCCCCTCGACGGCCTCACCACCGAGCAGTCCACGGCGCTGGACGAGGCGAAGATCTTCGTCGGGCCGGCCGACCCGGCCGACCGCGAGGCGTGGCGCGAGGCGCTGCACCGGTGGCGCGACGACGCCCGCGCGCGTCACGGCTACCGCGGCGCCGCCTACGAGCGTCCCGGGGCGGCGTGGGCGGCGCGCTGCCACACCGTCGCGCAGGTGTGGCTGTGGGACGAGCTGCTCTACTCCTTCGAGGAGCACCGCTTCACGCCGGAGCGCTTCCTCGCCGACGCCCGCGAGCGCTTCGGCGGGCTCGACGCCGTCGTCCTGTGGCACGCCTACCCGGTCATCGGGATCGACGACCGCAACCAGTGGGACTACTACCGCGACGTGCCGGGCATCGTCGAGCTCGTCCGCGAGCTGCACGACGCCGGCCTCCACGTCTTCGTCGACTACAACCCGTGGGACACCGGCACCCGACGCGGCGCCGACGACGTCACCGAGCTCGCCGACGTCGTCTCCTGGCTCGGCGCCGACGGCGTCTTCCTCGACACGCTGAAGAAGGCCGAGCCCGAGCTCGTCGCACGACTCGAGGAGGCGCGGCCCGGGATCGTCCTCGAGGGTGAGTCGAAGCTCGCCGTCGAGCGCATCGAGGACCACTCCTCCTCGTGGGCGCAGTTCTTCGCCGACTCCCCCGTGCCCGGTGTGCTCCGCGCGCACTGGTACGAGCGCCGCCACATGCAGCACCACGTCCGCCGCTGGCACCGCGACCACTCCGAGGAGCTGCAGTCCGCGTGGCTCAACGGCGTGGGCGTCATGGTGTGGGAGGTCGTCTTCGGCGTGTGGGTCGGCTGGACGCCGCGCGACGCCGCGACCGTGGCCCGGATGGTCGCCGTCCAGCGCGCCGCCGGCGACCTGCTGCTCGAGGGCGGGTGGACGCCGCTCACCGAGCTGACGCCTGAGGCCGACGCCGCGGGCGTCTACGCCTCCCGCTGGGAGCTCGACGGCCTCACCCTGTGGACCTTCGTCAACCGCGGCTCCGAGGACTGGACCGGCCCCGTCCTGCCCGACGGCGCCGTCACCGGCGGCCGTCTCGTCCCCCTCACAGGCGACGACGGCGCGGGGCCGGTCACCGTGCCGGGCCGCGGGATCGCCGCGCTGCTCCACGTCGCCGACGGCGCCGCTCAGCCCGACTGGCTCCCCGGCCTCCTGGAGGAGCTGTCCCGCCGCCCCCACGTGCGCGACGCCCGCTTCCAGCACCGCCTCGCCCGCCGCCTCACCGCGACCGCCCTCCCCGCCGACAGCCGGATCTCTCCCGCCGACAGCCGGACTTCTCCCGCCGACAGCCGGAACTCTCCCGCCGACAGCCGGAACTCTCCCGCCGACAGCCGGAACTCTCCCGCCGACAGCCGGACTTCTCCCGCCGACAGCCGGACTTCTCCGGCCGCGAACGCACCGACCGACGCCGCCCGGCCCCCCGCCGTCGTCGTCCCCGCGGGCGAGCACGTCCTCACCGTCCGCCACCGCGCGCGGGAGACGGGCATGTACCAGGGCGCGCCCTACGTCGACGAGTGGAAGCCGCTCCCCCCACGGCTGCACGACGCACGCACGCTCCAGCGGGAGCTCACCCTCGACGCGCCGGTCGCCGTCGCCGTCCACGAGGTGACGAACGAGGAGTTCGCCGCGTTCCTCGACGCGACCGGCTACCGGCCCGCCGTCGAGCACCGCTTCCTCGCCCACTGGCTCGAGGGCCGCCCGGCCCCGGGCACCGAGGACGAGCCGGTGACCTTCGTCGACCTCGACGACGCCCGTGCCTACTGCGCCTGGCGCGGCGGCCGCCTGCCCACCGAGGACGAGTGGCAGCTGGCCGGCGAGACCGGCGAGCTGCACCGCGGCACCCCCGCGGTGTGGAGCTGGACCGAGAGCGAGCACAGCGACGGCCGCACCCGCTTCGTCATCCTCAAGGGCGGCAGCGACTACCAGGCCGAGGGCTCGGACTGGTACGTCGAGGGTGGCGTGCACGCCCCCGACCACTCCCTCAAGTACCTCCTGCCGGGCCTCGGCCTGGCCCGCTCGGCAACGATCGGCTTCCGCTGCGCCTGGGACGGGGAGGTGGCCCGGTGACCGTCTCCCGTGACGCCTCGGCCGGGGCCCTCGCCGGCCTGCGCGTCGTCGACGCCTCCACCCTCTTCGCCGGCCCGATGGCGGCGATGCACCTGGGCGACATGGGCGCCGACGTCGTCAAGGTCGAGCACCCCGCCAAGCCCGACCCCTCCCGCAACCACGGCGCCGCCAAGGACGGCGTCAACCTGTGGTGGAAGACGCTGGGCCGCAACAAGCGCACCGTCACCGCCAACCTCGGCAGCCCCGGCGGGCGGGAGGTCTTCCTCGCCCTCGCCGAGCAGGCCGACGTCGTCATCGAGAACTTCCGCCCCGGCACCCTGGAGCGGTGGGGTCTGGGCTACGAGGAGCTGGCCGCGCGCAACCCGCGGCTCGTCCTCGCCCGGGTGAGCGGCTTCGGGCAGGTCGGTCCCTACCGGACCCGGCCGGGCTTCGGGACGCTCGCCGAGGCGATGAGCGGCTTCGCCGCGATGACCGGGGAGCCGGACGGCCCGCCCACGCTGCCGCCCTTCGGCCTGGCCGACGGGGTCGCATCCCTCGCCACGGCCTTCGCCGTCATGGTCGCGCTGCAGTCGCGGGAGCGGACGGGGCAGGGACAGGTGGTCGACATGGCGATCATCGAGCCGATCCTCGCGATGCTCGGCCCGCAGATCACCCGGTGGGACCAGCTGCGTACCGTGCAGCCGCGCACCGGCAACCGCTCGGCGAACAACGCGCCGCGCAACACCTACCGCACGCGCGACGGGCAGTGGGTGGCGGTGTCGACGTCGGCGCAGTCGATCGCCGAGCGCGTCATGCGGCTCGTCGGGCGGCCCGAGCTCATCGAGGAGCCGTGGTTCGCCCGCGGCGCGGACCGGGCGGCGCACGCCGACGTCCTCGACGACGCCGTGGGCAGCTGGATCGCCGAGCGCACCCGGGACGAGGTCGTGGCCGCCTTCGAGGAGGCACAGGCCGCCGTCGCCCCGATCTACGACGCGCAAGACATCGTCGCCGACCCCCAGTTCCAGGCCCTGGGCACCCTCCACGAGATCGAGGACCCCGAGCTGGGCCCGATGCTCATGCAGGGACCGCTGTTCCGGCTCTCCGGCGCCGACGGCGTCATCCAGTTCACCGGCCGGGAGCACGGGGCGGACACCGCGGCCGTGCTCGAGGAGCTCGGCTTCTCCGCCGAGCGGGTGGCGCAGCTGCGCGCGGAGGGAGCGGTATGAGCCTCCCGCCGCCCCTCACGCTGCTCTACGTGCCGGGCGACCGGCCCGACCGGGTGGCCAAGGCGCTGGCCTCCGCGGCCGACGCCGTCATCGTCGACCTCGAGGACGCCGTCGCGCCCGGCGTGAAGGACGCGGCGCGGGCGAACGTGGCCGCGCTGCTCGCGTCGGTGCCGCCGGAGCGGGCCGTGCAGGTGCGGGTCAACGCCGCCGGGACCCCGTGGCACGACGACGACGTCGCCACCGTGGCCGCGCTGCCCGCTCACGTCGGGCTGCGGCTGCCCAAGGCGGAGGACCCCGCCGCGGTGGCCGCGCTGGTGTCCCGGGTCGGCGGCCGGGAGGTGCACCTGCTCGTGGAGTCGGCGATCGGGGTGGAGCGCGCCTTCGCCCTCGCCTCCGTGGCGGGGGTGGCCTCGCTCGGACTCGGGGAGGCGGACCTGCGCTCGGAGCTTCGCGTGGACGACGACGCCGGGCTCACCTGGGTCCGCAGCCGAGTCGTGGTGGCCGCGCGGGCGGCCGGGCTGCCCTCCCCCGTCATGTCCGTCTACCCGCACGTGCGCGACCTCGACGGGCTCGCCGAGTCCTGCCGGGCCGGGCGGCGGCTCGGCTTCAGTGGCCGCACCGCGATCCACCCCGCGCAGCTCGACACGATCCGCGAGGTGTTCCTGCCGAGCGAGGAGGAGGTCGAGCGCGCACGGGAGGTCGTCGCGCGGGTCGAGGGCGCCGTAGCCGCCGGCACCGGAGCCCTCGTCCTCGCCGACGGCAGCTTCCTCGACGTCGCCATGGTCGACCGTGCCAAGGCCACCCTCGCCCTCGCCCCCGAGGACCCAGCTCCCACCGACAGCTGACTTGTCACGCCGTTCCCCCTCCCGCCGACAGCCGGATTCCGCCCGACACCGCCGTTGCCCCGAACCACACCGCCGTCCCCCGCACCACCCCCGCCCCGGCACTGCCGCCGCGGCCCACCGACCACTCGCCCCCAGCCCGGGGACGCGTGTCTCCCTCCCCCGAAGGAGCCCCTCATGACCTCACCCCGCCTCACGCGGCGCCTGGCGGTGACGGCAGCAGTCGCCGTCGTCGCCGGTGCGTCGCTCACCCTCCCCGCGCTCGCCGCCGAGCAGGGGACACTCGTGTCCGCCGAGGCCACCGGCACCGCCGCCGGCACGGTCGACTACACCGTCTACCTCCCGCCCGGCTACGACGACAGCACCGAGCGCTACCCCACCGTCTACCTGCTCCACGGCCGCGGGGACACGCAGGCCGCCTGGCAGCGGGTCGCCACCGACCTCGACGAGCTCATCACCTCCGGAGAGCTGCAGCCCGTCGTCGCCGTCATGCCCGACGCTCCCTGGAACGACCGCGGCAGCTGGTACACCGACTCCCTCTACACCGGCGACGCCGCGTCCGGACCGGGCCTGCCCGTCGAGACGGCGTTGGCCGAGGACCTCGTCGAGCACGTCGACGCCACCTACCGCACGGTCGCGCACCGCGAGGCCCGCGCCGTCGGCGGCTACTCCATGGGTGGTGCCGGCGCGCTGCGCCTGGCCCTCGCCCACCAGGAGGACTTCTCCGCCGGCATCGTCCTCAGCCCCGCCGCGTACGTGCCCCAGCCCCCGGCCGACTCCTCGGTCCGGGACTACGGCGCCTACGGCGTCGGCGACGCGCTGTTCGACGCCGACCGCTACACCGAGCTCTCCTACCCGACGGCGCTGGAGTCCCTCGACCCCGCGCTGCCGGTCCACCTGTTCGTCGCCGTCGGCGACGACGAGTGGCCTAACCCGGACCCGGCCGACGCGCAGCACGACATCGACTTCGAGTCCGCCCAGCTCTACAACACCGCACGGCGCGTGCCGGGCGTGACGGCCGAGCTGCGCGTCCTCGACGGCGGGCACGATTGGGACGTGTGGCAGCCGGCCTTCCGCGAGGCGATCGTCGACGTCGGCCAGCGGCTGCGCACCGAGCCGGGCGCGACGTGGGACGCCGACCTGCTGGGCTCCGCGGGTGACGACCGCGCGGGAGGCGTCGTCGAGACGGCCGACGGCGGGAGCGTCGTCGCGCTCAACCTCGCCGGTGCGTGGGACGGCTACGAGCCGGCCGGCGGCATGGACACCGTTCTCGTGCGTCGCGCGGCGGACGGCACGGAGACCTGGCGCCACGCGATCGCGACGGGCGCGAACGACCGCGTCTACGGGGTCGTCAACGGGGCCGACGACGGCGTGGTCGTGGGCGGCTACACGCGCGGCACCCTCGCCACGGGCGAGGCGGACACGCAGGACGACGCCGTCGTCGCGGCGGTCGACGCCGACGGCGAGCGCACGTGGACCCTCGAGCTCGGTGACCCGGCCGCGGCCGACCGCTTCTACGCGGTGGCCCCCGACGGCGACGGCGGCGCGCACGTCGCCGGCTACACGAGCGGCACCTTCGCCGGCACCCCGAGCGCCGGCGACAAGGACGCCGTCCTCGCGCGCGTCTCGGCCACCGGCGAGCTCCTGTGGAGCACCCAGCTGGGCGGCTCCGGTGAGGACAAGGCCATGGCCGTCGCGCTGACGAGCGACGGGGACGTCGTCGTCGGTGGCGTGAGCGGCGCGGGGCTGCCGGGGGCCGCACACCTCGGCTCGGGCGACGGCTGGATCGCGCGGTACGACGCCGACGGTGAGCAGCAGTGGGTGCGATCCGTCGCCACCGCGGAGAACGACATGGTGAGCGGCCTCGTGCCGCTGGCCGACGGCGCGGTGCTGGCCGTCGGGCAGACGAAGGGCGCGCTCGGCGAGACGGCGCTCGGGGACAACGACATCGTCGTCCGGGCGCTGACGGCCGACGGCGAGGAGTCGTGGACGCTGCAGACCGGCACGTCCACCGACGACCGCGGCGTCACCGGTGTGGCGACCGCCGACGGCGGGGCGCTCGTCCTCGCGACGACGTACGGCGCGATGGGCCAGCCGCTGGGCGGGGTCGACGTCGTCGCGCTGCCAGTGTCGGCCGACGGCGTGGCCGGCGAGCCGCTCCAGCTCGGCTCGCGCGAGCGCGACGGCGCGGACGAGTGGGACGAGGCGAACCTCTACGCGGCTGCCGGCACCGACGGCACGTGGCTGAGCGGTCTCACCTTCGGGGCGCCGGACGGCGCGGTCAACGCCGGGGCGGGCGACGTCTTCGTCATGCAGCTGGCCGACGTGCCCGGGGAGGAGCCGACGACGCCGGAGCCGACCGAGCCCGAACCGACCGTGACGCCCGGCGAGCCGACCAGTCCGGAACCGACCGTCGCACCGACGGACGACCCCGCGCCCACGGAGGGCCCCGGCAGCGAGTCAGCCGAGCCGAGCGCCACCCCCGTCCCACCGGTGACGGACACCGGTTCCGGCGCGGGCGGGCTGCCCTCGACCGGTGCCGCCGTGCTCGGTGCGGCCGTGCTCGCGCTGCTGCTCGCCGCGGCCGGCGCGGTGCTCGTGGCACGCCGCCGCGCAGCCGCCGCCTGACCCAGCGCTACCGCCCACTGCCCACTCCTCACCCGCACTGTGCGCCTCCTGCGCCACCGTGCGCCCGGTCCACCGAGCGCACGGTGGACGCAGGGGGCGCACAGTCGTTCCGGCGGCTGCTTCAGCGCGGTCGGCCGAGGGTGGCGAGCAGGTCCTCGTGGAGCTCGAACCACACCCGGTGGGCCGAGTCGCGGTCGGTGCCACTGATCCAGGACGGCCCCTGGCGTGCCTTGTCCACGGCGTCCGTGAAGCGCGAGTGGTAGCCGGTGAACCGGGCAAGTGCCGCCGTCAGCCGCGACTCGATCCCCGCCAGGCCGACGGCGGCGCGCGCGAGGTCGGCGAGCACGGACTCCAGCGAGGCCGGTGGCCGGGCGATGCCCAGCTCGGTGAGCTGCCACCGGGTGCACGCGCCGGCCACCAGGTCGTTCAGCGGTCCGAACCCGTCCAGCTCCTGCTGCACCCGGGCACGGGCGCCCGAGCAGTCCAGCTCGTCCGCCAGCAGGCGCTCACCATGGGCCTTGCCGGCCTCGGTGAGCGACCAGCCGCCCTCGTCGGCGAAGCGGCTCCACGCGATCCACCCGGCAGCCTGCGCATCGAGGAGCAGCTCCTCGGCCACGGCCTCCTCGAGCCCGGCGCGGGAACCGACGTTCGCGGTGGTCGCGTATCCCAGCACGCGCACCGCGTGCAGCGCGAGCAGGTCGGGCGGGCTGGTGGCGCTCATGACTCCTCCAGGAGGGTGATCGTCCCGGCGGTGCCGTCCACCGTGACGAGCGCGCCGTCGGGCAGCCTCGTCGCCGCGGGAACGTCGGTGACGGCGGGGATCCCGAGCTCACGGGCGACGATCGCCGCGTGCGCGAGGATCCCGCCGACCTCCGTGACCACCGCGGCAGCGCGCGACAGTACCGGGACCCAGGCGGGGGCGGTGCTGCGGCAGACCAGCACGTCGCCGGCGCGGAAGCGGGCGAAGTCGTCCAGGCCTGCAAGCACCCGGAGCGGGCCCGTGGCCGTGCCGGGGCCGGCCGCCGTCCCTGAGACGAGGGGGCGGGCGGTGCGGGCGGCGGTCTCGTCGAGCGCAGGCGCGCCGGTGGTGACGGGACGGGCCTGCAGCACCCACACGACGCCGTCGGCGTCCAGCGCCCACTCGACGTCCTGCGCTCCCCCGAGCATCTTCTCGACCTGCTCGGCGCGCTCGACGACCGCCGCCGCGTGCCTCTCGGTGAGCACGTCGGGGGTCCCCGAGGCGACCAGGCCACCCGTGGATCCGCGCTGCCACCGCTGCGGGGCCGCCCTGCCGGACACGAGCGACTCGCCGAGCCCGCGGACGGCCTCGACCACGGTGCCTCGCGCACCGGTGACCGGGTGGCGGGTGAAAGCCACTCCCGCCGCCACCGGCCTCAGCATGGGCTGGACCAGCACGGCGACGTCCTCGCCGAGGCTCCGCCCGGTGGCCTCCGTGTAGGCGGCTGCGCCCGCGGCACTGGCGGCCACGTCCCGCACGGCCTCGGCGACGCGCGTCGTGGGCACGTCGAGACGCGTGAGGAGCTGGCCCGCGAACGACGCCTGCGCCGCGTCCTCCCCCAGGGCGGAGGACCGCACGGCGAACCGGTCCCCGCCCAGCTCCCTCAGCGCGGAGCGCGGCTCCGGCTCCCACCCGGCGGCCGCCGCCTCGCGCGCCACGAGGCCGCCCGGCACGGCGACCCCGGCGCGCGCCAGCCGGCTCAGCGTCGCGGCCTTCGTCCCGCTGGACGCCTCGGCGTCCTCGAGCGGAACCACCCGCCTCATGCCCGCTCCGTGCGGGAGAGCACCCGGGCCAGGCGCTGCTGGGCGGCCTGCCCCGACCCCAGACCGAGCGCGCCGGCGATCTGCTGGAAGGTCATCCCGGCGCCGCGGGCTGCGAAGAGGAGCCCCGCCTCGACCTGGTCGAGCTCGGCCCGAGCCGATGCCAGCAGCCCCAGCCCCGCCGCCACCACCTCCTCCTCGACCTGGGGGTCCGCGGCCCTCCACGCGGCCAGCCGCACGAGGTCACCGTCAGCGGGCGGCTGACCGGCGTGCTGCCACGGTCTGGCGGCCAGCGCCGCACCGCCGGCCCGTGCGAGCACGCGGCGGTGGGAGTCGAGGACGGCGGCTCGGGCCTGGTCGTCAGCGGTCATGCTCGCCAGTCGACATCACCAACATGCCGTTGTCAACATACTGTTGACGTCTCCCGTGCACCCCTTGCGCGACGTGCGCCCGGTTAACCGAGCGCACCGTGAACGCGAGGGCCGTCGCCATCATCATGTGCACCCCGCGGGGCACCTAGGGGCCACGACGCCCGCCCGCTCCTCCCCGGCCGCACGCAGCCCTCCCCGCTGTCTGCCGGGCGCGACGCGACGGGCGGGAGGGGACTTGTCCGGAGACGTTAGATTGCTCCACCAGGCGGAGCAATCTAACGTCCCGCGCAGACGTCATCCCCTGGCCTGTCCGGTCCGCCCGATGCATGGCACCGGGTGCGCCAGACTGGTGCCATCCGCAGCGTGGAGCAGGTCACCGACATCGCCACTGACCACGGCGAGGGACCGGTGCGGTCCGCCGAGTGGGACGGGCTGCGCTTCGTCGACATGGTCGCCGGCGGCGTCCTCACCCTGCGGGCTGACGGCATGGAGGACCGGTTCGACGTCGGCCCGTCGCCGCGATGGACTGCCCACGCGCCGGCACAGTCGCCGGAGGAGCCGCCGGGCTACTCCGCGCTACGCAGGGCCCGCAGCGCGATGACCGCGGCCACGACCATGAGCACGACGCCGATCGACGAGGTGATGACCACCCCGGAGTCGAAGGCGTGCCGCGCCGACTCGAGGAGCGTCTGCGCCACGGAGTCCGGCAGCCCGCTCGCCACCTCGGTCGCACCGCCGAGGGTCTCCCCCGCCGCCCGCGCGTCGTCGCCCGTCACTCCGTCCGGGACGACGACGTTGGTCCGGTACACCGCGGTGAGGATGCTGCCGAGCACCGCCGTCCCGAGGACCGCCCCGAGCTCGTAGGCCGTCTCCGACACCGCCGATGCCGCCCCGGCCTTGGCCGCGGGAACGCTGGAGAGGATGAGGTCGTTGGAGATCGTCTCCGCCGCCCCCACCCCCGCGCCGAGGATCATGAACGCGCCGAGGAGCCCGGCGTCGGAGCCCGCCGACCCGCTCACGAGCACCAGGCCGTACCCGACGGCGTTGAGGAGCAGTCCGCCCGCGACAACGCGGGCCGGGCGCACGTGCTGGACGACGCGCACGACAGCCAGGCCGGCAACCACCGTGACCACGAGCCCCGGCACGAGGACGAGCCCCGCCTCCATCGGCGTGCGCCCGCTGACGAGCTGAAGGTGCTGCGACACGAAGAAGAGGAAGCCGACCATCGAGAAGACGCTGAGGAGGTTCGCCGCGACCGAGCCGCTGAAGACCGGGTTGGCGAAGAGGCGCACGTCAAGCAGCGGCACCGGGCGGCGCAGCTGGCGGCGGACGAAGGCGTACCCGAGGGCGAGCGCGACGACGATCGCGAGCACCGCCGTCGTCGTCGGCCCGTTCTCCGCGATGCGCTTGATGCCGTAGACGAGCGGGACCATGGCGCCGAGCGAGAGGGCGATGCTCACGGGGTCCACGGGCCCGGGCTCGGGGTCGCGCGACTCGGGCACGAGGACCGGTCCCAGGACGAGGAGCGGCACGAGCACGGGAACGGCGAGGAGGAAGACCGAGCCCCACCAGTAGTGCTCGAGCAGGAAGCCGCCGACGATCGGTCCGAGGGCAGCGCCGCCGGAGAAGCCGGCCGCCCAGATCGCGATCGCCGTCCGGCGCTGGACCGGGTCGGTGAAGATGTTGCGGATGAGCGAGAGCGTCGCCGGCATGAGCATCGCGCCGAAGAAACCGAGCGCTGCGCGGGCGGCGATGAGGAGCGACGCGGTCGGGGCGAAGGCGGCGACGGCGGAGACGACGGCGAAGCCCGTGGCGCCGATGAGGAGGAGCCGGCGGCGGCCCACCCGGTCCCCGAGGCTGCCCATCGGGACGAGCAGCCCGGCGAGCACGAGCGGGTAGACGTCGACGATCCACAGCAGCTCGGTGCCGCCGGGGCGCAGCGACTCGGAGATCGAGGGCACCGCGAAGGCCAGGACGGTGTTGTCGACCGCGACGAGCAGCACGGGAAGCATGAGCACGACGAGCGCGGCCCAGGGGCGGGCGGCGGGCGAGCGCGGGGTGACGGGTCGCGATGAGGTGGTCGAGGCCAAGGTGGTGCTCCGGGGCGGCGTGGGTGGGCGCTACCTGCGCCGCCGTCCACTGTACCGTCTGGACGGTTGACCGTCACTGTGGGTAGCGTCTCCCCCATGTCGGCACGAGAGAACGTCCTGGACGCCTTCGAGGAGCTCCTCGTCAGCGAGGGCGCCCGGGCGACGACGCTCGACGCCGTCGCCGCGCGGGCAGAGGTGTCCAAGGGCGGGCTGCTCTACCACTTCCGGAGCAAGGAGGCGCTCGTCGAGGGCCTCCTCGAGCGCCTGACCACCCTCGCCGCCGCCGACACCGAGGCGATGGCGGCCGACCCGCGCGGCCCGTCCGCGTACTACGTCGACACGTCAGTGGCCGACGGCTCCCCGCTCGACCGCGCGATGGTCGCCGCCGCGGGGCTCGCGCAGGAGGCCAACGCCCGGGCGCGCGACGCGTTGCACGAGGTCCACCGCGGCTGGTTCCGCCTCATCCTCGAGGAGGTGGGCGACCGGGCGATCGCCCGCGCGATCGTCCTGATCGGGGACGGGCTCTACTACAACGCCGTCCTCGCCGGGGCCATCGCCTCCGACGACGTCGCGGGCACCGAGCCGCAGGACCGCGCCGAGCTCCTCGAGGTCGTCGCGCTCCTCAAGCAGCAGGCGGTGCGGGGCTGACCACGCCGGCACGCACCGTGTGGCTTTCGGGTTCTCAGAGAGACCGAAAGCCACACGATCCGCAGCGGGCGTCAGCCGCTGTGGCGCGGGTGCTGCCGAGCCTGCCGCTCGTTCCCGCGCCGGTAGTTGCCGGTCAGCCGGGCCATGAGCTCCTGCGGGTCCTCCCCCTCGACGTCCGCGAGGAACTCCGCGGCGCGCCTGCCGCGCAGGGTCGTGGCGACCCGCCCGTGGTGGCTGATGACGACGTCGTCGCCCCGGGTGACGTAGGTGAACCCGGTCGGGCGCGGCATGGGCGCCACCCTACGCGCGGCCCGTCCGGCCTCAACGGGGGTGGAGGACCTCAACCTCACCGGTGACCGGGTCGGTGAGCGTCACGCGGTCGCCACTGCCGAGGTCGACCGCCACCGGCTCGCCCCACACGAGCACGTGGACCGTCGAGCCCGGCTCTGCCTCGGCGATGCGGCGGCGCAGCAGCGCGACGTCGAGGTCGGTTCCTTCACGCACCTCCCACGAGTGCGAGCCGACCGCGAGGACCCAGCGCCGCGCCGTCGTCGTCTCCCGCGGCGTGGAACCGGGCAGGTTCATGCCGAAGATCGTGGTGGGCGGCGGGGCGAGCTCGTCGGCGGGCGGCTCGCCCACCGGCGCCCCCTCCCCGACCCAGATCCGCCGCTGCCCGCCGAGCTCGACGACCGAGCCCGGCGCCACGAGCGTGTCCTTCCCGGCGGCCGCGAGCTGAGCGCGGAGCGGGGCGGCGCGGTCGGGCGGCACGAAGCCGACGATGACGTTGCGCCACACGACGACGACGCGTCCCTCCGCCCCCGCGGAGAGCTCGACGCGCGCAGGTACGGCGGCGGTCCGGGAGCGCTCGGCGCCGGCGAGGGCAGTGACGATCGCGCGCTCCATCGCGGCGGCCTCGGCCACCCAGAAGCCGGCACCGACGTCGGCGGGAACCTCGGCGGAGCGCCAGCGGTCGAAGAGTCTCACGGGGCCATCATTCCTGACGGCGAGGCGGGAGCAGTCAACCCGCTCGCGGGGTCAAGGTCGTCACGACGCACCGCCAGCCGCCGTCGGCGTCCCGGGTGAAGACGTCGGTCGTGTACTCGTCCTCGTGGAAGGGCCGGCCTTCCCAGTGGCCCGAGTTGGTGCCGTGCGCGATGACGACGACGACGTCGCCCCGGTCGCGTACGTCGAGCACCTCGAAACCCATCTCCTCGTGCGTCAGCCGCCCCGAGCGGACGAGGTCGAGGAACCGTTCGCGCGGGACCGTGCCGCCCGTGCCGACGAGCAGCCAGTCCGGTGTGGCGAAGGAGCCGATGCGGTCGGCGTCGTTGGCGACGATCGCCTGCGCCCAGGCGTCGAGGAGGGCGCGCATCTCGTCCCGCAGGTCCCTGCCCATCCTGTGATGGTCCTCCGACCGTCGTCCGCCGTCGAGGGGCAGATGCAGAGGGAGAGCCGGCTCCCGACGAAGAATCCGGCTGTCGACGGAAGGGGGGCGGCGAAGGAGCGGTGCGGGGTCAGTTGACGGTGACGGCGGGGACGGTGAGGCCGAGGACCTGCTCGAGGGCGCGGACGTGCTCCTCGGCGCGGCCGTCGCGGGCGGCGGTGCGGGCGTGCACGGTGGGCGTGTGGAGCAGGCGTGCGGCGAGGCGGCGCAGCGCGCGGGCGGCGTCGTCGGAGGACACCTGACCGCCGGCGGGCAGGCGCGAGAGCTCGTCGGCCACCGCGTCCTCCACCCGGCGGCGCAGCGCGACGACGGCCTCGTCCACGGCGCGGCTGGCGAGGTCGTCCCCCAGCCGCTCGACGCCGCGCGCGACGAGCTCGCGCGCACGGTCCACCTCGAGGGCCGTCGTCGTCGGCAGCTGGTTGCGCACCGTCTCGAGGTCGACGAGCCGCACGCCCGGCACCTCACCAACGGCCGGGTCCACGTCGCGGCCCAGCGCGAGGTCGACGACGACGAGCGCGTCACCGCCCGCCCGCGAGCCCAGCGCCTCGGTGACGGTGGCGACGTCGAGCACCACCGTGCCGGTCCCCCGGCAGGTGACGACGACGTCCGCGCGAGCGAGGGCCGCGGCGAGGTCGGTGACGGCGACGGCGTCGTGGCTCTCGGCGAAGTTCGCGGCACGCCCGGAGGCGGACCACACCGCGACGTCCTCCACGCCGCGGGAGCGCAGCGCCGCGAGCGCCACCCCGGCGTACGCGCCGGTGCCGACGAGCAGCGCCCGGTCACCGGCCAGCGAGCGCCCGGCGAGGTCGAGCGCCACGGACGCGACCGACGCGCCGGCACGGGCGAGGTCGGTCGTCACGGCCACCTCGCGGGAGGTGCGGGACGCGTGCTGGAAGGTCCGCTCGAGCAGCGGCGTCGTGAGCCCCACCTGACGCGCCGCGTCCAGGGACCGCCGCACCTGCCCGACGATCTCGCGCTCCCCCACGACCATCGAGTCCAGCCCGCTCGCCACCTCGAACAGGTGCCGGGTGGCGGCGTCGCCGGAGAGCGCGATGGTGTGCTCGGACACCTCGGTGGGGCACACGCCGCTCGCGCGCGCGACGGCGTGGCGCGCGTGCTCGGCGGCGGCCACCGGGTCGTCGGCGTCGAGGTAGACCTCGAGGCGGTTGCACGTGGACAGGACGACGGCACCACCGATCCCGCAGTCCGCGGCGGGGTCGAGGGACCCGGCGCCGGGCGCGGCGTGGTCGGCGAGCACGGCGAGGAGCCGGTCCGCGCCCGCTGCGCTGAGCCGGTCGACGTCCGCCAGCCCCGCGTGGCGGTGGTTGGCCGAGATCACTGCAAGGGTCACGAGTCTCCCCCAGGGAACCGCTGGTCGGAGGGGCAGGCACAATGGCTGCATGACTGCTCCAGGCCGCAACGTTAATACATCAGACGAAGTGCGTGGTCCCCTGCTGACCGCGTACTCCGGCCGGCGGCCCGAGCGCCTGCCCGTCTGGTTCATGCGCCAGGCCGGGCGTTCCCTGCCCGAGTACCACGAGGTACGGCGCGGCGTCGGCATGCTCGAGGCCTGCCTCAAGCCCGAGCTCGCGACGGAGATCACCCTCCAGCCGGTCCGCCGGCACGGGGTGGACGCGGCGATCTTCTTCTCCGACATCGTCGTGCCGCTGCGCCTGGCCGGGGTGGACGTCGAGATCGTCTCCGGGGTCGGCCCCGTCATCGGCGAGCCGGTGCGCAGCGTCGCCGACGCCGAGCGCCTCGCCGCCCATGCCCCCGGCGACCACAGCGCCGTCCAGGAGGCCGTCCGCCTCACCGTCGCCGAGCTGGGCGAGACCCCACTCATCGGCTTCGGCGGCGCCCCCTTCACCCTCGCGGCCTACCTCGTCGAGGGCCGCCCCTCGCGCGACCACCTCGCTGCCCGCGGGCTCATGCACTCCGACCCCGCCACCTGGGACCGGGTGATGACGTGGGCCGCGGACCTCACCGGGGCGTTCCTGCGCGCGCAGGTCGAGGCCGGTGCCCGCGCCGTCCAGCTCTTCGACTCCTGGGCCGGCGGCCTGTCGCTGGCCGACTACACCGCGTACGCCGCCCCCTACAGCGCCCGCGCGCTGTCCCACGTCAAGGACCTCGGCGTCCCCATCGTCCACTTCGGCACCGGCACGAGCGAGCTCCTCGGCGCGATGCGCGACGTGGGCGCGGACGTCGTCGGCGTCGACTACCGCCTGCCCCTGGACGAGGCGAGCCGCCGCCTCGGCGGGACCACGCCGCTCCAGGGCAACATCGACCCGGCCCTCCTCACCGCCCCGTGGGAGGTCCTCGAGCGGCACGTGCGCGACGTCGTCGACCGCGGCCGCCAGGCCCCCGCCCACGTGCTCAACCTCGGCCACGGCGTCCCGCCCACCACCGACCCCGGCGTGCTCACCCGGATCGTCGAGCTCGCGCACAGCCTGTGATGCGTGACGCCGTCGTCGTCGGCGCGGGGATGGGGGGCCTCACCGCCGCCCACGCCCTCGCTGCCGCCGGCCTGCGCCCCCTCGTCCTCGAGGTGGGCGACCGGGTGGGCGGGCTGGTCCAGCACGCGCGCGTGGGCGGGATCGACGTCGACGCCGGAGCGGAGTCCTTCGCGCTGCGGCGGCCCGAGGTGGCCGACCTCGTCGCGCGGCTCGGTCTGGAGCGGGCGACGCCGGCGGCGGACTCGACGATCTGGCTCCCCGACGGCGGTGGCCGGGCGCTCACCACCCCCGCCCGCTCCCTCCTCGGGATCCCGGCCGACCCGCTCGCCGACGACGTCGTCGCCGTCGTCGGTCCGGACGCCGCCACCCGCGCCGCCGCCGACCTCACCCTCGACCCCGCCGCGGGCTCCGACGCCACGACCCTCGCCGAGCTCGTCACCGTGCGCATGGGCGCGGGTCTGCTCGAGCGCCTCGTGCGCCCGGTGGCGCGCGGCATCCACGGCGCGGACCCGGAGAACCTCGCCGTCGACGCCGTCGCGCCCGGGCTGCGTGCCGCGCTCGTCACCCACGGCTCGCTGGCCGCCGCCGTGGCCGCCACGGTGCCGGACGGGCCGGCCGTCGGCTGCGTCGTCGGCGGGATGTGGCGGCTGCCGCAGGCGCTGGCCGCGAGCGCGGAGGTCCGCACGGGCACGCGCGTGACGGCGGTGGCCCGCGAGTCGGACGGTACGTGGCTCGTCCACGCCGACGACGGCGCAGCCCCCGTCCGGACGCGCCGGCTCGTCCTCGCCGTGCCGGGTCCCGAGACGGTGGAGCTGCTCTCCGGCGTGCTGCCCGGCGAGCTGCCGGAGCTGCGCCCAGGGCACCCGATCGTCCAGGTGACGCTCGTCCTCGACGCGCCGGAGCTGGACGCCGCGCCGCTCGGCTCGGGGGTGCTCGTCGGTCCGGACGCGGGCGTGCGGACCAAGGCCCTCACCCACGCCACCGCGAAGTGGGCCTGGCTGCGGGGATCTGTACCTGCCGGCGTCCACGTGCTGCGCCTGTCCTACGGGCGCGCCGGCGACGACCCCGCCGCGATCGAGGCCGTCGACGCCGAGCTCGCCCTTGCCGACGCGCAGGCGCTGCTCGGCGTGCCGCTCGACCGGTCCCAGGTGCTCGAC
>NZ_CBCOOR010000020.1:0-507 GCF_965111665.1 Georgenia sp. Marseille-Q6866 | reverse complement strand
GCTCCAGACCCTCGCGGAGCGTCCCCTCGGTGAGCACGTCACCGTCCTCGACGCCGTCCACCGCGCCCTGGCGGCCCAGCTGTCCGCGGCCGAGTCCTGACGTGGCGCGCCTCGTCAGGGTGGATGCCGAGCTCGTCCGCCGCGGGATGGCCCGCTCGCGTCAGCACGCCGCCGAGCTCATCGCCGAGGGCCACGTCCTCCTCGACGGTGCCGCCGTCACCAAGGCCGCCCGGCAGGTCGACCCCGCCCAGGCGCTGCGCGTCGTCGCCCCGGCCACCGACGACTACGCCTCCCGCGGCGCGCACAAGCTCGCCGGCGCCCTCGACGCCCTCGGCGACCGGGCCCCCACGGTCGCCGGCCGCCGCGCCCTCGACGCCGGTGCCTCCACCGGTGGCTTCACCGACGTGCTGCTGCGCTGCGGGGCCGAGCACGTCGTCGCGGTCGACGTCGGCTACGGGCAGCTCGTGTGGTCCCTCCAGCAGGACCCCCGGGTCACCGTCCTGGACC
>NZ_CBCOOR010000019.1:0-59790 GCF_965111665.1 Georgenia sp. Marseille-Q6866 | reverse complement strand
GGGCGCCTCGACCGAGCACTCGACACGGCCGCGACTGCGATGGCGGGCACGACCTTCTGCGAAGGAGACGACGAATGACGACCGTTTCAGGGCATTCTGCCGGTGAGGTGCGGGGAGATCGCCGCGAGCTCGTGTGGTCCCTCCAGCAGGACCCCCGGGTCACCGTCCTGGACCGCACGAACGTCCGCACCCTCGACCCCGCCGCCGTCGCCCCGGCACCCGGGCTCGTCGTCGGGGACCTGTCCTTCATCTCCCTCACCCTCGTCCTGCCCGCCCTCGCGGCCGCGGCCGCGCCGGACGCCGACTTCCTCCTCATGGTCAAGCCTCAGTTCGAGGTCGGCAAGGAGCGTCTGGGCAAGGGCGGTGTCGTGCGCGACCCCGCCCTGCACGCCGAGTCCGTGCGGACCGTCGCCGACGCCGCCGCGGCGCTCGGCCTGGGGACCTACGCCGTCGTACCCAGCCCGCTGCCCGGTCCCAGCGGGAACGTCGAGTACTTCATAGGCTTGCGCCGTGACCCGAGCCGCGTCCACCCACCCGAGGAGCTCGACGCCGTGATCGCTGCCGCCATCGACCAGCGCCCGGCGGTGGCGCCGTGAGCCGCCGGGTCCTCCTCGTCAGCCACGAGTGGCGCGAGCAGGCGGTCACCGCGGCCGCGCAGGCAGAGGCCGGGCTGCGCGAGCTCGGCATCGAGCCGATCCGCGAGCTCGACGACGACCCTGCTCACGACCCCGAGCTCGTCCTCGTCCTCGGTGGTGACGGCACCCTGCTGCGCGCCGCCGAGCTCGTCCGCGGCCGCGACGTCCCGCTCATCGGCGTCAATCTCGGGCACGTCGGCTTCCTCGCCGAGGCCGACCCCGACAGCCTCGGGGAGGTCGTCCAGCGCATCGCCGACCGCGACTACACCGTCGAGGAGCGGATGACGATCGACGTCGAGGTCCAGACCCCCGCGGGCGAGGTCCACACCGGCTGGGCCATCAACGAGGCGACCATCGAGAAGGTCGACCGCTCCGGGGTCATCGAGCTCGCCCTCGGCGTCGACGGCCGCGGCCTGTCCTCCTTCGGCTGCGACGGCATCGTCATCGCCACCCCCACCGGCTCCACGGCCTACGCCTTCTCCGGCGGAGGGCCGGTCGTGTGGCCCGACGTCGAGGCGCTCCTCGTCGTCCCCATCGCCGCCCACGCGCTCTTCGCCCGCCCGCTCGTCGCCGGGCCCTCGTCGGTGCTCGCCGTCGAGGTCCTGGACCGCAACCTCTCCGGCGGCGACGTGTGGTGCGACGGGCGCCGCCAGCTGCCCGCGCCCGTCGGCTCCCACATCGACGTGCGGCGCGGCACCGAGCCGGTGCGGCTGGCGCGCATCGAGCCCACGCCCTTCTCCGGGCGGCTGGTGGCGAAGTTCGCGCTCCCGGTCACCGGGTGGCGCGGGGGGAGGAAGGACCCGTGATCGAGGAGATCCGGATCGAGAACCTCGGTGTCATCGCGTCGGCCACCCTCGAGCTCGGGGCGGGCTTCACCGTCATCACCGGTGAGACCGGTGCCGGCAAGACCATGGTCCTCACCGGGCTCGACCTCCTGCTCGGCGGTCGGGGCGACCCCGCGATGGTCCGCAGCGGCGCCGAGCGCGCCGTCGTCGAGGGCACCTTCCTCGTCGGGGACGACGTCGCCGCGCGCGTCACCGACGCCGGCGGCTCCCTCGACGACGACGCCCTCCTCCTCGCGCGCGCCGTGCCCGCCCAGGGCCGCTCCCGGTCCTTCGCCGGCGGCCGCAGCGTCCCGCAGGCCTTCCTCGGTGAGCTCGCCGCCGACCTCGTCACCGTCCACGGCCAGTCCGACCAGCTGCGCCTGCGCTCACCCGCCCGGCAGCGGGCGCTGCTCGACGCCTTCGCCGGCGTCTCCGCGCTGCTCGGGGAGTACCGCGTCACGTGGCAGCGGCTCACCGAGGTCCAGGCGCGCCTGGAGGAGTGGCAGGCCCGGGCCGACGAGCGCGCCGGGGAGGCCGTGCGCCTGCGGACCAACCTCGAGCTCCTCGAGACGCTCGACCCCCAGCCCGGTGAGGACGACGCCCTGCGCGCGGAGGCCGAGCGGCTCGGCAACGTCGAGGAGCTGCGGCTGGCCGCCGGCCGCGCGCACGCCGCCCTCCTCGGGGCCGGGGAGGGCGCCGAGCAGGACGCCACCGTCCTCGTCGACGACGCGCGCCGCGCCCTCGACGTCAGCGACCCCGAGCTCGCGGCCCTCTCCACCCGCCTCGCCGAGGTGTCCTACCTCCTGTCCGACGTCGGCACCGAGCTGTCCGGCTTCCTCTCCTCCCTGGAGGCAGACCCGGACCGCCTCCAGACCGTCCACGAGCGCCGGGCCGCGCTGCGCGACGCTGCCCTGCGCCTGGGCCTGGAGAGCACCGACGAGCTGGGGGAGTGGTCACGGGCCGCCGCGGCCCGGCTGGCCGAGATCGACGGCCCCCAGGACGGCGGCGCCGCGCTCCGCGAGGAGCTCACCGCCCTCACCGCCACCCTCGGCGAGCTCGCCGAGCGACTCACCGCCGCCCGCACCGACGCCGGCTCCCGGCTCTCCGAGGCGGTCGACGCCGAGCTCGCCGGCCTGGCGATGCCCGGCGCCCACCTCGAGGTGCGCCTCGAGCCGCTGCCCGAGCCCGGCCCCTGGGGCGCGGAGAACGTGGGACTCCTGCTGCAGCCGCGGCCGGACTCGCCACCCCGCCCGCTCGGCGACGGTGCCTCCGGCGGTGAGCTGTCGCGCGTCATGCTCGCCCTCGAGGTCGCCGTCGCCACGCCGGACGGGGACACGGCCGTGCGCCCCACCTTCGTCTTCGACGAGGTCGACGCCGGCGTGGGTGGCCGCGCCGCCATCGAGGTCGGCCGCCGGCTGGCCGGTCTGGCCCGCATGGCACAGGTCGTCGTCGTCACCCACCTGCCCCAGGTCGCGGCCTTCGCCGACACCCACCTCCTCGTGAGCAAGTCCACCGGCGAGACGACGATCACCGACGTGCGCGAGATCACCGGGCCCGAGCGGGAGCAGGAGCTGGCACGCATGCTGTCGGGGCAGGAGGACTCCGACGTGGCGCGCCGCCACGCCGCGGAGCTTCTCGACCGCGCCGTCGTGGCACGATGACTCGCGTGAGTCCCCTCTTCCGTCGCCGCACGCCCCCCGACACCGGGCCCGGTGTCACCGGTCCCGTGCGCGTGGACCCGCGCACGAAGAACCTCACCAAGCGCCTGCAGCCAGGTGACGTGGCGGTCATCGACCACCTCGACCTGGACCGTGTCTCGGCCGAGGCGCTCGTCGCCTGCCGCCCGGCCGCGGTGCTCAACGCCGCCAAGTCCACCTCCGGGCGCTACCCCAACCTCGGCCCGGAGATCATCGTCGCGGAGGGCATCCCGCTCGTCGACGACCTCGGCGGCTCGGTGATGGCGCTGCGCGAGGGACGGCCCGTGCGCGTGGACGGCAGCGCCGTCTACTCCGGTGACGTCCTCGTGGCCGAGGGCACCGAGCAGACCGAGGAGAGCGTCGCCGCGGCCATGGCCGAGGCCCGGGAGGGACTGTCCGTCCAGCTCGAGGCCTTCGCCGGCAACACGATGGACTTCCTCAACCGCGAGCGTGACCTCCTCCTCGACGGCGTGGGCGTGCCCGAGGTGCACACCGCCATCGAGGGCCGCCACGTCCTCATCGTCGTGCGCGGCTACCACTACAAGGAGGACCTGGCGATGCTGCGGTCCTACGTCCGCGAGTACCGCCCCGTCCTCATCGGCGTCGACGGCGGCGCGGACGCGATCATCGAGGCCGGGCTCACGCCGGACATGATCGTCGGGGACATGGACTCCGTGTCCGACTCCACCCTGCGCAGCGGCGCCGAGATCGTCGTCCACGCCTACCGCGACGGGCGCGCGCCCGGCATGGCCCGCGTCGAGCAGCTGGGAGTGGACCACGTCGTCTTCCCCGCCACCGGCACGAGCGAGGACGTCGCCATGCTGCTGGCCGATGACAAGGGCGCCGAGCTCATCGTCGCCGTCGGCACCCACGCCACCCTCGTGGAGTTCCTCGACAAGGGCCGCGCCGGCATGGCCTCGACCTTCCTCACGCGCCTGCGCGTGGGGTCCAAGCTCGTCGACGCCAAGGGCGTCTCCCAGCTCTACCGCACCCGGATCTCGACGCTGCAGATCGTGCTGCTCGCGCTCGCCGGGCTCCTGGCCATCGGGGTGGCGCTCTTCTCCACCGAGCTCGGCCAGGCGCTGTTCCAGATCGTCATGGCGCGGCTCGACGGCCTGTTCGCCGCCATCAAGGACCTGCTGGGCATCGCCCCGCCCGCGCCCACCTCGTAGGAGCACGATGATCGACTTCCGCTACCACCTCGTCTCTCTCATCGCCGTCTTCCTGGCCCTGGCGCTGGGCATCCTCCTCGGTGCCGGCCCTCTCAACCAACCCCTCGGTGACCAGCTCACCGGTCAGGTCGAGGAGCTGCGCGAGGACCGTGACAGGCTGCGCACCGAGCTCGAGGTCAGCGAGGTCGAGCGCGAGAACCGCGACCAGTTCCTCGAGGAGGTTGCCCCCGCCACCCTCGGCTCGCGTCTCGAGGGCCGCAGCGTCGCCGTCGTCGTCCTGCCCGCCGCGAACGAGGACGACGTCGCCGACGTGCGCCTGCGCCTCGAGCAGGCCGGCGCCACCGTCACCGGCCAGGTCCAGGTGACCGAGGCGTGGACCGACCCGGCGACCGCGACCTTCCGCTCGAGCTTCTCCGGCCAGATCCTCGGCTACCTCGACCCCGCGCCCGAGGACGGCGCCGACGCCGGTGACATCCTCGGCACCGCCCTGGGCCAGGCCCTCACCCGCAGCGACGTCGACGGCACACCCACGACCGACGCCGAGACGCTCCTCGAGCTGCTCGTCTCCGCCGACGACCCGCTCGTCGAGGTCGTCGAGGAGCCGGAGCAGGCCGCCAACGCGACCGTCGTCGTCGCCCCGCGCAGCGAGGCCACCGGCCCCGACGAGAGCCCCGAGCCTGCCGACGTCGAGACCCGTGAGCAGCGCCTCGCCGAGGAGGTCGCCCTGGCCCGCGGCATCGCCGCGACGGGTGAGGGCACCGTCGTGGCCGGCTCGGCCGCCACCGAGCTCGACCTCGTCAGCGCCCTGCGCGCCGGCTCCGAGGCGGCCGAGGCCGTGACGACCACCGACTCCGTCAGCGAGCTCACCGGTCGCCTCAGCGTGCCGATGGCCCTCGCCGTCGACATCTCCGGCGAGGTGGGGCACTACGGCGTCGGGGCCGAGGCCACCGCGCCCGTCCCGCCGCCGTCTACCTGCCCCCGCCGGCCGTGCCCGAGCCCGAGCAGGACGAGGCCGCCGACGAGGACGCCGCCTGATGGGGCGCCTGCGGGCCGCGCTGCTCGGGGTCGCCGCCACCGGTGCGGTGACCGTGGCGGCCGAGACCGCACCGCCCGGCGGGGCTGAGCGCTGGCAGCGCACCAACTACGCCGGCCGGCAGGTGAGCCTCCTCGGTGGCCTCGCCCAGGCCGGCGGCACGAGCCTCGCGCTGCTCGGCTCGGGCCGCACGGGCGCGGCAGCCGCCGTCGCCGCGGGGGCGGCGGGCGCGCTCGGCGCCGTCGACGACCTCACCGAGCGGGACGCCGACCGCCACGTCAAGGGCCTGCGCGGCCACCTCGGCGCGCTGCGCGAGGGCCAGGTCACCACCGGGGCGCTCAAGATCGCCGGGATCGGCGGCGGCGCGCTGCTCGCGGCGTTGATGCTCCCCGCTCGCGGCACGGGGCCCGTCGCGCGCCTCGTCCACCGCGGCACGAGCGCCGCGCTCATCGCCGGGACCGCGAACCTACTCAACCTCTTCGACCTGCGCCCTGGCCGGGCGCTCAAGGTCACCTGCGCCGCGGCGGCCGCCACCACGCTGGCCGGCGGGCCGGGTGCGCCCGTCGCCGCCACCGCGCTCGGCTCGGCGGCCGCCGGGCTGCGCGACGACCTGTCCGAGCGCACCATGCTCGGCGACACGGGCGCCAACGCCCTGGGCGCCACCCTGGGCACGGCGCTGGCCGCCCACCCCTCCCGCGTCCTGCGGGGCGGTGCGCTGGCCGCGGTCGTCGCCCTCACGCTGCTCAGCGAGCGCGTGAGCTTCTCCCGCGTCATCGACCAGACCCCGGCCCTCCACGCCCTGGACCAGTGGGGCCGGCGGTGAGCCCGGTGGCCGGGAGGTGACCGAACCGGTCACCGGCCGCCGCCGCGTCCTCGCCGGGGTCGCCGGCGCCGCGGGCATGATGGCGGCCGTCACGGTGCTCTCGCGCGCCGTCGGCTTCGTCCGGTGGTTCGTCCAGTCGGCGACGCTCGGCGACTCCGCCACCGCCAACGCCTACTCCACCGCCAACACCCTGCCCAACGTCCTGTTCGAGGTCGCGGCCGGCGGTGCGCTCGCCGGCGCGGTCGTCCCGCTGCTCGCCGCCCCGCTCGCCCGTCACCTGCGCGGGGAGGTCGACCGCATCGCCTCGGCGCTGCTCACGTGGACGCTGGCCGTCCTCGTGCCGCTCGGGCTCCTCGTCGCCGTCCTCGCCGGCCCGATCGTCGGGCTGCTGCCCGACTCCGTCGGCTCCGACGTCGAGACGCAGCGGCAGCTGGCCACCTACTTCCTGCGGATCTTCGCGCTGCAGATCCCGCTGTACGGCGTGGGGGTCGTCCTCACCGGCGTCCTCCAGGCACAGCGGCGCTTCCTCCTCCCGGCGATCGCCCCGCTCCTGTCCAGCGTCGTCGTCATCGGCGCCTACCTCGCCTTCGGGACGTTCTCCGGCGGGATGGCCGACGACCCTGAGCGACTGGCGCAGTCCGCGCTCGACTGGCTCGCCTGGGGCACCACCCTGGGCGTCGCGGCGATGAGCCTGCCGCTGCTCGTGCCCGTCGTGCGCAGCGGCGTGCGCCTGCGCCCCGCGCTCCACTTCCCGCCCGGCGTGGGCCGCCGCGCGCTCAACCTCGCCGCGGCCGGGATCGGCGCGCTGCTCGCCCAGCAGGTGAGCGTCGTCGTGTTCATCGTGCTGGCGCGTGCCGGGGGCGTGGAGGGCACGGTCACGATCTGGGAGTACTCCCGCGCCGTGTACTTCCTGCCCTACGCCGTCCTCGCGGTCCCGGTGGCCACCGCCGTCTTCCCGCGGCTGGCCGAGCTCTCCGGGGGCCACGACCGGGCCGCCTTCGCGGCCATGGCCGTCGGCTCCACCCGCTCGGTGCTCGCCGCGTCCTTCGTCGGCGCGGGCATCCTCGCGGCCGTCGCGCCGGGCGTCACGGCCGTCTTCTCCCTCAGCGGCACGATGGAGGGGATGACGACGGCGGTCACCTGGCTGGCCCCCGCCGTCGTCGGCTACGGGCTCGTCTTCCACGTGTCCCGCTGCCTGTACACCCTGGACCGCGGCCGGGCCGCCGTGACGGCGACGGCGGCCGGCTGGCTCGTCGTCAGCGTCGCCGCGGCCGTCCTCGTCCAGGTGACCGCGCCCGACGGCGGGAACGGGCCGGCCACGCTCAGGTCCCTCGCGCTGGGCACCTCGATCGGCATGACCGTCGCCGGCCTCCTGCTGCTGTGGGCGCTGCGGCGGGCCCTCGGTGCCGACGCGCCGCTCGGCGGGCTCGTGCGGACCATCGCGGTGGGCGCGGCCGGGGCGGCCGCCGGGGGACTGGCCGGCCGGCTCGTCACCGACGCCGTGCTCGGGGCGGTGGGTCCCCAGCTCCTGTCCGGCCTGCTCGCCGCCGCGGCCGGGGGCCTGTGTGCCGCGCTGCTCGGCGGGCTCGCGGTGGTGCTCGCCGACCGCACCGCGCTGCGTCCCGCGCGCTGGTCGTGAGGCCGTGACATGGTGAGGGCCATGCGGATCGTCCAGCTGACCTCGACGAGCGCGGGCGGCGTCGCCCGGCACGCACGTCAGGTCGCCGGACTCCTCGCGGACGCGGGGGAGCAGGTGCTCCTCGCCGGCCCGGCCGACGTCGTCGCCGAGTCACCCGTGCCGACCGCCGTCGTCGACATCGCCGACCGGCCGCGTCCCAGCGACGTCGCGGCCCTCAAGCGGCTGCGCGGCGTGCTCGCCGGCACCGACCTCGTCCACGCCCACGGGCTGCGCGCCGGGGCCGCCGCCGTGCTCGCCACCCGCGCGATGCGGGCGAGGCCCGCCGTCGTCGTCACCCTTCACAACCTCCCCGTGGGAGGCCCCAAGGTGCAGGCGGTGGCGGCCGTCCTCGAACGCGTCGTCGCGCGCGGCGCCGACCTCGTCCTCGGGGTGAGCGGTGACCTCGTCGCCCGCGCCACCCGCCTGGGCGCCTCCGCGCAGCGGGCCCTGGTCCCCGCACCGGCTCGCGCCGAGAGCGGCCCGCTCGACGACGCCGCCCGGCAGCAGCTGCGCGCCTCCCTCGGTCTCACGGCGCAGGAGCGGCTCGTCCTCACCGTCGGGCGCCTGGCGCCGCAGAAGGGCCTGGGACTCCTCACCGACACCGCCGCCACCCTCGTGCGCAGCGGTGCGCCCGCCTTCCGGTGGGTCGTCGTGGGGGACGGGCCCCTGGCCGATGAGCTCGCCGAGCGCGTCCGTGCCCAGGCGCTGCCCGTCGTCGTCGCCGGCCGCCGCGACGACGTCACCGCGCTCAACGCCGTCGCCGACGTCGTCGTGTCGACGAGCACGTGGGAGGGGCAGCCGCTCGCCGTGCAGGAGGCCCTGCAGGCCGGGGCCGCCGTCGTCGCGACCGACGTGGGCGGCACGCGCGAGGTGACGGCCGACGCCGCCGTCCTCGTCCCGCCGCAGGCCGAGCAGCTCGCCGCGGCCGTCTCCCGGCTGCTGACGGACGACGCCGAGCGGGACCGGCTGCGGGACGCCGCACGGGCCCGGGCGGGTCGCCTCCCCACTCCACAGGACGTCGTCGCCCAGCTGCGCGACGTCTACGCTCGAGCCGTGGTGCCGCAGCGCACTCGCGGCACGGACCGGACCTGACCGACCGACTGCTAAGGTGGAACTCCGTGGTCACCCTTCACCGCACTAGCGGCGACACAGTCCCTCGGCACATCTTCGTCACCGGTGGTGTGGCGTCATCCCTCGGCAAGGGGTTGACGGCCTCCAGCCTGGGCCAGCTGCTCCGGGCGCGCGGTCTGCGCGTCACGATGCAGAAGCTGGACCCCTACATCAACGTCGACCCCGGCACGATGAACCCCTTCCAGCACGGTGAGGTCTTCGTCACCGAGGACGGGGCGGAGACCGACCTCGACATCGGTCACTACGAGCGCTTCCTCGACGTCAACCTCTCGCGCGCCGCCAACACGACCACCGGTCAGGTCTACTCGACCGTGCTCGCCAAGGAGCGCCGGGGGGAGTACCTCGGTGACACCGTCCAGGTCATCCCGCACATCACCGACGAGATCAAGGCGCGGATGCGCGCCCAGGCGCAGCCGGTCGACGGCGCCCAGGCGCCCGACGTCATCATCACCGAGATCGGCGGCACGGTCGGTGACATCGAGTCCCTGCCGTTCCTCGAGGCCGCCCGCCAGGTGCGCCACGACCTCGGCCGCGACAACGTCTTCTACGTCCACGTCTCCCTCGTGCCCTACCTCGGCGCGAGCGGCGAGCTCAAGACCAAGCCCACCCAGCACTCGGTGAGCGAGCTGCGCAGCATCGGTATCCAGCCTGACGCCATCGTCTGCCGCACCGACCGCGAGCTGCCCGAGGGCGTGAAGAACAAGATCGCGCTCTTCTGCGACGTCGACCGCGAGGCCGTCGTCGAGTGCCGCGACGCGTCCTCCATCTACGAGATCCCCGCCGTCCTGCACCGTGAGGGCTTGGACGCCTACGTCGTGCGCCGCCTCAACGTCCCCTTCCGCGACGTCGACTGGAGCGACTGGGACGACCTGCTCCAGCGGGTGCGCAAGCCCCGCCACACCGTCGAGATCGCGCTCGTCGGCAAGTACGTCGACCTGCCCGACGCCTACCTCTCGGTCACCGAGGCCCTGCGCGCCGGCGGTTTCCACCACCACGCCCAGGTGGTCATCCGTTGGGTGCCCGCCGACGACTGCGCCGACCCCGAGGGTGCCCGCCGGGCCCTCAAGGACGTCGACGCGATCCTCGTGCCCGGCGGCTTCGGCGTCCGCGGTATCGAGGGCAAGCTCGGCGCGCTGCGCTGGGCGCGCGAGAACCAGGTGCCCACGCTCGGCATCTGCCTTGGCCTGCAGTGCATGGTCATCGAGTACGCCCGCAACGTCCTGGGCCTGGAGAACGCCTCGTCCACCGAGTTCGACCCCGGCACGCCGGACCCGCTCGTCGCGACGATGGCCGAGCAGGTCGACTTCGTCGAGGGCGGCGGCGGCGACATGGGCGGCACCATGCGCCTGGGCAGCTACGAGGCGGTCCTCACCCCCGGCTCCGTCGTCGCCGAGGCCTACGGCGCCACCCGGGTGACCGAGCGTCACCGCCACCGCTACGAGGTCAACAACAACTACCGCGACGCGCTCGCCGAGGCCGGGCTGCAGATCTCCGGGCGCTCCCCGGACTCCTCCCTCGTCGAGTTCGTCGAGCTGGACCGCGAGAAGCACCCGTACTACGTCGCCACCCAGGCCCACCCCGAGTTCAAGTCGCGGCCCACCAAGGCGCACCCGCTGTTCCACGGGCTCGTCGGTGCGGCGCTCGAGCGGCAGCGCGCCACCCGGCTGCTCGAGGTCGAGGGCGACGGCGTCCCCGCCGCCCCCAGCGGCACCGGCGTGGACGAGGCGGGCGTGCCGCGCACGACCGACCTCGTCGACGAGACGCCCGCGCCCGGCGCTGCCGAGCGGTCCCCGGCCTCCCGCAAGGCCGGCGCGTGAGCATCGCCGACCGGCGGGACGACGACCGCGAGGGCGTCGCCCGCCGGGTCCTGCACGAGGGCAAGGTCTTCGACCTCGCCGGTGAGGACGTGCGCCTGGGCGCCGACGACGCCGAGCCGGTGGTGCGCGAGTTCCTCGACCACCCCGGCGCGGTCGCCGTCGTCGCCCTGCGTGAGGGACCGCAGGGGGAGGAGGTCGCGCTCGTCGACCAGTACCGTCACCCCGTGCGCGCCGTGCTGTGGGAGATCCCGGCTGGGCTGCTCGACGTCGCCGGCGAGGACTACCTCGTCGCGGCGCAGCGTGAGCTCGCCGAGGAGACCGACCTGCAGGCCGGGCGCTGGGACGTCCTCGTTGACTACTTCACCTCACCGGGCGGCTCGAACGAGTCGCTGCGCATCTACCTCGCGCGCGACGTCACCGAGGTGCCCGAGGCGGAGCGCCACGAGCGCGCCGACGAGGAGCGCGACATGACGACCCGCTGGGTGCCGCTCGACGAGGCGCTCTCCGCGGTGCACGAGGGCCGGCTGCACAACCCGAGCGCCGTCGTCGGCATCCTCGCCGCCGCCAGCGCCCGCGCCGCCGGCTGGGCCACCCTGCGCCCCGCCGACGCCCCTGGTTCCGCTAGGTCCCGTTCCGCGCCACCCCCGTCGCCGAGCGCTGACTTGTTCCGCGCGAACCGTGTCGCCGAGCGCTGACTTGTTCCGCGCGAACCTCGTCGCCGAGCGCTGACTTGTTACGCGCCCGCTGCTGCGCCCGCCAGAGAGTTGACGTTGCGCCCTCAGCCCGTCCGTAACAACTCAGCGGTCGGCGCGTGGGAGGGGCCGGTAATAAATCAGCGGTCGGCGCGTGAGGGCCGGTAATAAATCAGCGGTCGGCGCGTGGGAGGGCCGGTAACAAGTCAGCGGTCGGCGCGTGGGAGGGCCGGTAACAAGTCAGCGGTCGGCGCCGGGGAGGGCCGGTAGCAACTCAGCGCTCGGCGAGAAGTGGTTGCCGGGCGCCGGGGAGGGCGGTAACAACTCAGCTGTGGGCGGGGAGGGCGCGCGTGGCCAGGGAGCCGACGGCGTAGACGATGGCGACGACGGTGAGCGCCGCGCCGAGCATGTGCAGGCCGACGAGGAGCTCGGGCAGACCGGTGAAGTACTGGACGTAGCCGATGAGACCCTGCAGCAGCGTGACCGCGAGCAGCCAGCCCCAGGCCCGGAGCGCCGCGGCGTTGCGCTCGCGCCGCGCGAGCAGCAGGCCGACGACGACGAGGACGACGAAGGCCCACACCGCCAGCGCGTGGAGCCGCGAGATGAGCGCCGGGTCCAGCGCCCAGCGGTAGGGCTCGGTCGCGTCACCGGAGTGCGGTCCGGCGCCCGTCGTCACCACCCCGAGGACGAGGAGGACGACACCGACGAGCACGACCAGCCCGCCGACGGTGCGGAAGCGGCCGGAGGACGCGGCCCGGGCGGGCGCGTCGGGCGAGGCCAGGCGCAGCAGCAGGTAGGTCGAGACCGCGACCAGGGCCAGCGAGATGAGCATGTGGGAGCCGACGATCGCGGGGTGCAGGTCCACCCACACGGTGACGCCACCGACGAACGCCTGGATGGCGATCCCGATCAGCGGCAGGAGGGCGAGCCGCTTGAGCGCCGCGGGCCGCGAGGCCGTCGGCTGGCGCCGGTACACCGCCCACACGAGGGCGAGCGCGATGATCCCCAGCACTCCGGTGAGCGTCCGGTTCCCGAACTCGATGTACTGGTGGACACCCATCTCAGGGTGTTCAACGGGGACAAAGGATCCCGGCTCGCACATCGGCCACTCGGAGCAGCCGAGGCCGGAGCCGGTGAGCCGCACGGCGCCGCCGGTGACGATGATCCCGATCTGCGCGACGAGGTTGGCGACGGCCAGCCCCCAGGTGAGGCGGTCGACGAGGCCGTCGCGGGAACGGGAAGGTCCGGGAGTGGCGGTGGCCGGGGGTGTGGCCGACGCGGGCAGGGGACTGGTCGAGGTCACCCCACCAGGGTACGTCGCCGCCACGCGGCGCCGGCTGGGACGGGCGTCACTGCTCGCGCGCCCCGGGGCACGCCGCGACCGCTGCGGGAGACGTGCCTACCGGCTGTCGGCGGTCCGGCCTACCCTGGAGGGCATGACGGACACGCCTGTGCTCGAGCCCGCCCACCTCGTCGCCGACCCAGGTCCCACCGCGCCGGTGACCGTGGACGTGCGCGCCGCCGTGGAGGACGTCGCACGGGCGGCCAAGACCGCCTCCCGGGTCCTCGCCACCGCCACCCGCGCCACCAAGGACGCCGCCCTCCACGCGATGGCGGACGCGCTCGTCGCGTCCTCCGCCCGCATCGTCGAGGCGAACGCCGAGGACCTCGAGCGCGGCCGGGCGAAGGGGATGAAGGACTCCCTCCTCGACCGCCTCGCCCTCACCGACGAGCGGATCGCCGCCATCGCCGAGGCGCTGCGCGAGCTCGCCGCCCTCCCCGACCCTGTCGGTGAGGTGGTGCGCGGCTCCACGCTGCCCAACGGCCTCACCCTGCGCCAGGTGCGCGTGCCCATGGGCGTGGTCGGGATGATCTACGAGGCCCGGCCCAACGTCACGGTCGACGCCGCCGGCCTGGCCCTGAAGTCCGGCAACGCCGTCATCCTGCGCGGCGGCTCGGCCGCGGCCTCCTCCAACGCCGTCATCGTCGAGGTCCTCGGCGAGGCCCTGGAGGCGCAGGGGCTGCCCGCCGAGCTCGTCCAGTCGATCGACGCCCACGGCCGCGCCGGCGCCGTCGAGCTCATGCGCGCCCGCGGGCTCGTCGACGTCCTCGTCCCGCGCGGCGGCGCCGACCTCATCCGCACCGTCGTGCGCGAGTCCCTCGTGCCCGTCATCGAGACCGGCGTGGGCAACTGCCACGTCTACGTCGACGCGGACGTCGACGTCGCCCAGGCCGTGTCGATCGTGCTCAACTCCAAGACCCAGCGCACCGGGGTGTGCAACGCGGCCGAGACGCTCCTCGTCCACCGCGACGCCGCCGCCCAGTTCCTCCCGGTCGCGCTCGCCGCGCTCGGGGAGGCCGGGGTGCGGATCCACGCCGACGACGACGCCGCCGCTCTCGCCCCGCAGGGCGTGGACGTGGTCCCCGCCACCGACGAGGACTGGGCCACCGAGTACCTCAGCCTCGACCTGGCCGTGCGCGTCGTCGACGACTTCGACGCCGCCATCGAGCACATCGGGCGCTGGTCCAGCGGCCACACCGAGGCGATCTGCACCACCAGCCTGCGCGCCTCGGAGCGCTTCACCCGCGAGATCGACTCCGCGGCCGTCATCGTCAACGCCTCCACCCGCTTCACCGACGGCGGGCAGTTCGGGCTGGGCGCGGAGATCGGCATCTCCACCCAGAAGCTCCACGCCCGCGGGCCCATGGGCCTGGGGGAGCTCACCACCACCCACTGGGTCGTGGTCGGCGACGGCCACGTGCGCGAGTAAGGTCCCTACGGTCCCACCTCCCCGACCGTGGGAGACTGGACAGCACGTCTCGACGGAAGGAAGCCGACACCATGACGAGCTCGCTCGTGAACCTCGCCCAGCAGACCGAGGAGCACGCCAACCACCTCCCGATGCCGGCGATCATGTACGGGATCATCGCCTTCGCGATCCTCCTGCTCCTGCTGCTCGTGACGCTGGCCTACCGCAACGTGCACACGCGCCGCCGCTGAGCATGACCCAGCACCAGGCGCGGCGGATCGGCGTCATGGGAGGCACCTTCGACCCGATCCACCACGGCCACCTGGTGGCCGCGAGTGAGGTCGCCGACGTGTTCTCGCTGGACGAGGTCCTGTTCGTCCCCACCGGCGAGCCGGTGTTCAAGCAGGACCGCGAGGTCACCCCCGCGGAGCACCGCTACCTCATGACGGTGGTCGCCACGGCGTCCAACCCGCGGTTCACCGTCTCGCGGGTGGACATCGACCGGCCCGGGCTCACGTACACGATCGACACGCTGCGCGACCTCAAGACCGCCTTCCCCGACGCCGAGCTGTACTTCATCACCGGCGCCGACGTGCTGCCGGAGATCCTGTCGTGGAAGGACGTCGACGAGCTGTGGTCCTTGGCCCACTTCGTGGGGGTGAACCGCCCGGGCCACCACCTCGACGACACCGGCCTGCCGAGCAGCGGGGTCTCGCTCATGGAGGTGCCCGCGATGGCGATCTCCTCCACCGACTGCCGCCGCCGGGTCCGGGAGGGCATGCCCGTCTGGTACCTCGTGCCCGACGGCGTGGTCCAGTACATCCACAAGCACGGCCTGTACCGGTCGCCGGTCCCCTCCGACGCCGGTGCGAAGCCGCCCAGCCGTGAAGGAGGACGAGCCGATGACTGAGGGGACGGACCGTCCCGCGGGGGAGCGCCGCCGTCGCCGAGAGGCCGAGCGCGCCGCCGCCCGGGCCGCCGAGCAGACCGGTGCCGACCGGCCGCTGACCCGTCGTGAGCTGCGCTGGCAGCAGGCGGAGGAGGCCGCGCGCCTCGAGGCGATCGCCACCGGTGAGCTGCCGCTCGGCCAGCACCACGAGCGCCCGGTGCCGCCGCCGATGACGACCCCCGACTCGGCGCCGTCGGCCGCCTCCGCGCCGTCGACGTCCGCCGCCCCGACGCCGCAGCCCGGGTCCGCACCGAGCGCACCTTCCGCCCCGGCGAGCGGCACGACGGCGGTCTCCGCGCCGTCGTCGGGCAGCGCACCGTCGGCCGCCTCCGCCGCCTCGAGCAGCGCGCGGACCGGCTCCGAGCAGCCGCGGATCCCCAGCCGCCGCTCCCTGCGGGAGCGCGCGCCCCAGCCGGAGACCGCCGAGCGCCCCCAGGAGCGCACCGCGACCGGCCGGCGACCGGTCGTCCGCACCCCGAGCACCGCCCAGGGCATCCGGGCGCTGGACGCCACGGGCCAGCTCACCGGCATCCAGCCCGTCGTCCGCCCGGACGCGCCCTCCCAGCCCACCACAGCTGAAGCCGACGCCGAGCCGGCCACCGGCCCGGCCGTCTGGTCCGAGCGCGCCACCTTCTCCCTCGACCTCGACGGACCGGCCCGCGCCGCCCGTGCCGCGCTGCCGGAGCCCGACACGGCGGAGAGTGCGGACGAGGCCGAGGACGACGTCCCCCTGCGGCCCCGGTGGGTGGCCATCGACGCCGTCTCCGGCGCCAGCCCCGACGCCGCCGCGGGCACCGCGCCCTCGCGCCGCTCGCTGCGCGCCGGCGACCCGGCGCCCGAGCCGGACTCCCAGCCCGCCCCCGCGACGCGGGCGCCCCAGGAGCACAACCCCGCGGTGACCGTCATCAAGGTCGCCGTGCTCGTGCTCGTCGCCGCCATCATCGGCGCGCTCATCTGGCTGCTCGCCACCGACGCCTTCGCCGGCTCGACCGACGCCTTGACCACCACCATCACCACCACACAACCCGAGGAGTCCAGTGCCAGCTGACGAGAGAGCCCGCCACCTTGCCGTCGTCGCCGCCCGCGCGGCCGCAGACAAGAAAGCCGAGGAGATCGTCGCGCTCGACGTGAGCGAGCGCCTCGTGCTCACCGACGCCTTCGTCGTCGCGTCGGGAGCCACCGACCGCCAGGTGCGCGCCATCGTCGACGGCGTCGAGGAGGCCCTGCACGGCGAGGGCGCCAAGGCGATGCGCAAGGAGGGCGTCACCGAGGCCCACTGGGTGCTGCTCGACTACGGCGACATCATCGTCCACGTCCAGCAGACCGAGGACCGTGAGTTCTACGCCCTCGAGCGCCTGTGGAAGGACTGCCCCGTCATCGAGCTGCCCGCCGACCTGCACGGGCCGGCCGAGGAGGACGACGCCGGCGCCACGGCATGACCGCTCGCACCATCGTCCTGTGGCGGCACGGGCAGACCGACTTCAACGCCTCCGGGCGGCTGCAGGGCCAGTCCGACATCCCGCTCAACGCGATCGGCACCGCCCAGGCCGAGGCCGCCGCCGCCCGGATCGCCGAGCTGGGGCCGACTCGCATCATCAGCTCCGACCTCCAGCGTGCGCTGGCGACGGCGGCGTCCCTCGGTGAGCTCACCGGCGTGCCCGTCGAGCCCGAGCCGCGGCTGCGTGAGCGCTCCTTCGGCCACTGGGAGGGCCTGACCCAGGCCGAGATCCGGGACGGCTGGCCGACCGCCTTCCGCGCCTGGCGGCAGGGGGAGGAGCCGGAGGGCATCGAGGCGGACACGCGCGTGGACGTCGGGCGCCGTGTCGCGGCAGCGCTCCTCGAGACGGCCGGTGAGGTCGAGGACGACGGCGTGCTCGTCGCCGTCGCCCACGGCGCGGCCATCACCCTGGGGCTCACGCACCTGCTCGACCTCGACTCCGGGGCCTGGTTCGGGCTCGGCGGCCTGGACAACTGCGCGTGGGCGCTCGTCGCCCCGAACCCCGGCCGGCGCCCCGGCTGGCGGCTCACCGCGCACAACCTCAGCGCCTGAGCAGTGTGGTGCGCACCACGGCCCAGCGATTGGTCAGCGAGGTCCGCCGTCGTCTAGACTCGGTGACGCAGCAAGGGGCTATGGCGCAGTTGGTAGCGCGCTTCCATGGCATGGAAGAGGTCGGGGGTTCGAATCCCCCTAGCTCCACAGTTGGTCGGAGGCGCGGCACCCACCGGGTGCCGCGCCTCTGGCGTTCCTGGACCGGAAAACCGCTCCGGAGCCCGCCCGTCCGCGGCAGACTCGTCCTCGGGCAGTGTCCGCCGGGACGAGGGAGCCGCGATGACCGCACAGACCGAGCTCGTCGAGCGGGTGCGAGCGCTGCTCGCCGGTGAGGAGCCGGTCCGGGAGGTGACGATGTTCGGCACGCGCTCCTTCCTCGTGAGGGAGAAGCTCGTCGCCAGCGCCGTCAAGGACGGCGGGCTGCTCCTGCGCGTCGACGCCGACCGTCACGAGGAGCTCCTCGCCCGGCCGGGTGCGGCGCAGGCGGTCATGGGACCGGACCGGGACATGGGCCCGGGCTGGGTCGAGGTCGCGGCGACCGCCCTCACCGGGGACGGTCTCGCGTCCTGGCTCGAGATCGCGCTCGAGCACAACCGGACCGTCACCGCGGGAGGGTAGGCCCCGCGCGGAGCCCGGCGGGCGGCGCCGGCTAGGACTCGCTCGTCAGGCCGGTGCGGCGCCGCCGCAGCGTGACCCCCTGCCACACGAGCAGCGCGGCGACGGCGAGGACCACCCAGGTGGCCCCGCCGTACCGCGGCGAGACGAAGAGGCCGAGGACGGCGCACAGCGCCGCGGCCGCGAACGTGACGATCTCGGACGCCCCGGGACGGGCCTGCTGGTTCATGACGGTTCCTCTCCTCGGACGGACGGACGGACGGGTCAGGTCACCTGGTAGCGGCGGAAGCGGTGCGCCCCCACGAGCGCGACGGCAGCGGTGAGGGCGAGCATGAGGATCAGCGCCGTGCCCTGCTCCAGCGCGCTGCGCCCCATCGCCAGGGACATCACCGTGCCGCCGCTGGCGGCGTCCGCGATGCTGCTGGGCAGGTAGTCGGCGGCGCGGCCCGGCAGGGCGATCCGCAGCATCGGCTCGACGGCCTGGCTGAGGACGACGACGGCGACGACGGCGACGAGCTGGTTGCGCACGAGGGCGCCGAGACCGGCGCCGATGACCGCCCACAGCGTGAGGGTGGCGACGGTTCCCCCGAGCCCCTGCGCCACGGCCGACTCCCCGAGGTGCGGGCTCAGTCCCTCCGTGGCGAGGAGGGCGGCGGTCGTGCCCACGCTCGCCGCGAGCGTGGCGGCGCCGAAGACCAGCCCGGACAGGGCCGCCGCGAGTACCTTGGACAGGTACACCGCGCGGCGGTTCGGGTTGGCCAGCAGGGTCTGGGCCATCGTCCCGGTCTGGTACTCCCCGGTGACGACGACGATGCCCGCCACGAGGGTGAAGACGTAGGTGATGCCCGCGCCCAGGCTGTACACGGCCTTGACCCCGGCGACGCTCGAGAGGTCGAGCGGGGACTGCTCGAGATGGAGTCCCGACAGCAGGAGCACCGCGACGAGCGCGGTGGTGCACAGGACCATGGCGGCGCCGATGGCCCACCAGCTCCACGTCGTCGTGAGCTTGCGGAGCTCCGAGGACAGCTGCGCCACCATCATGCCGCCACCTCCCGCTGCCGGGTCAGGGCGAGGTAGGCGTGCTCGAGGTCCCGCTCGCCGCCCTCGGGGGCGGCCACCGAGTCCAGCAGCTCGGCGAGGCCGCCCTGGTAGAGCACGACGCCGTCGCGGATGAGGAGGACGTCGTCGACCATCCGTTGTGCCTCGCTGAGCAGGTGCGAGGCGACGACGACGGTGCGACCCTCGCGCGCGAGGTCGCGCAGCGTCCGGCGCAGCCACAGGATGCCCTCGGGGTCGAGCCCGTTGGACGGCTCGTCGAGGACGAGGATCTGGGGGTCACCGAGGAGCGCCGTCGCCAGGGACAGACGCTGCTTCATCCCCAGGGAGTACGTCCCGACCCGGCGCCCGGCCGCGCCGGACAGGCCGACGAGGTCGAGCAGCTCCTCCACCCGCTCGCGGGACGCGCCGGCCAGGCCGGCCCAGCACCGCAGGTGCTGGCGGGCGGTGCGCGAGGCGGCGAAGGCCTGGCCGTCGAGCGAGGCGCCCACGGTCGTCAGCGGTGAGTCGAGCTCCGCGTAGGGCACGCCGTGGATCGTCACGCCCCCGAAGCTCGGCTCCAGCAGACCGAGCAGCATCCGCAGCGTCGTCGACTTGCCCGACCCGTTGGGGCCGAGGACCCCGACGACCCGCCCGCGGTGGACGTCGACGTCGATCCCGTCGACCGCGCGCACGTCGCCGAAGTGGCGGCTCAGCTTGCGCGCCATGATCACCGGCACGGTGGCCTGCGTCGGCTCGCGGCGGCTCGTCGCGCTCGCGGTGCTGTCCATGGGTTCGTCTCCGTGGTCGGCCGGGTGGGTCGGGTGCTCTCCCACGACGTTAGGAAGCATCGGGGCGCGATGGTGAGAGCCATTCGTCTAGTCCGGATGGCCGGTCCTCACCGGCGCCGGACTCGACCAGGCGCCGGTAGGGGCCGTCCACGGCGGCCAGCTCGTGGGGGGTGCCCGTCTGCACGACGCGTCCCTCGTCCATGACGACAACCCTGTCGGCGTCGCGGATCGTCGAGAGCCGGTGGGCGATGATGATCTGGGTGCACCGCAGCTCCCGCAGCGACCGCGCCACCTGGTTCTCCGTGGCGTTGTCCAGGGCCGAGGTCGCCTCGTCCATGACGAGGACCCGCGGCCGGCGCGCCAGCGCGCGGGCCAGCGCGATCCGTTGGCGCTGCCCCCCGGAGACGTTGGCGCCCATCTCGCGGATCTCGGTGTCGAAGCCCAGTGGCATCGCCAGCACCGCGTCCAGGACGTGCGCCTGGGCGGCCGCCTCACGCACCCGCTCCATGTCCGGCTCCCCGGCGGAGAAGTCGATGTTCGCCGCGATGCTCCGGTTGCTCAGCACGACGTCCTGCGGCACGTAGGCGACGCCGTCGCGGAAGTCGGTCTCGCGGACGGTGGTGATCGGCCGGCCGTCGAGGCGGATCGTCCCCGACGACGCGGGGTACAGGCCCACGAGCACCTTGGCGAGGGTCGACTTTCCCGAGCCGGTGCTCCCGACGACCGCCACCCGCTCACCGGGCTCGGCGCGGAAGGTGACGCCCTGGAGCGCCGGCCGCCCCGCGCCCGGGTAGGAGAAGGTGAGCTCCTCCGCCGCGATGGCGCCGCGCGGCTCGTGGGCGGCGGTGCCGAAGACCGTCTCCTCGGACGGCTGGAGGAGGATGTCGCCCATCCGCTGGACCTGCGCCTGCGCCTGGACGAACTGCCCCACGGTCGAGGTGAGGGACGTCGTCGTGCCCAGGGCGGTGGCGGCCAGGGCCTGGCTCGCGATGACGGCGCCGAGGTCGGCGTGCCCGGACAGCACCATGTTGAGCCCGACGACGAGGATGACGAAGGGCCCGAAGATCTGGACCCCGGAGACGAGCGCGGAGACGTAGCCCTGCAGCTCCATGCGCCGCCGTCCGTGGTGGACGGCCGCCGCGTAGCGCAGGCGCCAGTTGGCGTAGAAGCGCTCACCCATGCCCGAGGTCTTGATGGCCGCGACCGAGGACACCGCCTCCATCTGCACGCCCGAGGCCTCCGCGAGGGCGGTGATCTCCTGGTCGGTGCGGCGGCGCAGCCGGCCCCAGGTGAGGGTGTTGACGAGGACGACGACGCCGATGAGCGCGATCGTCACGGCGCCGAGCCCCGCGGAGCTCTGGGTGACGTAGAGGAGGGCGACGACGAGCGTGCCTGCGTCCAGCAGGGCGGCGGTGACCTGGTTCGAGAGCATGTCCCGGATCTGGGAGACGCTGCTGAGCCGCATCATGAGCTCGCCCTGGGACCGCGTCGCGAAGTACCGGTAGGGCAGCGTGATGAGCCGCCCGAAGGTCGCGGACATGAGGGAGGACCCGACGGTCGCGACGAGGGCCGCGAGGATCTTGGACCGCACCGCGGCGATGAGGACGTAGCCGAGCACCGGCACCGACAGGAGGAGGACCTGGGCCGACGCCGGGGCGGTGAGCAGCTCGGTCCCCGCCCCGTTGACGAGGCGTTCGGTGGCCATGGGGACGGCCAGCACCACCGAGTAGAGCACGAGCGAGAGGGCGCCGGCGGCGAGCATTGGGGGCCCGGTGCCCGAGCGCACCGCGCCGACGACCTCGCGCCACACCGAGCGCGAGTCCTCGGTGCCGCGCTCGAAGTCCGCGGTGGGGGTGCACACGAGGACGAGCTCGGAGAAGGAGCGCTCGAGCTCCTCCAGGCCCACCCGCCGCCGTCCGGACGCGGGATCGACGATCCACGCGCCACGCGGGGTGACCTTCTCGACGACGACGACATGGTTGCCGTTCCAGTGCGCGATGACGGGGGTGTCGAGGCGGGACAGGCCGGCGACGTTGGCGCGGAAGAAGGAGACCTGCATCCCCCGCCCGCGGAGGATCTCGGCGATGTCGCGCAGCGAGAGGCCGTCGCGGCCGGGGTCGACCTCCGACCGCAGGTTCCGGATGGCGGCGCGGCGCCCCCACGCCCCGAGGATCATCGCCGCGCAGCACAGTCCGCACTCGCTCTGCGCGTACTGCTGGACCACAGGCACGCGCTGGTGGGCCCGGGCGCTCACGTGAGGCCGTCCACGAGGCAGGGGACCCGGATGCCGGGGTCGGCGAGCGCGGCGCTGGCGAGGTCCCAGCCGGCACGGCCGACGAAGAAGCCCTCCGCGGCCGGACCGCGTCCCAGGCCCGACGTCCAGCCCGGGCCCTCGGTCTCCTCGAGGAGGCGGTCGCGGCGGGCGCGGGCGCGGTCGAGGAGCTCGGGCCGGTCGAGGTGACGCCCGAGCGTCGTGAGCGCGAGGACGTGCCCCGCGGCGCCGTGGCAGAGGCTGAGGTCGCGTGAGCCGGCGGGCGGGTCCGCGACGAGGACGTCGAGCAGCGCCTCGAGGCGTGCCTCGTGCGCCGTCGTCGGCTCCGCGCCGCTCAGGGCGTGGACACGGACCAGGGCCGGCGCGAGGCCGGAAGCCCCGCGGCACCAGCTCTGCCGCGCGCGCGGGTCCCGGAAGGCCTCCTCGGCGGGCAGGTTGTCCAGCACCCGGCCCAGCCGGGCCGCCACGAGGGCGCGCCACCCGTCCCGCTCCCGTCCGGTGAGACCCGCGACGAGGTCGACGGCCTCGGCGAGGCCGAGCAGCCGGCCGACGTTGCCGTGGGCGAGCCCGGCCTCGGGGGCGTCGAGGAGGGAGTCCAGCCGCCCCATGACCCGGGCGAGGGCGTTCTCGGCCGACGCGGGCCACGTGGGCGGGAGGTCCGCGCCGTCCTCCCACCACAGGTCGCGGAGCCTGTTGAGGGCGGTGAACGCCCCGCCCGCCCCGCCGAGGAGCTCACCGGTGTACCGGCGGCCCAGCTCGTCGAGCAGGGCGGGGAGCTGGAGCGCGGTCCGGGCGAGCTCGTCCTTCGCCCGGTCCGGCGCGAGGATGCCGCGCCCCGCCAGCTCGGCGTCGACGACGGCGTCCGCGAGGGCGCCGGTGAAGGGGGAGTAGACGATCTCGTGGACACCGTCGGGGTCGGCCGGCACGGGGTGGAAGGTGGCGCCGGCGACGACGCCCCGCAGGAGCTCGCGGGTCTCGGCGGTCCGCGCCGGGGCGCGGGTCTCCCACAGGGCGCACAGGACGCCACCGCCCTCGTAGAGAGAGGTCGAGACCGGCGCGAGGTAGAGGCCGTCGCCCACCTGGACGCTGCTCAGCCACGTCGCGGACAGGCCGTCCTCGGAGAGGGTCGGGGCCGGAGGGGGCGCGGGGACGCTGAGGTCCTCCCGCACGCCCCGGTCCGGGCCCGCCTGCCACGCGTCGTCGGCGGCGGCGTCCAGTGCCAGGCGCAGGGTGCGGAGGTGGTCCGCGAGCGGCTGGTCGAGGACGTGGTCCCACCACGCGGTCATCATCTGCGCCGGTGAGCGGTCGAGCCGGGCGAGCGGGACGGGGGAGCCGTTGGCGTGGAGCGCACCGGTGGCCGAGACCTCGAAGTAGGGGATGTCGCCGTCGGCGAGCGCCTCGACCTCCGCGTCGCGCACCGCGACCTGCACGTGCGGCGGGACGCCGCGCGCCGTGGGGGTGAGCAGCCGCAGGGTCGTTAGCCGCCGGTCGCGGCCGGCGAGCCGGGACGGGTGCGTCGAGGACTCGAGGAGGCGGGCGTAGCGCCAGGTGGCGCGGAAGACCTGACGGAAGGCGAGGTCGTGACGGTCGAGCACCGCCTGCAGCGCGCCACGGTGACGGCGGAGGAGGGCGATGCCCTCGGCGTAGCCCTCGAGCAGCTCGGGAGCGTACCGGCGCGGGTCGATCTGCTCGCCGCCGGCGGTGCAGAGCCGGTTGTGCACCTCCTCGAGGGGCAGGTGTGCGGTGTCGAAGCGGATGTCGTCGGTCCCGGCGTCGGTCACCGTGGTGCCCTCGTAGTGGCCCGCGGCCGCCGAGGGGACGCCGAGGGCCGAGAGGTCCAGCGGCATGCGGGCGCCGAGGATCCGGGAGGGGTACATCATCGTGCGCAGCACCCCGGCCTCCACGGAGCGGGCCAGGACCTCGTGGGCGGACCCCCGGCGCTCGAACGTGGGCAGGCTGCACAGCGTCTCGGTGTCGACGACGACGGGCCCGTCGGGCGTGGCGACGACGTTCTCGCGGTGGATGTCGGTGGCGCCGACGGCGTGGAGCAGGGCGGACAGCCGTCCGTACCGGCGCAGGTACCGGGCCGCCGAGGCGTCGGTGAAGGTGCCGGGGGCCACGAAGCGCTGCCACTCGTGGCCGTCGCCGGCCAGGGCGTCGGGCAGGACGGGACCGAGGAGGGATCCGTCGTCGTCGAGGAGGCGGACGAGCTCGGCGAGGGCGGGGTGCACCGTGCTCACCGTCGGCTTGAGCACGAGTCGTGGCCCGCTGCTCCACTCGAGGATGGCGACGGAGCGTCCCCCGCAGTGGGTGTCGCCCTGGCCCAGTCTGACAGCGGTGAGCCGTCCGCCGGTGCCCCAGCGCTCGGCCAGGCGCGCCCGGTCGGCGCCGGCTGCGGCGAGGACCCAGGTGACGTGGTCGAGCCAGCGCGTCGCGGTGAGGTCGAGCAGCCGGTCGAGCTCGGGCAGCTCGGCCCGCAGGTCCACGCGGACGGCGGGCAGCGTCGCGTCGAAGGTGGCGTAGTCGAGGGCCGGGTCGTGCCGGCGGCGGGACTGGAAGAGGGTGATGAGCGTCCGGACCGCCAGGGCGTCCAGGCGCAGGGCGAGGTCGGTGAGCAGCTCGGTGCGCACCCGGGTCGCGAGGGCGTCACCCAGGACGCCGTCGAGGGCCCGCGCCACCTCGTGCAGGTGGGCACGGTGGAAGGTGGGGAACCTGCCGTCGACGGCGTGCAGGGCGAGCTCGACGGACGCGTCGAGGGCCGTGGTGCTGGTGGTGTCCATGTCCCTGTCCCTTGGGTCGGTGCGTCGAGCCGGGGCCGTGCGGAGCACGGCCCCGGCTCGACGCGGGCTCAGCTCAGCAGCGCGTCGTACATGCGCCGGTCGGGCAGAAGTCGGGCAGGGCGGCCGAGATGGCGATGACGCCACCGCCGATCGCGCAGGGGACGGTGGTGGTCCCGGCGGCTGCGTCGACGACGGTGTCCTCGGTCAGCTCGACCAGCTCCGCATCACTGACGTAGCCGTTGGCAGGGGTGTAGTCCCTCGTGGTGAACATGGTGCTCTCCTCTCGTGTGTCGTGCGGTGTGCTTCCCGGCCGTCGTGACCGGGTCAGTCGGCCGGGTCGGCCGGCTGAGTCGTGGGCCCCTACTCCAGCGTGAGGACGTCGGGGCAGTCGGCCGGAGCCGTGGTGCGCAGCAGCGCGTGCAGCGCTCCGGCACGGCCGACCATGAGGCTGTCGGTGCCGGTGTAGCGGTCGCGGGCGGAGGAGTGGTCGCGGACCGCGGTGCGCCCGGCGCGGGACCGGGTCTCCGCCGTCCACCGGCGCCGGGCGGCGTCGTCCCCGGTGTGCACGGCGAGGCGGTGCAGTGCCGCGAGCGAGCCGAGGTCTCCGTGGCAGTACGTCGGGTTGTTGCCCAGGCCGCGGTCCTGCGTCTGGCGGCCGAGGGCGAGGAGCAGCCGCTCCGGCACCTCGGCGCCGAGCTCGGCCACCTCCAGGAGGCCGAGGAGGACACCGGGGGCGCCGTGGCACCACGCCCACGAGGAGTCCGACCCGCCGACGGTCCGGGGGAGGTCGCCGTCCTCGCCGGTCTGCTCGAGGAGCAGGCCCAGCAGGGCGGACCCGAGGGCGGCGAGGCGTGCGGACAGCTCGGGGTGCGTCCCGGACAGGGCGTGCGCGGCGCGGTGGGCCGGCGCGAGCATCCCCGCCAGCCCGTGCGCGTAGCCGGTGAAGACCGGCTGGTCGCCGTCCGTGGAGGCGGTGGTCACCCGCTCCAGCCCGGGCAGCACGCGGGCGGCCAGCCGGGCGAGGGCGTCGGTGGCGGCCTCACGGTCGATGTCCACGACCCGTCGGACGATCCCGCAGCCCGCGGCCAGGGCACCGGCGAGTCCGGCGGTGAGGTCGGGAACGGTGTCGGGTCGGACGGTGGTGGCCAGCGCGTCGACGAGGCGGGCGTGGTCACCGGTGCCCCGGCCGGACAGCCGGTCTCCGGCGGCGACGGCCCAGACGGTCCCGCCCATGCCGGTCATGCCCCCGGCCGAGACGGGCTGGCCCTCCAGGGCGCCGCCGAGGACCTGCGCGCGGATCGGGTCGAGGACGGCCCCGGCCACGTCGCGGGCCCGGGGCAGGTCGTGCAGCTGGCCGGCCTCGGCGAGCGCGAGCGCCACGCCCACGCTGCCGCCGTACAGGTCGTAGCCCAGGGAGCCCGGCGTCCACTGCGAGGCGTCGGAGGTGGTGACGAGGGGCCCCCAGAACGTGCCGGGGTGGGCCGGGTCCGTCGCGGGCACCCAGCGGGACAGGAGGCGGTCGACGGTGCCCGTGACGACGTCGCGGTCCGGCGCGGGCGGCGGCGTGGTGCGCGCGAGCGGGGCGGTGCGCTCCCCGCCGTCGGGGATGCGCGGGACGAAGGCGACGTCGACCAGGTCGGCCTGCCGCGTGACCTCCGCCTCGTCCAGCGCGTGCAGCCGCGAGAGCACCCGGTCCACCGGGGTGGCGTCGAAGAAGTCGGGGCCGAGCGTGCGGCGGCCGCGCGCGTCGAGCAGGTCGGTGCCGTGGGCGTCGACGGTGAACAGCGGCACGTCGTCGCCCAGCAGCTGGGCCACCTCGTGACCGGCCGCGGAGCGGGCGGCGGTGCCGCGCAGGCTCACCCGGCCGAGGACGGCGAGGTGGGCGTCGGGGTCCTCCAGGAGGTCCGGGTGGGAGCACATGCGCAGCAGCTGCGCGTAGAACACCGTGGGGATGTTGACGTGCCGGACCCGCACGCCGGTGAGCTCCCGGCGGACCAGGCCCTCGACGACGTCGCGGTGCTCGACCACGCGGCGCAGGGTGTCCTCGAGGCCGCGCCGCACGCCGTCGCGGAAGCCGACCACGGCGTCGAGGTCGGTGCCGGCGTGGGGGTTGGCGTTGCCCGTCCCCACGCGCCCCGGCTCCAGGACGATGTGCATGTCATCGCGCCCGGCGTCCCGCACGGCCAGACTGCGGAAGGGGGAGGCCTGCCCGGCGGTCATCGAGCCCGACGCGCCGATGTCGAGGGACTCCGGGCGCCCGGGGACGCTGACCCGCAAGGGCAGGAGCCCGATGCCGATGACGGAGTCCTCGAGCAGGGCCCGCGCGTGCCGTGAGCCGGCGCCGTCCGCGTAGCTGGGCTCACGGACGGGGGCGGCGGACAGGATGGTCTCGGCGTCGACGACGACCGGCCGGCCGGCCGCGTCGGTGACGACGTTCTCGTAGTGCATGTCGGTGCTGCGCAGCAAGTACAGGACGGCGGCGAGCTCGCCGAGCCGGTACGGGTGGCGGCCGTCGGACGTCGGGGCACCGGTGCCGTCGATGAGCTCTGCCCAGCCGTGGTGGTCGCGGGTGAGGGTGCGCGGGACCCGCAGCGACGTTCCCAGCGCGGCGTTGAGGCCCCGGGCGAGACCCTCGAAGGCGCGATCGGCGGCGAGGCTGCGGGGCTTGTAGACGACGTGACCGTGCGGTCCGAGGTCGAGGAGGCCGACGGTCCGGCCGCCGTCGTGGGTGTCGCCTGCTCCCAGGTGCAGGGAGTGGACGCGGACGTCGCCGTCGAGGCCGGGCAGGGTGGCCCGCAGGTCGGGGAGGTCGGCGAGAAAGCGATCGAGAAGCTCGCGCACGCTGCGGGAGCGGCGCACGACGAGCGCGTGCGCCCGGACCACGGCGGTGGGGTAGCGGCGCGCGAGGGCCGAGGCGCCGTCGGGGGAGCCGATCCATGCCCGGAAGTCGTCGAATCGCGCCTCGGGGGTCGCGCCGGTCAGTGCGCCCGCCTGCCGGCGCTCGGCCAGCACCTCGACGAGCGTCCGGACGAGGGTCTCGCTCGCGAGGGCGACCCCGTCCTCGACGAGTGGACCGACGAAGGCCGCGCCGTCGGCGAGGGCGGGGTGGGAGGACAGCGACTCGTGCTCGGCTCGCAGCCAGGCGCCGACCAGCACGCGGGACCACCCGATGAACCGGGGGTCCCGGCCGTCCTCGGCGCCGCTCGCGGGGCCGGGGGCCGGGTCGAGGAAGGGTGCGAGCAGCTCGTGTGCGAGCCGGGTGCGGTCGCTGCCGCCGAAGGTCTCGTCCCGGTCCCGGCGGTGGTGGGAGAGCAGAGCGGTCAGGCTCGGACGCCTCGTCCCGGCGAGCTCGGGGACGTAGGTGGCGACGGCCTGGTCGAGGCCGGCGGTGCTCGCGATGGTCATGGGATGCCCCTCGGCGGACGGATCGGGTGGACTCGGCGGCGGTACCGGTGCCCGGCTCGCGGGCACCGGTACCGGGCCTCACGAACAGTTCTTCTGGCACTCCACCGTGGCGGTGCAGAAGTTGCCGTCGTTGCCGATGGCCCAGCTGACGCCGTAGCAGGTCAGCGTGGTCACGATGGTTCCCCAGCCCTGGCCGGCCTGGTCGGCCGTCACCGCCTGGTCGTCGATCTCCATCAGGACGTCGGCATTGGGGCTGAACTTCGGCTTGCTCATTGGACTCCTCACTCTCGTCGTCGAGCTGCTGCGGGAGGTGACTCCCCGGATGCGTCACCGACCCGGTCCACCGTGGACAGGAGCGCTGGTGACGGGCACCACTCCATCGGAGGCGCGGGCCGCGGCCAATGTCCGTGCGTCCAGAGCGGCCGGGCGGAACGGCACCCGTCCGTTGGCCATCGGGCTGGCCGATCGGTCAGCCCGTCGGGGCAGCGGTGCCCTAGAGGGGCAGGGCCACCTGGACCGACCAGGTCGAGCCGACCGGCCCGATGATCGCCTCGCCGCCCAGCAGGGCCGCCCGCTCCTGCATGCCGATGATCCCCTGGCCGGTCCCGAGCTCGGGGCTCATCCGGCGACGTGCCGGGGCCACCTCGGACTCGACGGTGAGGGACAGCGCCTCGGGGGAGAGGCGCACGGCGATGACCACGGGAGAGGCAGGAACCGCGTACTTGACGACGTTCGTCGTCGCCTCCTGCAGGATTCGCAGGATGGACTCGACGGTGGTCCGCGGCGTCCTGATCTCCCTGGGCGCGTCGATGGTCAGGTCGACGGGGAAGCCGAGGTCGAGCAGGCGCTGGGCGAGGTGGTGCACGCCGTCGTGCAGGCCGACGTCGACCAGGCCGTGCGGGGTGGGGTCCGCCTCCGTGCCGACGCCCGAGGAGTCACGCAGCACGCGCAGCAGCTTGCGCAGCTCGACGAGCGCCTCGCGGCTGAGCTCGCTCGTCTCCTGGAGTGCCGACCGGAGCTTGTCGGGGTCCGAGCTGCGTGCGCGGCTGCCCCCGACGAGCGAGATGAGGGTCAGCTGGTGGGCGACGACGTCGTGCAGGTCGCGCGCCAGGGACTCGCGCTCGCGGGCGCGGACCTCGGCCTGGCGCCGGAGCAGCTCGCGGTTGTGCCGCTCGGTACGGGAGGAGTGCAGGCGCAGGCGCCCGAAGGCGAGCCCCACGAGCGTGGCGGGTACCGCGAAGAGGAGGTACGGGCCGAGGTGGGTGAGGTCGCCGTACACGGCGACGGAGACGCCGGCCGCCCACGCCGTGAGGACGGCCAGGACGACGGCGGCCGCCCGTGCGCTCGCGACCGTCGCGACGACCGCGACGAGCACGCACGCCATGATGGTGACGATGCCGATCCGGTCGGTGGCGACGGCGGCGACGGCGCTGCCCGGGAGGAACAGGGCGGTCGCTGCCGCCGGGTAGCGGGTGCTGACGGGCAGGCCCAGGCAGGCGAGGCCGAACAGCACGCACCGGAGCAGCTCGGCGAGCGTGACGACCGGGGTGTCGAGGAGGAAGTCGAGGAGCAGGACGGCGCCGAGGAGCGCGAGGACGGTGGCGGCCACCCTGGACAGCGGGCTGGGAGCCGCCTGGAGCACGCGCCCCAGCCGGCGGAGAGTCCCCCTCGGCTCACCGTCGTCGGCCATCGCCCGGACGATAGCACCGGGGCGTGCGGGTGGGGCTGGTGACGGTGGTCAGTGACGGTGGTCAGGCGCGGTTCAGCACTTCTCGAAGAAGTCCCCGAGCACCTGGCACGCGAGGTCGCCGAGGAAGGTCGCCGGCTCCGCGACCGGCGGGGACGGGGCCCCGACGGCGGGGCCGGTGTCCGCGGCCAGGGCCGGTGGCCCGAGGACGACGGCGGCGGACAGGACCAGGGACGCTGCGGCGATGCGGCGAAGCCTCACGGGAGGAACCTCCTGCACTGGAGTCGGTGTGACGTTCGCCAGTCTGCCCCCGCGCGGCCCGCGCCCGCGATGGCCCATCGTCCACTGCTGCGTGGACGGTCGGCCAGTGCGCGGCGCCGTCAGCGGTAGCGGTCCATCGCCGTCTCCGGCTTGAGCAGGCTGGGGGTGACGAGCCCGAGCTCCACCGCCCGGACGAGCAGCTGGACGCGGTCACGGGCACCGAGACGGTCGCAGGCGCGGCCGAGGTGCAGCTTGACGGCGCCCTCGGACAGGTGCAGCTCGGCCCCGATCTCCCGGTTGCTCAGGCCACCGGCGAGCAGCTGCAGCACCTGGTACTCGCGCTCGGAGAGCTCCGGCGCGTCAGGTGCCGGCTGCGGGGTGGCGGTGGCCGGCAGCGTGGTGACGTGAGCAGCGAGGAGCTTGACCACGGACGGGGAGAGCACCATGGAGTCCTCACGCACCTGGCGCACGGCGTCGACGATCTCCTCGGGGGTGGCGTCCTTGACGAGGTACCCGCTGGCGCCGGCGCGCAGCGCCGCCAGCACGAGGTCCATGGAGGAGAAGGTCGTCAGGGCGATGCTCCTGACCTCCCCGCCGGTGGACAGCTCCCCGATCGCCTCGACGCCGCTCATCACCGGCATGTCGAGGTCGCACAGGAGGATGTCGGCGCCGCTCTCGCGGACGATCTGCACCGCCTCCGCGCCGTTGCTCGCCTGTCCGACGAGCTCGAGGTCCGCCTCGCTCTCGACGAGCTCGCCGATGGCTCGTCGCATGAGCGGCTGGTCGTCAGCGACGACGACGCGCACGGCCGGTGTGCTCATGGGTGTGATCGTAGCGGCGCCTCCGGCCCGGCGTCGCGGACCGAGCGGCAGTCCCGCGGGACGGGAGCAGCGCTGAGCCGCTCGGCCGTCCACGCGAGGAGCTCGGGGACGAGCGGGGAGTCGGCCGCCACGAGCGAGAGGTGGTCGCGGCCGTCGTAGGTGCGGTGGTCCACGGTGGCGCCCTGCGCACACAGCCGCCCGACGTAGGCGTCCTGGACCGCCGGCGTGATGAGCGTGTCCGCCCCGCCCTGCGCGAGGAGGACCGGGAGCGGCGGGGGCGGCGGCTCGTTCTGTGCCAGGCGTGCCCCGAAGGGTCCGGATGCCGGGTCGGTGGCGAGGAGCGTGGGCTCGGCGGACAGGGCCAGCGCCGTGAGGACCGAGACGAGCACGCCCGGCGGCTCGAGGCACCGGTCGGCCATCTGCCGCAGGACGACCTCGGCGCCCGGCCGGACGTACTGCCGCCACGTGACGTCGTCGTACTCGGCGGCGTAGGCCGCGGCGACGTAGGAGGCGAGCACGCTGCCCCCGGTGACGTCCTCGAGACCCGCGACGAGGCCCCGCAGGTCGCTCGCGGGGGCGAGGGCGGCCACGCCCGCCAGCTCGACGTCCGGCGCGTACTCCGGCTGGAGCGCACCGCTCCACAGGGCGGCGCCGCCACCCTGGGAGTGGCCCCACGCGACGGTGCGGTCGTCGAGGTCGACGAGCTCGCGCGCCGCGCGGACCGCGTCGAGGGCGGCGTGCGCGCTGTCCGGTCCGACGAGGTAGGGGTGGGGCCCGCTGGTGCCGAGCCCGATGTAGTCGGTGGCGACCAGCGCCCACCCGGAGTCGAGGACCTCCGGGAGGACGAGCAGCGCACCGGACGCGAAGGGCTCGGGCGACAGCGACGGCGCACAGTGCTCGGCGACGCCGGTGGTGCCGTGGTGCCAGTCGACCACCGGCCACGGGCCCTCGCCCTCCGGGACGACGACGAGACCGCTCGCCACCGCCGGGGTGCCGTCGCCCCTGGTCGTCGTGTACAGCACCCGCCAGCCACGGGCACCCTCCGGGACGTCGCGGGTGAAGTCCTCCGCCCGGACGAGGCGTCCCGGCTCGTCCGGGACGTCGCGCGGCGCGGCGTAGAAGTCGTCGCTCACCGTCGAGCCCTCGCGGAGCGTGCCGCTGAGCACCGCCGCGCCTGCCGTGACCGCCACGGCGGTGAGTGCGGCGACCGCGCGCCTGCGGGGCCGGTGGCGGGGCGAGCGGCGGGTGCCCGCCGTCGTCCACGCCAGGGCGACACCGCTCATGACGAGCCGAGCGCCGACGGCGACGGCCGTCGCCAGCGAGGTGATGTCCGGCCAGGCGAGGGCGAGGAGGCCGAGGAGGACACCGGCGGCGCCGAAGGCGGCGTCGGCGAGCCGGTCGGCGCCCGCCCGGCCCCGCCGGAGCGCCGAGATCAGGAGAAGCGCGCCGTGGACGAGGAGCGCGACCGCGACGACGACGGCGAGCGCCCGGACCGTGAGCCCGGGCAGGAGGAGCACGACGACGCCCGCGAGGACCCAGCCGGCGGCTGCCACGACGGCGCGCCCGCGGGCGCCCGGGGACGCGCCGACGAGCTCGACGACGCCCTGGACGACGAGCCCGGCGCCGAGCAGGAGTGCGATGGCGCCGAGCGAGGACGTGGGCCGCAGCACCGTGAGGACCCCGAGCGCGGTGACGGCGGCCGCGAGCAGGAGCCGGCCCCAGCGCGGGACCCGGTCGAGCGCACGAGCGGCACGTCGCAGGACGGGGCGGGGGCTCACCGCCCCACCGTAGCGGCGGGCGCGAGCGGCGCGGGGTGCACGCACAATGGCGTCATGCGCGTCGTCGTCCTCACCGGTGCCGGGATCTCCGCAGAGTCGGGGGTGCGGACCTTCCGCGACTCCGGTGGGCTGTGGGAGGGCCACGACGTCGAGGACGTCGCCACCCCCGAGGGCTTCACCAGGGACCCGGCGCTCGTCCACCGCTTCTACGACGCCCGCCGCCGCGACCTCGCGCTCGTCGAGCCGAACCCTGCCCACCGGGCGCTCGCGGCCCTGGAGGAGACGCTCGGGGAGGACCTGCTCGTCGTCACGCAGAACGTCGACGACCTTCACGAGCGGGCGGGCTCACGCCGCGTCGTCCACATGCACGGCGAGCTGCGCCGGGCCCGCTGCGAGGCCTGCGGCGCCCGGCCCGGCTGGGACGCTGACCTCCTCGACGCCCCGCCCTGCCCCTCGTGCCGACAGGCCCGGCTGCGCCCCGACGTCGTGTGGTTCGGCGAGGTGCCCTACGAGCTCGACAGCATCCACGGCGCCGTCACGGCCTGCGACCTCTTCGTCGCCGTCGGCACGTCCGGGGCGGTGTACCCGGCCGCAGGCTACGTCGCCCTGGCGGCGAGCAGCGGGGCCCGGACGCTCGAGCTCAACCTCGAGCCGAGCGAGGTCTCGCGCTACTTCGACGAGGTCCGGACCGGGCCGGCCGCCCGGCTCGTGCCCCAGTGGGTCGCCGAGCTCGTCGGCTGACGGACGGCGGGCGGAATCCAGCTGTCGGCGGGAAGGGGGGCGGGGGAGGGCCTCAGCCGAGCCGGGGGAGGCCGAGGGGCATGGCGACGATGCCGACGAGGATCGTCACCGAGGTCATGAACGTCGACAGCTCGACGTCGCCCCGCACCTCGGCGGTGTAGCCCGGGGCCATCGCCGCGATCGGCGCGAAGTACACCATGCAGAGCACGATCTTCACCTCCGTGGGCACCGGCAGGAGCAGCCACGTCCCCAGCGCGAAGAGGACGGCGTAGCCGTAGCGCACCGTGAGCAGCATGAGGGCCTGGCGGTACTTGGCCCGCGGCAGCCGTAGCTCCAGCCCCACGCCGATCATGAACATCGCGAGAAAGGTGTTGGCGGCGCCGATCGTGCCGGTGAGCTCGATGACGGGGTCGGGCAGGCGGAGGTCGAGCAGCCGCAGCGGCAGCATGACGAGGTAGGTGACGAAGATCGTCGAGCGCAGCATCGTGCGCACGAAGCCACCCAGGCCCATCCGGCGCTCCCCGGGGACCAGTGCCACCGCCCACGCGTAGCCGATGCCCGCGGCCGCCACGGCGTTGCCGACGTCGAAGAGCGAGGCGAGGACCAGGGCCTGGGGACCCATGAAGCCGGCGAGGTAGGGCATGGCGAAGGCGCCCATGTTGTAGCTGCCGACGTTGAGGACGCCGAAGGCCTGCGCCTCCCGGCCCTTGCGGCGCCCCATGAGCATGCCGGTGCCCTGCTGGAGGACGTTGACGACCAGCCCCACCACCGCCAGGGACAGCAGCGCCCACGTGAGGTCGAAGTCGTTGAAGCCCGTGATGATCGCCGCGGGCAGGGTGATCCGCAGGACGATGGTCGCGAGGACCGGGAAGTGGGCCACCGACACCCAGCCGAGCCGCTTGACCCCGAGGCCCAGCGCGATGATCGCCACGAGCGACAACGCCTGGACGAGAACGTCGCCCACCACGCCTCCAGTCCGGCCGGCCGCGCGCCGCCCGCGCCACCCTACGCCGTGCAGCCTAGGCTCGGACCCGTGCCCCGCCAGCAAGCCCCCGTCGCCGACGAGACCACCCAGCGCCGCTTCGCCGTCCTCGGCCGGCAGCTGCCCTTCTTCGTCGTCTACGGCGTCATGACCGTCGCCCTGGTCGCCTGGGACGAGTTCGGTCAGGGCGTCCCCGACGCCGTCCTCGTCGGCGCGGCGGTCAACCTTCTCGCGACCGCGGTCGCCGCCGTCGTGCCCTGGCACCTGCTGCCACGCGGGGCCGAGGGCGTGGTCCCGCTGCTCGACATGCTCGCCGTCGTCTGCCTCCTCAGCGTCGGGGCGCGTGCCTCGGTGCTCCTTCTTCTCCCGGTCGTGTGGCTCGCGCGGATGGGGTGGGGCGCGACCACGACGGCCGTGGCCGCCGGCGTGGCCTCCTCCATGGGGGTGGACATCGTCCACGCGTTCCAGGCCGACGCGCTGTCCATCACGCCGGACAACGCCGCCCGGATGTTCACCGTCCCGGCCGCGATCATCGCCGTCGCCAGCTCCCTGCACCTGTCGGAGAAGAGGTCCGCGGCGCGACGCGAGCTCCTCGCGGGGCAGAGCGCGCTCGTCGAGGAGCTGCTCGAGGAGACGGCGCTGGACCGCGCGCGTCTCGAAGGCGTCCTCAACACGATCGACGCGGGTGTCGTCGTGCTCGACCCCAAGGGCACCGTCGTCGTCGCCAACAGGGCGCTGCGCGAGGCGAGCGGTGGCGGCTTCGCCGTCGGCTCCCACCTCGTCGACGCCGCGCCGCGGCTCTTCTCCGCCGACGGCACCACGCCCGTGGACTCCGAGCGGCTCGCCGCCGTCGCGGCCGGCGAGTCGCTCGACCGCAGGGTCGTGTGGTGGGAGCGGGCCCCGGGTGACCGCGCCGCCTTCCGCATCAGCGCCAGCCGCCTCCCGCACGAGGACGGCGGCAGCGAGGGCTCGGTCGTGGCCCTGCACGACATCACCGACGAGCTGCTCGCCCTGTCCCAACGCGACGACTTCGTCTCCTCCGTCTCCCACGAGCTGCGCACCCCGCTCACCTCCGTCGCCGGCTACCTCGACCTCGCGATCGACGACCCCGCCCTGCCGCCGCACGTCAGGGGCCACCTCGAGGTGGCCGAGCGCAACGCCGGTCGCCTGCGCATCCTCATCGACAACCTCCTCAGCGCTGCGCGCACCGCGTCCGACGTCGGCTCGCGGGAGGACGTGGACCTCGCCGCCGTCGTCGACGACGTCGTCGAGTCCCAGTCCCCGCGCGCCGCCGACCGCGACATCGAGATCGCGGTCTCCACGTCGAGCGCCGCCGTCGTCTGCGCGGACGTCGGGCGCCTCACCCAGGTCGTCGACAACGTCGTCTCCAACGCCGTCAAGTACTCCCACCAGGGGGGCCACGTCAGCATCGAGATCAGTGACAGGGGCAGCCGGGTGTGCCTCACCGTGACCGACGACGGTCCCGGCATCCCCACCGCGGACCAGGCCCAGCTCTTCAGCCGCTTCTACCGGGCGCCGCAGGTGCGTCACACCTCGGTCCAGGGCACCGGCCTGGGCCTGCACATCAGCCGCCAGATCGTCGAGGCTCTCGGCGGCTCCATCACGCTCACCTCCGAACCCGGTCGCGGTACCCGCGTCGATGTCGTCCTCCCGGCCGGGAAGGGCAGCTGATGCTCGACGCCATGACGCTCTACGTCGTCTCGATCGTCGTCATCACGCTCATCGCGACCGCCTTCGTCATCGAGGTCGCCAGCCGGGGACGCTCGCCGGTGGACCTCCTGTGGACGCTCGCGCTCAGCAGCGCCGTCACGACCGCCCTGTTCTACCTGGCCGCGTCGGCGAGCGAGACGCTCTGGTGGTTCGTCGCGCTGGGCAACGCCTCCTCCGTGGTCACCACCCTGGCGATGTGGAACGGCATCCGCGCCGACGACGGGCGGCGCCCGCTCCTGGGCGTCACGAGCGGGTTCGCTGCCCTGGCCGGGCTCGCGGTCCTGCCCGCCGGCCCACTCGCCCCCGTCGGGGCCGGCGGGCGGCTGGGGGGCGCCGAGGCGTTCCGGGGCCGGCGGATGGGGCACCGGCTGAGCCCGGTGCTCGGCGGGATCCTGCTGCTCGTCGGCGTCTACTACGGCGCGCGCCTCGCGGTGTACCTCGCGCAGGGACCGGACTCCCCGACGTTCACCGGACCGCTCGGCACGTCGACGACGCTGCTCATGCTCATCGTCCTCATCACCACGGCCGGGCACTGCATGGTCATCATCCGGACGGATGAGGTCCACGCCCGGGAGACCCGGACGAGCGCCTTCGACCCGCGCACCGGCCTGCGTACGCCGACGAGCTTCGTGCCACGGGCCCGTGAGGCGGTACGGGAGGCGCAGCGCGCGGGGGACCCGCTGGGTGCCGTCGTCGTCGTCATCGAGGGCCGCGACAACCTCACCACCGCCTTCGACCGGACCGTGGCGGAGGCGGCGCTCGTCGCCGTCGTCGACAGCGCCCGCGTCCTCGCGCCACCGTCCAACTCCCTCGCCGGGCGCGTGGACGACGACGCGAGCGACGTCTTCGAGGTGCTCCTGCGCGGCTTCACCGGCGTCGAGGCCCACGCGTGGGCGGAGAACCTGCGCCGCCGTGTCATCGCCGTGCCCCTCCGGGTCGACGGCGCCCGGCTGCGCCTGCGGGTGAGCCTGGGGGTGGCCGCCGACGCCGAGACCGGCTACGAGCTCGACGCCCTGCGCGAGCTGGCTGCGCGGCGGGCGGAGCGGGCCGTGGCGGAGGGTGGCAACCGGGTGCTCAGCTGGCTCTGAGGAATCCTGAGCCAGTCCTGAGGTGGGACTGAGGTGCGGGGGAGGGGTCGCTGAGGTCGGCCGCCGATATTTGGTGCAGCGCCGGACAGACCGGCACCCCGCACCGAGAGGCACGACCATGGCTCGCTCCACCACCTCCCGCTCCACCGGCACCACGTGGAAGGCCGTCGCGGCCACCGCCGTGGGTGTCGTCGTCCTCGGCGCCGGCGGCGCCACCTTCGCTGAGTGGTCCGACTCCGAGGCCGCGGCGACCGACACCGCGATCACCGCCGGTGTCCTCGACCTCGCCGCCGGCCAGGGCACGTGGACCAACGTCGCCGGCGCGGACGTCACCGCCGCCGTCGCGGACGGGTCCTATCTCGTCGTCCCGGGCGACGCCCTCACCTACAGCGAGACCATGACGATCGACGCGCGGGGCGACCTGCTCCGCGCGACCGTCGCCCACAACCTCGAGGGCCTCACCGGCGACGCCGAGCTCCTCGCCCAGCTCCGCGAGAACGCGACGATGTCGCTCAGCGGTGAGGCCGTCACCGGCACCTCCGCCGCCGTCGTCGCCGAGGACGAGAAGCAGACGCTCGACGTCGCCGTCACCGTCGCCTTCGACGCGACCACCGCCAAGCTCGTCGGCCAGGGCCAGGATGTCTCCCTCGGTGGCCTGGACGTCACGCTCCAGCAGGACACCGTCCCCGCCCGCTGACCCGCACCCGCACCACCCACCGGAGAGGAGAACCATCGTGCCCAGCCGCCTGACCCGCGCCGCACTCGCCGCAGTCGTCGCGGTGGTCCTCCTCTCCGGCAGCGGGACCACCCTCGCCGGGTGGAACGACGCCGAGCTCCGCGAGGGGCAGGTCGTCTCCGCCGGTGAGCTCACCGTCGAGCCGGGCAGCTCGAGCACCGTCGTCCTGCGGCCCGGCACCCCCCAGCCGCTGCCCACGAGCACCCCGCTCGTCCCTGGCGACGTCGTGCGCCTCACCTCCACGGTGAGCGTGAGCGCCGCCGGTGAGCTCCTCACCGGCACTCTCGGCCTCGAGGTCACCGGCCTGCAGGGCCTGACCCGCTCCGCCCCGCGGGTGACGACGACGCTCCCGGCCGCCGGCACGCGCGGCTGGACCGTCACACCCGCCGACGACGGCGCCACCGTCACCGCCGTCGTCGACCTCACCGTCCCGGCGACGGTCGCGCAGCACACCACCCTCGACGCCGGCGCGATCCGCTGGACGCTCACCCAGGAGATGCCATGACCACGCGGCTCACCGCCTGCCTCCTCGCCCTCGCCGTCGTGCTGGGCGGGGTCCTCCTCCTGCGTCCGAGCGAGTCCACCCTCGCCGCGTGGAGCGACGAGGCCTCCGTGCCCGTCGCGCAGCTGCGCACCGGCGGCGTCCAGGTGGACGTCACCACCGCCGGCACCGGCACCACGGCCACCCTCGGCATGTCCGGTGACACGAGCGGCACGTGGCGCCCCGGCGCCGTGACCGTCACCTCCGGTGGACGCGCCCTCACCGGCGCCGAGCTCGACGGCTCCCGCGTCGACTACCGCCTCGCCGGCAAGAACGGCACCTGCGCCGCGACGGACCCGGTCGCCTACACCGCCGGCCTCAGCGGCGCCCGTACCTCCTTCACCGTCACCGGCGGCGAGCGTCTGAGCGGCGCCCGCACCCTGTGCCTCACCTTCGTCCCCTCCGACCAGGTCCGCGTCCAGCTCGGGGGCCGCACCCTCGCCTTCGCCACGGCCGTCGACGGCGTCGCCACCGCGGGCACGTGGACCGCCGCGAACACCTGGACCGCGACCCACCAGCTGCCGGCCGCCCCGAGCGTCTCCGCCATGCGCTGCACGCCCGGCTGGCTCAACCAGTGGGTGACCCTGGGCTGGGACTGGGACGCCGGTGGTCTCAACCAGACCGTGGCCCGGTGGAGCCTCCAGCTCGAGGACCGTGGGACGTGGCGCGAGGTCGGCACCGTCCCCGCCCGCCAGCGCACGACGACGGTCAGCCCCTACCAGTTCGACTTCGTCAGCTTCGACAGCTACACCATGCGCGTGGCCGCGGTGCTCACCGACGGCACGACCGTCCCGGCGCCGTCGAGCACCAAGGTGCGCGTCGAGCGTGTCGGCATCGGCGCGGCGTACTGTGGCTGAGCTCGGACGGACACCGTGACCGGGGACCTGCTGGACCGCGGTCCGCTGACCGACCTCGTCGCCCAGGTGGGGGCGCAGGCAGCAGCCGGGATGATCGACCGCTTCCTCGACATGACGGGTGAGCGGCTCGCCCGGCTCCGGCAGGCCGTGGCCACCGGCGAGGACCTGCGGGACGTGTCCCTCAGCCTCGCGTGCTCCGCGCAGATGCTCGGCGCGCTCGCCCTCGCGGACGCCGCCACCCGGTGCCGCACCGCGCAGGGCGCGGGGGTCGAGCGGGCGCTGGCCGAGGTCGAGGCCCTCGCCGGGCCCACGTGCCACGCGCTGCGCGGGGCACGGGCAGCCCTCAGCGGGCGTTGAGCGCCAGCCGGTAGCCCACGCCGCGGACCGTCTCGACGTACCGCGGGCTGGTGGCGTCCTCGCCGAGCTTGCGGCGCAGGTTGGCGACGTGGACCTCGACCGAGCGGCGGTCCGCGTCGGTTGCCTCGAGGCCGGTGTCGTAGCCGTTCTCGGACCACAGCACGCCGGCGAGCTGGGACTTGCTCAGCACACGCCGCGGGCTGGACAGCAGCGCGGTGAGGATGTCGAACTCGCTGCGGGTCAGCTCCAGCGGCGTCCCGCCCAGCTCGACGACGCGGGCGTCGCGGTCCAGGCGCAGGTCGCCGTGGACGAGCAAGGCGTCGTCCTGCGTCCCCGCGGCCTCGGCCGCGGCGGGCAGCTCGGCGGGCGGTGCCGCGGGCGGCGCCTCACCGGCCACCGTGCGCGGACGGCGGAGCAGGGCCTCGATGCGGGCCCGGATCTCGCGGGGCCGGAAGGGCTTGGTCACGTAGTCGTCGGCCCCGGCCTCGAGCCCGAGGAGGGTGTCGATCTCGTCCGCCCGGCCGGTGAGCATGAGGATGTAGGTGTCGGAGAAGGCGCGGATGCGCCGCGCCACCTCGAAGCCGTCGAAGTCGGGCAGGGAGATGTCGAGGGTGGTGATGACGGGTTGCAGCTCGCGCACCGCGTCGACGCCGGCCTGCCCGTTCGGCGCCGACGTCACGGCGAAGCCGGCCTGACCCAGGGTGACCTCGAGGAGGAACCTGATGTCGGCGTCGTCCTCGATGACCACCGCGTTGCCCCGCGCGCCCGTTTCACTCACGGTGACGACTGTAGCGAACCGGGCCTACCCTCGCCGGGCGGCCCACGCCTTGCCACGATGGCCCCATGAGCTCCTTCCACAAGACCGACGAGCCGGTGACGCTGCGCTTCGAGGCGGCCGGCCTGCGCTGGCTCACCGAGGCGGTGGAGGAGGGTGGCGCGCCCGTCGTCGAGATCCTCGCCGAGGGGGAGGGCTGGATGGACCTCGTCCACCTGCCCTCGGCCGAGCCGACGGCGCAGGCTGCTGCGGCCCTCGGCCGCGGCCTGGCCCACACGCACGCCGCCGGCGCACCGTCCCTGGGCTGCACCCCGCCCGGGTGGCGCGGGGAGGTCCCGCGCAGCTCGGGGCCGATGCCCCTGCACGAGCACGACGCCGACGCGCCCTTCACCCGGTGGGGGGAGTTCTACGCCGAGTACCAGCTGCGCCCGTACGTGCCGCGTGCGCTGGCGAACGGCTCCATCGACGACGACGGCGCCCGCGCCCTCGAGCGCGTCGCCGACCGGCTCGCGGCCGGGGACCTCGACCACGACCAGCCCGGCCTCGTCGGGGACGGGGCCGCGCGCCTCCACGGTGACCTGTGGGGCGGCAACGTCGTGTGGACCCAGCGGGACGGCGCCGTCGCGGGCGTGCTCATCGACCCCGCGGCGCACGGCGGGCACGCCGAGACCGACCTCGCGGCGCTCGCGCTCTTCGGCGTCGACCGCCTGCCCGACGTCCTCGCCGGCTACGAGGAGGTCTCCCCGCTGGCCGCGGGGTGGCAGGAGCGGGTGGGGCTGCACCAGCTGACGATGCTCGTCATGCACGCGGTGATCTTCGGCGGCCACTACGGCCCGCGGACGGTAGAGGTTGCCCGGCGCTATGCCTGAGGGGGTTGACGGACGCGTCGTCCGTCACTAATGTACAACCACATGGTTGTACAACGCGTGCTGGACGACGCCGCGACGGACCGGGTGTTCCGGGCCCTCGCCGACGCCACCCGGCGCGACATCGTCCGGCGCACCCTCGTGGGGGAGGCGACCGTGACCGAGCTGGCAGGCGACTACGACATGTCGTTCGCGGCCGTGCAGAAGCATGTCGCCGTCCTGGAAGGAGCTGGTCTGGTGACCAAGCACCGGCAGGGCCGCGAACGTCTCGTGCGCGGCAACCCCGACACGATCCGCCGGGCCCAGCTCCTGCTCGACCAGTACGAGCAGCTCTGGCGCGGACGGGTCACCCGGCTCGACGCGCTCCTCACCGAGGACGAGTGACCGCCAGAAAGGCACCGCCATGCCCGTCACCACCGTCGAGAAGGACCTCGACGCGCTCACCATGACCGTCGTCGCCGACTTCCCCGTGCCGGTCAGCCGGCTCTGGGACGCCTACGTCGACCCCCGCCAGATCGAGAAGTTCTGGGGCCCGCCCGGCTGGCCCGCGACCTTCACCCGACACGACGTCACCGTCGGTGGCCGGTCGGACTACTACATGACCGGACCGGACGGCGAGCGGGCGGGCGGGTACTGGGAGTTCCTCACCGTCGAGCCGGGCCGGTCCTTCGAGGTCCGCGACGGCTTCGCCACACCCGACGGCGAGCCCGACGCCGGCCTGCCCTCCACGCGGATGGTCTACACCTTCGAGCCGACAGGCACCGGTTCGCGGCTGATGACGCGGACCGTCTTCCCCTCCCTCGACGCGCTCGAGCAGCTGCTCTCGATGGGGATGGAGGAGGGCCTGACCGCCGCCATGGACCAGGTGGACGCCGTCCTCGCCGACCTCACCTCCTTCGCCGCGGACCTGCCCACTGCGGCGCAGCTCCTCGACGACACCCGCGTCCGCATCAGCCGGGTCATCCACGGCCCGGTGCAGACCGTGTGGGACGCCCACCACGACCCCGCGCTGATCCGCCGCTGGATGCTCGGTCCCGACGGGTGGAGCATGCCGGTGTGCGAGGTCGCGACGACCGTCGGGAACACCTACCGCAACGAGTGGGAGCGCGACGGCGGCGGGGACCGCTTCGGCTTCACCGGCGAGCTCCTCGAGTCCGCGCCGCCGTACCGGGAGGTGACGACCGAGCGGATGATCGGCGTCGAGGGTCCCGGCGCGGTCAACGAGCTCACCCTCACGCCCGTCGACGGCGGGACCCTGCTCACCGTCGTCGTCACCTACCCCGACGCCGAGACGCGCGACGCCGTCCTCGGGACCGGGATGGTCGACGGCATGGAGACGAGCTACGCGCGGCTCGAGGCCGAGGTCCTCACACCGGCGTAGACCGTGGATCCTCGGAGCCGTGCGCCCGCTGGGACGACGAGCGGGCGCACAGCGCTGCGGTGCGCGGAACGCGCGAGTTCGACTACCCTTGCCGCATGAGTTCGGGTACCCGAAACCGTGTGGCGCTCGCGGCGGGTCTCGTGCTGCTCGCAGCAGCGTGCGCGGGCCCCGCGGGCGGCGCCGACGACGGCCGCGTGGACGTCACGGTGACGACGACGCACGCGGCAGACCTTCTCCGCGCCGTCGGCGGTGCGCACGTCGAGGTCACGGCCCTCATGGGGCCGGGCGTGGACCCGCACCTGTACCGCGCGAGCCAGGGCGACGTGCGCGCCCTCGTCGAGGCGGACCTCGTCGTCTACCACGGGCTCTTCCTCGAGGGCCGGATGGAGGAGGTGCTCGAGGCCGGGGCGCTCGAGCGGGTGCTCGCGCTGACGGACACCCTGCCCCGCGCGCAGCTCCTCGCCTCCGCCGACCACGCCGACCAGCACGACCCCCACGTGTGGTTCGACCCCGAGCTGTGGGTACAGGTCGTCGACCCCGTCGTCGCGGAGCTCAGCGAGATCGCCCCCGAGCACGCCGCTGACTTCGCCGCCGGCGGGCGTGCCTACGTCGAGGAGGCGCTGGCCGCCCACGCCGAGGCCACCGAGCTCCTCGCCGCCGTGCCCGAGCGGCGCCGCCTCCTCGTCACCTCCCACGACGCCTTCGGCTACCTCGGCCGCGCCTACGGCCTGGAGGTCCGCGGCGTCCAGGGCCTGTCCACCGAGGACGAGGCCGGCGTCGCGGACGTCCGCGGCCTCGTCGACCTCCTCGTCGAGCGGCAGGTACCCGCCCTCTTCACCGAGTCGAGCGTCTCCCCGGCGAGCATCGAGGCCGTCCGGGAGGCCGCCGCCGACCGCGGCTGGCAGGTGCACCTTCCCGAGCGGGGCCTCTACTCCGACGCCCTCGGTGCGCCCGGCACGCCCACCGGCAGCTACGCCGGGATGCTCCTCGCCAACGCCGAGACCATCGCCACCGCCCTGGGAGGGTCATGACCGCGCCGCTGTCCGTCCACGGGCTCACCGTCGCCTACCGCGACGAGCCCGTCCTGTGGGACGTGTCCTTCACCGTGCCCGAGGGCCGCCTCGTCGGCGTCGTCGGCCCCAACGGGGCGGGCAAGACGACGCTCCTCAAGGCCGCCATGGGCCTCGTGCGGCCCGTCGCCGGCGGCGTCGAGATCTTCGGCCGGCCCCTCGAGCGGGTGCGCCGCGAGGTCGGCTACGTCCCGCAGCGGGGGAGCGTGGACTGGGACTTCCCCACCGACGCCCGCGACGTCGTCGAGATGGGCACCTACGGACGGCTCGGCTGGCTGCGCCGGCCCGGCGCCGCCGAGCGCCGCACCGCCGAGCGCTGCCTCGAGCGCGTGGGCATGCTCGAGCTCTCCGGACGGCAGGTCGGGGAGCTGTCCGGGGGCCAGCAGCAGCGCGTCTTCCTCGCCCGGGCCCTGGCCCAGGACGCGCGCCTCTACCTCGCCGACGAGCCCTTCGTCGGGGTCGACTACCTCACCGAGCGCGTCGTCGTCGACCTCCTGCGCGAGCTGCGCGACGAGGGGCGCACCGTCGTCGTCGTCCACCACGACCTGTCCACCGTCGCCGAGTACTTCGACACCGTCGTCCTCCTCAACCGTGAGCTCGTCGCCGCCGGCCCGACGGCGGAGGTCTTCACCCCCGAGAACATCGCCCGCACCTACGGCGGGACGGCCCGCCGCGAGCCGGAGCCCGGCCGCCGTGGGTGAGCTCAGCGCCTTCCTCGGCGACTACACGCTGCGGACCGTCGCGCTCGGCGCCGCCGTCCTCGGCCTGCTCGGCGGGACCCTGGGCACCTTCGCGGTGCTGCGCCGCCAGAGCCTGCTCAGCGACGCGCTCGCGCACGCGACGCTGCCCGGCGTCGTCATCGGCTTCCTCCTCACCGGCACGACCTCCGGCTCCGGGCTCATGCTCGGCGCGGCGGCGACGGCGGCGCTCGCCGCCGGGCTCGTCCTCGTCGTCGTCCAGCGCACGCGGGTCAAGCAGGACGCCGCCCTGGCCCTGGTCCTGTCGGTGTTCTTCGGGGCCGGCACCGTCCTGCTCACCTACGTCGCGGGCACCGGTGCCTCGGGACAGTCGGGCCTGGACCGCTTCGTCCTCGGGCAGGCCGCCAGCCTCGTCGCCGCCGACGTGAGGGCCATGGCGGTGGCGACGGCGGTGGCGCTCGCCGTCGTCGCCGTCACGTACAAGGAGCTCAAGCTCGTCGCCTTCGACCCGGCCTTCGCCCGCGCTGTCGGGTACCCGGTGCGGCGGGTCGAGGCGCTGCTCACCGTGCTGCTCGTCGTCGCGATCGTCGTCGGGATCCAGACCGTGGGCGTCGTGCTCGTCGCCGCGCTCCTCATCACCCCGGCGGCGGCCGCGCGGCAGTGGACCGACCGGCTCACGGTGATGATCGTGCTCGCCGCGCTCATCGGTGCCCTCAGCGGCGCGACCGGGGCCGTGCTGAGCGCGACGACCACCGACCTGCCCACCGGCCCGCTCGTCGTCCTCGTCGCGACGGCGGTCCTCGTCCTGTCCCTGCCCGCGCGCCGGCTGCGCGCCCGGGCGGGTGCCCGGCGCGCTGCGGTGGGGGAGGCGGCATGAGCGTCGACGTCGTCATCATCGTCACCGCGCTGCTCGTCGTCGCCCCGTGCGCGCTGCTCGGCTGCTTCCTCCTCCTGCGCCGCAGCGTCATGGTCGGTGACGCGATCTCCCACGCCGCCCTGCCCGGGATCGTCCTCGCCTTCCTCCTCACCGGTTCCCTCGGCCCGCTCGCCGCCGTCGCCGGGGCCGCCGCCTTCGGCCTCCTCACCGTCGTCCTCGTCGACCTCCTCGAGCGCGGCGGGAAGGTCCGTGGCGACGCCGCCACCGGCATCGTCTTCACCGGGCTCTTCGCCCTCGGCGTGCTCCTCGTCGCCCGCTACGGCGGCAACGTCCACCTCGACCTCGAGCACGTCCTCTTCGGGGAGATCGCCTTCGCGCCGCTCCACGTCCTCACCGTCGGCGGGGTGGACCTCGGGCCCCGGTCGTGGTGGACCACGGGGACCGTCGCGGTCGTCGCCGTCGCCGCCGTCGTCCTGCTGTACAAGGAGCTCAAGGTGACGACCTTCGACCCGGCGCTCGCCGCCGTCGTCGGGATCTCCCCGGTGCTCGTCCACCACGTGCTCATGGCGCTCGTGTCCGTCACCGTCGTCGGCGCCTTCGACTCGGTGGGCGCCATCCTCGTCGTCGCCCTCCTCGCCGGCCCCGCGGCCACCGCCTACCTCCTCACCGACCGGCTCGGGCTCATGCTCGTCACCGCGCTCGGCGTGGGGGCCGTCGCGGTGCTCGGCGGGTACGGGCTCGCCGTCGTGTGGGACCTGTCGATCGCCGGGATGATCGCGAGCGTCGTCGGTGCGGCCTTCCTCCTCGCGCTCCTCGCCGCGCCGCGCCACGGGCTCGTCGGCGCCGCGGTGGTGCGCCGCCGGCGGCGGACGGTGCTGCGCCGCCGCCTCGTCGACCACGCCGCCCGCGCCCTCGGCGAGGACGCGACGACGGCGCAGCTCGCCGCCCGGCTGCAGTGGCCTGTCTCGCAGGTCGAGAGGGTCCGCGCTCGGCTAGACTGAGCCGCTACAGGGTTCGCAGCGCTTCCGGGGTGGGAGGAGCGCAGACCGATCCTCCGTGGAGACCGATTGTCCGCCCTGTCCTCCTACCGCAGCCTCTTCTCGCTGACCGGTCCGCTCTACGTCGTCGTCGCGCTCGTCGCGCGGCTGCCCCTCGCCATGGCGCAGATGGGCACGCTCCTCCTCGTCGCCGAGGTGAGCGGCAGCTACGGCGGTGGCGGCGCCGCGGCCGGCGCCTTCGCCATCGTCAACGCGGTCGCCTCGCCCGTCGCCGGTGCCCTCACCGACCGGATCGGGCAGCGCCCCGTTCTCCTCGTCCAGTCCGCGGGCGGCTCGCTCGCGCTCGTCGCCCTCGTCGTGCTCTCCGGGCAGGACGTGCCGTGGCAGGCCCTCGCCGTCGTCAGCGGCGTCGCGGGCCTCTTCGTGCCGCAGATCGGGACGATGGCCCGCGTGCGCTGGCGCGAGCTCGCCAAGACCCGCGGCAAGGAGCGCTTCACGCTCCTGTCGACCGCCTTCTCCTACGAGGGCGCGGCGGACGAGGCCGGCTTCGTGCTCGGCCCGGCCATCGTCGGCACGATGGCGGCGCTCGTCTCCCCGGCCGGCGCCCTCCTCGTCGCCGCCGGCGGCCTCGCCGTCTTCGCGACGTGGTTCGCCGTCCACCCCACCGTCGAGCTCGTGCGCGGGCACCGCGGCGAGAGCGGGGCCACCGGCCCCCGGGTGAGCCCGCTCCTCGTCGGGCTGGGCGCCGGTCAGCTCATCGTCGGGACGATCTTCGGCTCGGTCCAGGCCGGGACGACGGCGATGGCCACCGAGGCCGGTGAGCCCGGTCTCGCCGGGCTGCTCCATGCCGTCCTCGGTGTCGGCAGCGTCGTCGCGGGCCTGACGATCGTCATCCTGCCGGTGCGCTTCCGGCTCGCCGACCGGCTGCCCGTCTTCGCGGCGGGCCTGGCCGTGCTCACCCTGCCGCTGCTCGTCGTCGGCTCGCTGGGCGCGCTCGCCCCCGTCCTCGCCGTGCTCGGCCTGGCGGTGGCGCCCTACATGATCACGCTGTACTCCGCGTGCGAGCGGGTCGTGGACCCCTCGCGGCTCGGTGCGGCGATGATGATCCTCGCCGCCGCCACCTCCCTCGGCTACGCGCTCGGCTCGAGCACGGCCGGGCGGCTGGCCGACGTCGCCGGCTACACCGGCGCCTACCGGGTGACGGTCGTCGCGGGCACCGTGGCGCTGCTCCTGTCCCTCGTCCTGCGCGTCGCCCTGCACCGCAAGCGCCGCGAGCTCGAGGCCGCGGCGCCCACGCTGGCGGTCTAGGCGACCGGTGCGGGGGTGACGACCTCCCGCCAGTGCTCGGGGGCCAGCGGCTCGCGCTGCTGCTCCTCGCGCCCCGCGAGGTGCTCGCACAGGGTGATCGCGTCGGCGAGCAGGTCGCGCAGCATCCCCGAGGGGTCGGGGACGCAGGCCGTGGCCAGCCCCACCGTCGCGATCTCGACGACGGCGGAGCCCGGGTGGTGGGCACCCACGCCCCCCACCTGCTCGACGAAGGCGCGGGCCCAGCGCTCGGCCAGCGGCACCGCCTCGAGCGCGCGGCGGCTCGCCGGGTGCAGGGCGGCGTCGGCCCCCGCCCGCTCGGCGCGCCGTCGCTCGCAGCTGAGAATGCCCACCGCCAGGGCCCGCTGGTGGTGCTCGCTCACCACCGGCAGGGCCCGCGACGCGGCGAGCAGCGTGAGCTCGTCGTCCCACCGCGGGTCCTCGCTGCGCAGCCCGATGACCGCCGGGATGAGCGTCGCGAGCCGCGGCCGCTCGGCGTCCTCGGTGAGGTCGTTGACGAGCCGCGCCAGATGGGCGAGCAGCGGATGCGTGCAGGCGGGCTTGTCGCTCCACCGCTCACCGGCCAGGTAGGAGGCCAGCTCCATGAAGCAGGCGCCCCTGCGCGGACTGCGGTGCTTGCCCCGCGACAGCATGGGCAGGATCTCGATGTCGGCGTCCACGACGTCACCTCACACTCTCGACGTCTGCATAGTGTGGCCCCTGTCACACGGCGTCCGCAATCGCTACGGGGGCGGCCGTGAGGAGGTCGAGGGTGAAGACGGCCCAGCCGCGCAGCTCGGACCGCGCGTCCTCGCTCAGGGTGTCCGTCCGGCGCGGGCCGTCCAGGTGTCGCAGCACCCGCTCCAGGGAGCGCACGGCGGGAGTCTCGCGGCCGCGGTCGAGGTGGCTACGGGCCTGGTCGAGCGCGGTCGCGAGCTGGTGGGCGATCGGCCCGGCGACGTCCCCCGAGGCGACGTGCCGCGCGAGCGAGGCGTCCAGCCCGGTCAGCGCATCCGCAGGGTGCGTGGGCGCGAGGGACCCGTCCGCCGTGACGCGGGTCCAGCCGTCAGCGACCATCGTCGCCCGGTCGGCGAAGTCCCAGTCGTCGAAGGTGCCCGGGACCTGGATCCGGTCGACGTAGATGCCGCGGCCCGAGTAGACGGCGTCGGTCGCGTAGCGCAGCCGCAGCTCCACGTCGCCGCTGAGGCCCGCGAGGTCGAAGCGGCCCTCCCACCAGCGCCCCTCGCCGTCGCCCGAGGCGCTGCCGGCCGCCGTGACGGTGTGGTCGCCGGCGGTGAGCGTGCCGTCCAGGGGCTGCCAGGTGGCGCCGTCGTCGGTGGAGGCCTCGACGTGGAGCAGGTCGGTCGGCTCGGTGTGGAACCACAGGTCGACGACGAGCTCGTCGTCCCCGTCGAGCGTCACCGGCACGGTGAGCGTGTACTCCATGGCGTCACCGATGCCGGAGTACCAGGCGGCGCCCCGGGTGAAGCCGGTCATCGGGCGGGCCAGGCCCGCGGCGCGCGCGACGGCGCGGCGCACGGGGTTGATGTTGCCCCAGTCGCGGCTGGGGTGGACCCGGTTGGTCATGAGGATGGCGATGGTCTCGGTGTGCGGGTCGATGACGAGCGAGGTGCCGGTGAAGCCGGTGTGCCCGGCGGACTCCGCGCTGGTGAGGACGTCGTGGTAGAACCACGCCTCCAGCTCCGGGCCGAGCCCGCGGTGGGAGGAGGAGAGCCGGCCGGTGTAGTCGCGCATCATCAGCTCGACCGTCGCGGGCTCCAGCACGCGGGCGCCGTCGTAGCTGCCGCCGTTGAGCAGCATCTGCCCGAAGACGGCCACGTCGTCGGCGGTGGAGAAGACGCCGGCGTGCCCGGCCACGCCGCCCAGCCGCCACGCGGCCTCGTCGTGGACCTCGCCGTGGACGAGCCCGCGGGCCGGTGTCGCCTGGTACTCGGTGGCGGCGATGCGCGGGAGCAGCTCGGCCGGCGGGTTGTACATCGTGTCGCTCATCCCGAGCGGGCCGGTGATGTGCTCGGTGACGTACGCGTCCAGCCCCTGGCCGGAGACCCGCTCGACGATCTCGCCGAGGGTGATGAGCCCGAGGTCGCTGTAGAGGTAGCCGGTCCCTGGGGTGCTCGTCGGCGTGACGTCCCAGACCCGCTGGAGCGCGGCGGCCTCGTCCGGCGCGCTCCACAGGTTGATCCACGCCGGCAGGCCGGCGGTGTGGGTGAGGAGCTGCTCGACGGTGATGGCCTCCTTGCCGTTCGCGGCGAAGGCGGGGACGTAGGAGGCGGCAATGTCGGCGAGGTCGACCTCGCCGGCCTCGACGAGCTGCATGACGGCGACGGCGGTGAAGAGCTTGGACAGGGAGGCGAGGTCGAAGATCGTGTCGGTGCGCATCTCGACCTGCTCCTCGGCGGGCAGCTCGGTGGTCGTGTCCGCCCACCGCACCGCATGGCCGACGGCAGTGCGCTCGACGACGACCCCCTCGGCGGCGACCAGCGCCACCGCACCGGGGTAGAAGGGGGTGGGCTCGCGGGTGAGGCCCTCGCGGAGCGCGGGCTCGATCCGCTCGAGCTCGCGGGCGACCAGCCCCACCTCCTCCGCGGTGCCGTCCCGCAGCACCCGCTGCGTGGCGCCGGTGCGGTCCCAGCCCACCCGGTCGTCCGGCACTCCCGCGGCGGGCAGCACCGGCCCGGTCATCACGACGCCCAACGTCGCACCGACAGCAAGCAGCCTGCGCATGACCATCCCCTCCCGTAGGTCCCGGCGTCCTCGCCGGCACCACCCACTGTGACGACAGGCCGCTGCCCACGTCAAGGGTTGACGTGGGCAGCGGTGTCACGCAAAGGAGTTACGGGCGCGGGATGTTGCGGAGGTTGGAGCGCGCCATGGCCATGACCTCGCCCGAGCCGCCGCCGAAGATCTGCTTGGTCATCGACGTCGCGAAGCCCCGCACCTGTCCCGCCGAGATGCTCGGCGGGATCGACAGCGCGTTCGGGTCGGTCATGACCTCCACGAGCGCCGGACCGGGCCGGTCGAAGGCGTCGCGGAAGGCGTCGGTGAGCTCCCGCGGGTCCTCCACCCGCACCGCCGGGATCTCGAGCGCCTGGGCCACCCGGCGGTAGTCGACGGCGGGGGAGTCCGTCGCATGGTGGGGCAGGCCCTCGACGAGCATCTCGAGCTTGACCATCCCGAGGGAGGCGTTGTTGAGGACGACGACGGTGACCGGCAGGTCGTAGTGGCGCAGGGTGACGAGCTCGCCCAGGAGCATCGAGAGGCCGCCGTCGCCGGCCAGTGCGACGACCTGGCGGCCCGGGTCGGCGAAGGCGGCGCCGATCGCGTGGGGCAGGGCGTTGGCCATGGAGCCGTGGATGAAGGAGCCGATGACCCGTCGCCGGCCGTTGGGGGTGAGGTAGCGGGCGGCCCACACGTTGTTCATGCCGGTGTCCACCGTGAAGACGGTGTCCGGCCCAGCAGCCTCGTCCAGCTTCACCGCCGCGTACTCCGGGTGGATGGGGCGGTGCTTCTCGACCTTGCGCGTGTACGCGCCGACGACCTTCGTCATCACCTTCTCGTGGCGCTTGACCATGTCCTTGAGGAAGGCCCGCGACTTCTTGCGCCGCACGAGCGGCAGCAGCATGCGCAGCGTGGCGCCGACGTCGCCGTGGACGGGCACGTCCAGGCGGGTGCGCCGCCCGAGGTGGGTGACGTCGACGTCGATCTGCGCGGTGCGCACGTCGGCCGGCAGGAAGTCGGTGTACGGGAAGTCGGTCCCCACGAGGACGAGGAGGTCGGCCCCCTCCATCGCGTCCTGGCAGGCGCCGTAGCCGAGCAGGCCCGACATCCCGACGTCGTAGGGGTTGTCGTACTGGATGACCTCCTTGCCGCGCAGCGAGTGGCCCACCGGCGCGCCGACCTGCTCGGCGAGGGCGAGCACCTCGGTGCGGGCGCCGCGCGCCCCGGCGCCGACGAAGAGCGTGACCTTCCGCACGGCGTTGATCGCCTCGGCGAGGGCGGCGACGTCCTCCTCGGCCGGCACGAGGGTGGCCGCGCCGGTGGCGGGGACGAGGTGCTGGCCGTCGTCGTCCAGCTCGGCGTCGGCGACGTCGCCGGGCAGGGTGAGGACGGCGACGCCGGGCGTGCCGACGGCGTGCTGGATCGCGCTGCGCGTGACGCGGGGCAGCTGGGCGGGGGTGGTGATGAGCTCGGAGAAGACGGAGGCCTCGGTGAAGAGGCGGTCGGGGTGGGTCTCCTGGAAGAACTGCGTCCCGATCTCGCTGCTCTGGATGTGCGAGGCGATGGCGAGGACGGGCAGCCGCGAGCGGTTGGCGTCGTAGAGGCCGTTGATGAGGTGGAGGTTGCCCGGTCCGGCGGACCCGGCACAGACGGCGAGCCGGCCGGTCACCTCGGCCTCGCCCGCCGCGGCGAAGGCCGCCGCCTCCTCGTGGCGGACGTGGACCCACTCGATGCCGTCGGTGCGCCGGACGGCGTCGACCACCGGGTTGAGGGAGTCCCCGACGATGCCGTAGACGCGCTCGACGCCGGCGGCGGCGAGCTGGCGGACGAGGTGCTCGGCGATGCTCGTGGCCATGGTGCTCCTTCAGGCGGTGGGCGGACCTCGATCGTCGCCCGCGGCCGACCGCCGCGCAGGTCGAGGGCGGTCCCGGTCCGACGACCGGAGGAGGGCCACTCCTCCCTTCGACCAGTTCACCCACTCGCTTGACCAAAGCACTCGTCTTGACTGGTGAACTTTTGGTTGACAGGCGGCATAACTGTCCCTAGGTTCAGCGGCATGGTCAATGCAGACCTGCCGGCACCCGCCGGCACCTCTTCTCCGGGGCCGCTTCCTCACGAAGCCACCCGTCCCACCGCACCCGCGGTCCGCTAGACCCGCCTCACTGCCGCACCGTCGCGGCGTGCACGACCCCCGAAGGAGGTACGACCCCGACCGGCAGCGCCGGTCGCTCGACAGGACAGACCGGGCCCCCACCTCTTTGCACGGACGTAAGGGCCCGGTCCCCGTGAACAACACCTGTGAAGGAGTTGCACCACAGATGAAGGCTAACAACTCCCGGTCACGACTGCGCCGCGGCGTCGCCGCAGCGGTCACCGGGCTCCTCACCGCCAGCGCACTCGCGACGGCGGGCGTGCCGGCCACGGCACACGACGGCGTCGACCACGCCGCCGAGCCGGGCGCCGAGGCGGCGCTCGACTGGTCCAACTACGAGAAGACCACCCTGACCAAGGACGTCGGTGAGCCGCTCGACATGGCCGTCCTCCCCGACGGCCGGGTCCTGCACACCGCCCGCAACGGCGACCTGCGCCTCACCGACCCCGGCACCGGCATCACGCGGATCACCAACAAGATCCCCGTCTACGCCAACTCCGAGGACGGGCTCCAGGGCATCGCGATCGACCCGGACTTCGAGGAGAACGGCTGGGTCTACGTCGTCTACGCGCCGGTCGAGCTGTCCGGCGTCTCACCGTCCACCGGGCGTCCCTACCCGGCGACGACGCCTGCCGGCAACGCCCCGAACTCCCTGCCCGCCGGGCAGGACGCCACGTACTGGGACCAGTGGCTGGGCTACAACCTGCTGTCCCGGTTCCAGTGGGACGACGAGGCCGGTGCCCTCGACCTCGACTCCGAGCAGGAGATCATCAAGGTCGAGGCGCAGCGCGGCCAGTGCTGCCACGTCGGCGCGGACATCGACTTCGACGGGGAGGGCAACCTCTACCTCAGCACCGGTGACAACACCCCCGCCTCGACACCCGGCGCCAACGGCTTCGCGCCGAACAACGACGCCCCGGGGATGAACCCGGGCTTCGACGCCCGCCGCGGCGCCGGCAACACCAACGACCTGCGCGGCAAGATCCTGCGGATCTCGCCGCTCGAGGACATCGCCGACGGCGTCGAGCCTGGTCCCGGCACCTCGTACACCGTCCCGGAGGGGAACCTCTTCACCGGCGAGGAGTACGACGACGTCCGCGACAAGGTCCGCGAGGAGGTCTTCGTCATGGGGGCGCGCAACCCCTTCCGCATCGAGGTCGACCCCGGGACGAACTCCCTCTCGTGGGGTGACTACGGACCCGACGCCAGCGCCGCCGTGGCCGCCGCCAACCCCAACCGCGGCCCGATGGGCTACGTCGAGTGGAACGTCGTCTCGCTGGACACCCCGGTCAACGCCGGGTGGCCCTACGTGCACGGGCCCAACGCCCCGTACAACGAGTGGGACTACGCCACCGCGAGCCCGCGCGAGTTCTTCGACCCCGAGAACCTGCGCAACAACTCGCGCTGGAACAACGGCCTCGTCGAGCTGCCGCCGGCCTTCGCGGCCACGCTCTACTACGGCGACAACCCCGGCGACCAGCCGTGGGACGAGCTCGTCACCTTCGGCGCCGGCTCCGGCCAGGGCCCGATGGGCGGGCCGGTGTACCACTACGACGCCGAGAACCCCTCGACGGCCAAGTTCCCCGAGTACTGGGACAAGAAGAACTTCTTCTCCGAGTTCTCGCAGGACTACATCGCCGCCTTCACCGTGGACTGGGAGTCCTTCGACGTCACCCACATCGAGGACTTCATGCCCAACCGGGCACTGACCTTCGACAACGTCCCGCCGATCGACAACCCGATGGACCTCGAGTTCGGTCCCGACGGCTCGCTCTACGTCCTCGACTACGGCGACGGCTTCTTCCGCGCGAACCCGGACGCCGGGCTCTACCGGATCTCCTACGCCGAGGGCAACAAGGCCCCGCGCCCCGCGTTCACGGCCACCCCGATCTCCTCCTCCGCGGCTCCGCTCGAGGTCACCTTCGACGCCTCCGCGTCGGTGGACCCCGAGGGCGGTGCCCTCACCTACGAGTGGGACTTCGACGGTGACGGCACCTTCGACGCCACCGGCGTCGAGGCCACCCACACCTACGACGAGCTCGGCCTGTACTTCGCCCGCCTGCGGGTGACGGACGCGCAGGGCTCGTTCGGTCTCACCTCCCAGCAGATCTCCGTCGGCAACCAGGCCCCGGTGGTCACGGTCGAGGGGCCCGTCAACGGCGGCTTCTTCGACTGGGGCAACGTCGTCCCGCTGAAGGTGAGCACCCAGGACGCCGAGGACGGCAACGAGACGGTGTGCTCGCGCGTGTCCTGGACCTACGGTCTGGGCCACGACGAGCACGCCCACCCGGAGGTCTCGGGCACCGGCTGCCAGGCCGGCATCCGGACCGACCCGAACTCCCCGGAGCACGGCGCCGGCGCCCTGCTCTACGGCGCCATCGTCGTCACCTACCGCGACGCGGGCCACGACGGCGTCCCCGCGGCGACCGGCGAGGCCACCGTGCGCCTCAACCCGAAGCTCCAGCAGGCCGAGCACGCCATCGGCCGCCAGGGCGTCGTCGTCTACACCGACGAGGAGGCGAGCGGCGGCAGCGCCGTGCGCGGCCTCGGCAGCGGGGACTTCCTGCGCTACGACCCGGTGAGCTTCTCCGGGATCGACAGCGCGGTCGTCCGCGCCACCGGTGGCGGCCAGGTCCAGCTGCGGTGGGGTGCGGCCGACGCCGCGCCCTTCGCCGTCGCCCAGGTCCCGGCCGGGTCCGGCTGGAAGGACGTGACCGTCGCGCTCACCGGCGCCCCGCAGGGCACCGGCGCGCTGTTCGTCACCTCGGCCGACGAGCTCGCCGTCGACAGCCTCACGATGGTGGGCGCCGGCGTCGCCGACGTCCAGGCCCCGACGGTCGCCCACACGCTGGCCCCGGCCACCCCCACCGGTGTCGGCGGCGTGTTCAACCAGCCGGTCCGCCTCTCGGTGCAGGCAGTGGACAACGGTGCGCTGCAGTCGGTGCAGTACTCCGTCAACGGCGGCCAGTCGTGGTCGAACCTCTCCGCCAACCAGCAGTACGGCGTGACGTTCAACGCCAACGGCGTCTACGACGTCCAGTACCGGGCCACCGACACCGCGGGCAACGTGTCCGAGGTGGGCCGCGTGTCCTTCACCATCGACCTGTCCGCTCCGAACGAGCCCACGGTCGACTCGGTGACGCGGGCCTCGGTCCCGTCCCTGCGGGCCGTCTACGGCGCGCCGGGCGAGGTCGCGGTCACCGTCTCCGGTGAGGGCGGCACGCCGTCCGGCGTCGTCGTCGTCACCAGCGGCGGCACGGAGGTCGGCCGGGCCACCCTCAGCGAGGGTGCGGCCACGGTCGAGCTCGACCGGGAGCTGGCGGTGGGCACCCACACCCTGCGGGTGACCTACCAGGCCGACGAGACCTTCAAGGTCTCTTCGACGACCGCGCGGCTCATCGTCACCAAGGCGGCGACCTCGGTCACCGCCGACGTCGCCTCCGTCAAGCCGGCGGTCGCCGCGAAGGTGAACGTCCACGCCGAGACGGAGACCGGCCTCGCCGGCGACGGTGAGGTCACCATCCAGGTCAAGCGCGGTGTGTCGACCGTGGCGATGCTCAGCGCCACGCTCGACGAGAACGGTGACGCCGTCGTCACCCTGCCCAAGCTCGCGGCCGGCAGCTACTCGCTGACCGTCGTGCACAAGGCCACCGCGAACACCACGGCGAGCTCGGTCATCACGAGCCTCGTCGTCAAGTAGCTCCACCCCTCCCGTGCGGGGCCGGCCGCGTGCCGGCCGGCCCCGCACACCCACTCGAAGGAGAGTCATGAGTCACCAGCACGCCCACCCCACGATCCCCAACCGGCCGATGAGCCGCCGCAGCATGCTCAAGGCGCTCGCGGCGTCGTCGGTGGCCGTCGGTCTCGGCGCCGCGATCGGCACCACCGCCGGTGCCGCCGTCGGCTCCATCCCCGGCGCCGCGCCCTCCGGCGGCCGCAACCGCCTCGTGCCGGTCAACCGGATCGGCATCCAGCTCTACAGCGTCCGCGACAAGCTCAGCGGCGCGAACAGCATCGGCTTCCGCCGCCTCTTCGAGGAGCTCTCGGACATCGGCTACTCGCAGATCGAGTTCGCCGGCTACACCCAGGGCGGCGCCGGCGCGATCACCCCTCAGGAGATCCGCCAGCTGCTCGACGACAACGGTCTGCAAGCCGTGGGCAGCCACCGCACCCTGCGCCCGGAGAACATCGACGCCGAGCTCGACATCGCCGAGATTCTCGGCACGCCGTTCCTCGGCCAGGGCGGCGCGGTGACGAACAACAACACCGAGGCCGGCTGGGCGCAGGCCGCCGAGAACTGGAACCTCATGGGCGAGAAGGCGCGCGCCCGCGGCATCAAGATCTACGCCCACAACCACAACGGGGAGTTCCACTACCTCACCGACAAGCCCGACACCCGGCGCTACGACTACTTCCTGGCCAACACGAACCCCGAGTGGGTGTTCCTCCAGCTGGACGTCTACTGGGCCTTCGTCGGCAAGCACCAGGTGCCCGGCTTCGAGCCGATCGACTACGTCCGCAACGACCCGCGCCGCTTCCCGCTGCTCCACCTCAAGGACGGGAAGATCAACCCGACCAGCGGCAACGGTTACGACATCATCGAGTTCGGCGCCGGCGACATCAACTTCCAGGAGTTCCTCTCCGCCACCCGGGACCGCGGCCAGCGGTACGGGCTGTGGGAGCAGGACAACGCCGCGAACACCGCCGTTCCCCCCAACCCCGCCGACTCGCTGGGCAACGCTGCCCGCAGCTACGACGCCATCGCCGCGCTGCGCGGCTGACCGAGGAGAGAGCAGACATGATCCTGAAGCACTGGAAGACGCCGACCGCCGCGCTCGCGGCCGCGGCGCTCGTCGCGATCGCCGCGCCCGCGGCGAGCGCGGCCACCACCGACTGCACCGACGACCTCGGTGACACCGCCGTCGCCGGCGACCTCGTCGTGCCCGACGGCGCCACGTGCGTCCTCGGCGGCGCGACCGTCAGCGGCAGCATCACCGTCGGTGACGACGCGTGGCTGGACGCCACGTCCGTCACCGTCGAGGGCGACGTCATCGGCATCGACACCTACGGCATCTCCCTCGACGGCACCTCCGTCGGCGGGGACGTCGTCTCCTACTCCGAGGGCCGCCGGGGCGGCTTCCTCTACCTCAACGACCTCGCCGTCGGCGGAAACGTCGAGGCGGGAGGCATCGACGTCGAGATCAGCGACAGCTCGGTGGCCGGCGCGGTCGCCACGCTCGCCGCCAACTACGTCGACGTCCTGCGCACGAGCGTCGAGGGCGACCTCTCGGTCGACGGCAGCGACTGGGGCGTGTCCCTGGCCGGCGCCGTCGTCACCGGCAGCGTGACCGTCAGCGGCAGCTCCCACGACGTGCTCCTCGGTGCGACCACCGACGGCGGCGCGGACCAGTGGGGCAACACGGTGGGCGGTGACCTCACGCTGTCCGGCAACACGGCCAACCTCCAGGTCGCCGGCACCACCGTGCTCGGCGCCGTCAGCCTCGACGGCAACGAGCCCGCCGCGAACTTCGGGCCCGGCAACACTGCCGGCTCCGTGGACGGCGACTACACGGGCGCCGCGCCCGCCGCCGGCCCGGCCGACGGCGACCAGTCCGTCGTCGTCGTCGTGCCCGAGGCCGACGCCGGGGAGTTCACCTGGACGATCGACTCGACGAGCAACCTCGTCGACCTCGGTGTCGCGGTGGAGAACGGCGACCACTTCGCGGCCGACGGCACGCTCAACCCCGTGCGCGTGACCGACACCCGCGTCGACGCCCCCCAGTGGTCGATCTCGGGCCAGGTCTCCGACTTCCGCGCCGGTGACCAGACGGTGTCCGGCAAGTACCTCGGCTGGACGCCGCAGGTGCTGGAGAACGACGGCGGCGCCGTCGCCGGCCCGCACGTCGCCTCCGGCTTCGACGAGGGAGAGGGCCTGTCCGTCTCCCGCACGCTCGGCAGCGCGGACGCCGGGCACGAGCGCGGGTCGGCCCTCCTGGGCGCCGACCTCGAGCTCAAGCTCCCGGTGTCCGTCGAGTCGGGCACGTACAACGCGACGCTGACGCTGACCGCGCTCAGCTGACCCAGACCGGTGCCGCCCGTCCCGACCGCCCGCGGGACGGGCGGCACCACCCACCGAAGGACACCTGCCATGGACTCTCCCGCCCGCCGCGCCGCAGCCGCCCTGCTGACGGTGCTCGCCGTCGTCGGCGCCACCCTGCTCGCCTGGACCCTGCCGGCCGGCGCCGCCACCGAGCCCGACGAGGTGACGTGGAGCGTCCAGACGGCCGACAACGCCAACGGCGAGAGCCGGCCCAACTACCAGTACGAGCTCGTCCCGGGGCAAACTCTCGACGACGCGATCGTCGTGACGAACTACTCCGAGCGTGAGCTCACCTTCGCCGTCTACGCCGCCGACGGCTTCCTCAACGAGGCGGCCCAGCTCGACCTCCTGCCCGCCGGTGAGGAGTCCGAGCACGTGGGCCGGTGGGTGTCCGTGGCCGCCGACGAGGTGACGGTCGGCGCCGGTGAGGCCGTGTCGATCGACTTCCGTCTCACCGTCCCCCCGGACGCGACACCCGGTGACTACGCCGGTGGCATCGTCACCTCCCTCGGCCCGTCCGACAGCGGGGAGGGGGTGCAGGTGGACCGCCGTCTCGGCTCGCGGGTCCTCCTGCGCGTGGGTGGCGAGCTGCGCCCGGCCCTCACGATCAGCGACGTCGAGGTCGACCACCGCGGGTCGTGGCTGCCGTGGCAGCCCGGTGACGCCACCGTCACCTTCACGCTGGAGAACACCGGCAACGTCCGCCTCAGCGGCGCCCAGACGGTGAGCTTCGCGGGGCTGCTCGGACTGGGTGGGCGCAGCGCGGCGACCGTCGAGGTCGAGGAGATGCTGCCGGGGAGCAGCTTCGAGCGGACGGTGGAGCTCGAGGGCGTGTGGCCCATGGTGCGCACGACGGGGACGGTCGCCGTCGACGGCGCCCCCGTCGGTGGGGAGGACGAGCGGCCGCTGGCACGGGAGGCCTTTGCGCTGTGGACGGTGCCGTGGTCGGTGCTCGCGGGCCTCGCCGTCGTCGTCGCGGTCGTCGTGCTGAGCCGGGTGCGTGCACGCCGCCGTCGTCAGGGCGAGGACCGCCACGTGGCCGCCGCCGTCGCGGCCGCGGTCGCCGCCCTCTAGCCCGAACCCGCCCCCCTGCTCTGACC
>NZ_CBCOOR010000018.1:0-76547 GCF_965111665.1 Georgenia sp. Marseille-Q6866 | reverse complement strand
TGACGATGGCTTGGGCGCGGGGCCAGTCGATGAGGCCTTGGTCGAGGAGCTCACCGGTGGGTTCGAACATGCCACCGAACGCGCGGCCGCAGGTGGCCATCTTGACCGCGGCCTGCTTGGTGATCCGTAGCCGCATGGACAGCTCCTGGCCCACGACGCACTCCCCGCGGGTGCGGCCGGGGATGTCCCCGGGCCAGGTGGGGTTCACCGAGTCACGCTCGGCGAGGACAGCGGCGGCGCGGGCGGCCTGGGCCGCCGACCACGCTTCCATGCGCTTGTGCGCGGCGACGACCTCCACGAGGGAGAAGTCATCCACGTCGGCGGGGTCGAGCTCTTCCAGCACCCGGGCCAGGCGTAGACCCGGAGGAAGGTGCTCGAGGAAGTCACCCAGCGCGCCGGGCTGGGGGATGAGCTCGGCCAGCACACTGCCGGGCCATCCGGGCGGCTCGCCCTCGTGGTAGGTCGGCAGGCGGAACTGCACCCACTCCAGAGGCGGTGCCTGCTCGGGGCCGGTGGGGCGGGAGACGTCGATACGGATCCGCTCGTCCTCACCCGGGACGTCGAGCTCGAGGCTCTCGAGGTAGGGGACGACGAGGCCGGGCGACGCGTCCTCGGCCGGGTCGGTGGGCGCACTGCCGGCCGCGGTCTCAGGCTCCTTGTCGTCGCGGTCCATCGGCGGCACCTCCTCGTACCACCATGATATCGAACATATGTTCGAACCGGAAGGACTGTGGAGAAGATTCTTCGATCGCATCGCACGCGCCGGTGAGAGGATCGGACCATGGACCACGACCTGCACTTCACCGGTGACGCCGCCGCCGACCAGCTACTGTCCACCGACCCGCTGGCCCTCCTCATCGGCATGCTCCTCGACCAGCAGGTGCCGATGGAGACCGCCTTCGCCGGCCCCCACAAGCTCCACGAGCGCCTCGGTGGCTTCGACGCCGCCCGCCTCGCGGCCATGGACCCCGACGAGCTCACCGACGTCATGCGCCAGACCCCGGCCGTCCACCGCTACCCCGGCTCGATGGCGAAGCGGATCGTCGCGCTGAGCGCCGCCGTCGTCGAGGACTACGACGGTGACGTCTCGCGCCTGTGGACCGACGGCGACCCCGACGGCGCCGAGATCCTGCGCCGCCTCAAGAAGCTGCCCGGCTACGGGGAGCAGAAGGCGAAGATATTCCTCGCCCTCCTCGGCAAGCAGTGCGGCCTCGAGGCGCCGGGCTGGCGAGAGGCGGCGGGGAACTACGGCGAGGAGGACGCACGCCGGTCGATCGCCGACGTCGTCGACGAGGACACCCTCCTCCAGGTCCGCGAGACCAAGCGCGCGATGAAGGCGGCAGCCAAGAAGAAGGACTGAGCGTGCGACCCGCGGCCACCCACCCGAGCGTGCGGCGATGAGCGCCGCGATCGCCGCGGGCGTCGGAGTGCTCGTCGGCGTCGTCGTCGGCACCCTCGGCGCGGGCGGCGGCATCCTCAGCCTCCCGATCCTCGTCTACGTCCTGGGCGAGGACCCGCACGCCGCGGCGACGGCCTCGCTCGTCATCGTCGGGGCGACGTCCGTGGTGTCCCTCGTGCCGCACGCGCGGCGCGGCAACGTCCAGTGGCGCCGCGGGCTCGTCTTCGGCCTGCTCGGCGCCGTGGGCGCCGTCGGGGGAGCGCGGCTCGCGGCGCTCGTCGACGCCGACCTCCTCATGGTGCTGCTCGCCGCGCTGCTCCTCGTCGTCTCCGCCGTCATGCTCCGCCGCTCCCTCGCCGACCGTCGGCGCGGCGACGACGACGCCCCGGCGCCGCCGTCGTCGAGCCTGGTCGTCACGGGGCTGCTCACGGTCCTCGTCGCCTCGTGCGTCGGCCTGCTCACCGGCTTCTTCGGCGTGGGTGGCGGCTTCATCGTCGTCCCGGCGCTGCTCCTCGTCATGCGGGTCGACATGCGCCTGGCGGTGGGGACCTCGCTGCTCGTCATCGTCGTCAACGCCGTCCTCGGCCTCGTGGGCCGCGTGGGACAGGACCTCGCCGTCGACTGGCCCGTCGTCGCGGCCTTTACCGTCACCTCGATGCTCGGCGGCCTCCTCGCCGGGCGCTTCTCCGCGCGAGCCAGGCCCCGCACGCTGAGCCTGCTCTTCGCGCTGCTCCTCCTCGCCGTCGCCGTCGTCACCGGCGTCCAGGCCGTCCCCGCCCTCCTCGCCGGCTGAGGCGCTCACCGTCCGCCGCCCCGAGGAACAACTCAGCGCTCTGTGAGTCTTGGTGGTGGCTGGCCTGGGGCTGGCTGCCGGGGCTAGGTTCTGAGTCCTTGGCGCGGGTGTGACTCTTCAGCGCTTTGGCCCTGCGGGTGCCGTTACGCCGATATGTCCGCTCGCGTTGGGGGGTCGGCACCGGCCCCGGCCCACCACGATGGCCTGATAGAAGCATGCCCGACCCCTCCGGTGAAGAGGGGCCGTGGTCCATCACAGAGTTGCCTCGTAGTGATCTCACCCCGGGACCGGCACCGACCAGCAGCGGATGCCTCACCTGGAAGGAGATCGGCCCGCCATGGCCATCGTCGCAAACACCTACACCTATGTCATCGGCGTGGACACTCACGCCGCCACCCACACCTACGCGTTGCTCAGCGCCCCGGCCGGTGCGCTGGAGGCCACCGCGACATTCCCCGCCACCGCGGCGGGCACCAGGCGGGCGTTGTCCTGGGTCGCGCGCCGCACCGGCGGTGACCTGGACGCGGTGCTGGTGGTCGTGGAGGGCACCGGCTCCTACGGCGCCCAAGTCACCGACGCCGCCCAGCAGGCCGGCTACCGCACGGTCGAAGCCCCGCCCGTGCCCGCGGCGGCGCGCCGGGGGCGGGGCAAGAGCGATGAGCTGGACGCCGAGCTCATCGCCCGCACCACCCTGCCCCTGCCCGTCGACCGGCTGCGTGAACCCCGCCAGGGCGATGGAACACGCGCGGCGCTGCGCATCCTGCTCGCCGCCCGTGAGCAGATCACCACTCAGCGCACCGCCACCCTCAACGCGCTGACCGCGCTGCTGCGCACCCACGACCTGGGCATCGACGCCCGCCGGCCCCTGACCTCCGCCCAGGTCACGAAGATCGCCGCCTGGCGACCGGGCACCGGCCCAGACCTGGCCCTGACCACCGCCCGCCGAGAAGCCCCCCGCCTGGCCCGCGCCATCACCGCTGCCGACCGCGACCTCAAGGCCAACACCACCGAGCTCACGACCCTGCTCAAAGCCCACCCCCACGGCCCGGTCCTGCTCGCCCAGCCCGGCCTGGGCCCGGTCAACGCCGCCATCGTCCTGACCACCTGGTCCCACCCCGGACGCATCCACTCCGAAGCCGCCTTCGCCGCGATCGCCGGAGCCAGCCCACTACCCGCGTCCTCGGGCAACACCGTCCGTCACCGACTCAACCGCACCGGAGACCGGCGCCTGAACCGCGCCCTGCACACCATCGCCGTCAACCGCATGATCCACGACCCACGCACCCGCGCCTACGTCGACCGCAAACGAGCCGAAGGCCGCACCACCGCCGAGATCCGCAGAACCCTCAAGCGCTACATCGCCCGCCACCTCTACCGACTCCTGAACAACCCACCCTACCCACCGCCGCTTGACACGACATAGAAGCATCGGCGGGAAGGGGACGGGGAGGGGCGGGGAGCGCCGGGGAGGGCGGGCTGGGGGCGCTGTGGCCCACGAACGACGAACGCCCCACGTCCGAGGACGTGGGGCGTTCACTTTGCGGACGGGTCAGCGACCCGTGCGCCGCTTGCTCAGGAGGTCGAAGGCGACCGCCAGGAGGAGGACCAGACCCTTGATGGTCTGCTGCCAGGCGGGGTCGACGGCCATGATCGACAGGCCCATGTTGAGCACGCCCATGATGAGCGCTCCGATGATGGCGCCGGAGACCTTGCCGATGCCGCCGGAGACGGCGGTGCCGCCGATGAAGGCCGCGGCGATCGCGTCGAGCTCGAACATCTCTCCGGCGGAGGCGACGCCGGCGCCCGCGCGCGAGGCGGTGACGACGCCGGCGAGGGCGGCGAGGACGCCCATGTTGACGAAAACCATGAAGTCCACGCGCTTGGTGTCGATGCCGGTGAGGCGGGCGGCGTGGAGGTTGCCGCCGACGGCGTAGACGTGCCGGCCGAAGACCGTGCGGTTCATGAGGAAGGTGTAGCCGACGATGAGCACGCCGACGATGATGAGGACGATCGGGGTGCCGCCGGCGCTGCGGGACAGCACCCAGGTGCCGTAGCCGATGGCGACGGCGAAGAGCGCGAGCTTGCCGATGAAGGCGGCCCGGGGCTCGGACACGAGGTCGTGCTTGCGGGCCGCGAGCCGGTTGCGGACCTGGGTGAGCAGGACGCCGGCGATCGCGACCGCGCCGATGAGGAGCGTGACGACGTCGAGGTTGGCGACGTAGCCCAGCGCGTTGGGCACCGAGCCGTTGGAGATCGCGTTGAACGGGCGGGGCAGACCCGCCACCGTGGTGCCGACGAGGACGATCGCCAGTCCACGGAAGATGAGCATGCCGCCGAGGGTGACGATGAACGCGGGGATCCCGACGTAGGCCACCCAGAAGCCCTGCCACGCCCCGATGACGGCACCGAGGAGGAGCGCGGCGAGCACGGCCAGGAGCCAGTGCACGTCCCAGCTGTTCATCATGATCGCCGTGACACCACCGACGAACGCGACCACCGAGCCGACCGAGAGGTCGATGTGGCGGGCGACGATGACCATGACCATGCCGATGGCCAGGATCATCACGTAGGCGTTCTGCTGGATGAGGCTCGCGACGTTGTTCGGCCGCAGGAGCAGCCCGCCGGTGAGCACCTGGAAGAGGAGGACGATCGCGACGAGGGCGAGCCAGATGCCGTACTGGCGGACGTTGCGGCTCATGTACTGCGTCAGCGTGCTCATCGCGAGACGCCCTCCTTGTCCATGGTCATGTAGTGCATGAGGGACTCCTGGTCGGCCTCGCCCCGGGCCAGCTCCCCGGTGATGCGGCCGGCGCTCATCGCGTAGATCCGGTCGCAGATGCCGAGTAGCTCGGGCAGCTCGGAGGAGATGACGAGGACGCCCTTGCCGGCGTCGGCCAGGGCGTTGATGATCTGGTAGATCTCGAACTTCGCGCCGACGTCGATCCCGCGGGTCGGCTCGTCGAGGATGAGGACGTCGGGGTCGGTGTAGATCCACTTCGACAGGACGACTTTCTGCTGGTTTCCCCCCGAAAGCTGGCCGACGATCGCGTCGACCGACGGGGTCTTGATGCGCAGGTCCTTGCGGTAGGACTCGGCGACGTTCGCCTCGCTGTGCCGGTCGACGACCCCGTTCGTGGACAGCTTGCCCAGCCCGGCGGAGGTGACGTTGGTCTTGATGTCCTGGATGAGGTTCAGGCCTAGGCTCTTGCGGTCCTCCGTCGCGTACGCCAGGCCGTGCGCGATGGCCTGCCCCACGCTGTGGGCGGTGATCTCCCTGCCGTCCTTGAAGAGCCGCCCGGAGATGTTGACGCCGTAGGAGTGCCCGAACACCGACATGCTCAGCTCGGTGCGACCGGCGCCCATGAGGCCGGCGAGCCCGACGATCTCCCCGCGCCGCACGGTGAGGTTCGCGCCGTCGACGACCTTGCGGCTCGGGTCGTTGGGGTGGTGGACCGTCCAGTCCTCGACGCGCAGCACCTCGTCCCCGATGGTGGGGACGCGGTCGGGGAAGCGGTGGGCGAGGTCGCGCCCCACCATGTGGCGGATGATCTCGCCCTCGGACACGGGCGAGGGGCCGTGCATGTCCACCGTCGTGATCGTGCGGCCGTCGCGCAAAACCGTCGTGGAGTCGGCGATGGCGGCGATCTCGTTGAGCTTGTGGGAGATGATGATCATCGAGATGCCCTGGTCGCGCAGCTGGCGCATGAGGTCGAGCAGGTGCTCGCTGTCCTCCTCGTTGAGCGCGGCCGTCGGCTCGTCCAGGATGAGCAGCTTGACGCGCTTGGACAGCGCCTTGGCGATTTCGACGAGCTGCTGGCGGCCCACACCGAGGTCGATGATCTTGTCGTCGGGGTCGGCCCGCAGGCCGACGCGGGCGATGAGCTTGGCCGCCTCGCTGTTCGTGGCGTTCCAGTCGATGACCCCGCCCCTGGCCTGCTCGTTGCCGAGGAAGATGTTCTCCGCGACCGACAGGTACGGGCTCAGGGCCAGCTCCTGGTGGATGATGACGATCCCGCGGGCCTCGCTGTCGCGGATCGAGCGGAAGTCGCAGAGCTGCCCGTCGAAGACGATCTCGCCGTCGTAGGAGCCGTGCGGGTAGACCCCGGACAGGACGTTCATCAGGGTCGACTTGCCGGCCCCGTTCTCCCCGCAGATCGCGTGGACCTCCCCGCGACGGACGGTGAGGTTGACGTCCTCCAGCGCCTTGACGCCCGGGAAGGTCTTGGTGATGTCCTTCATCTGAAGGATCGTGTGCTCAGCTGACATGGCGTGGTTCCTTCGCAGACGCGGGGCCGGTCAGGACGTGCGCCCCGCGGTCCGCGCCCCAGGCCGGTGGAGGCCTGGGGCGCGGGGGAGCGGTCGGGTGGGACGGTCCAGCAGGCCCGTCAGAGATCGAGCTCGCTCGCGTCGTAGAACTCGGACCCGACGAGCTTGTCCTCGACGGTCTCGGGAGTGACGACCTCGGGAGGCAGGAGGTAGGACGGGACGACCTTGACCCCGTTGTCGTAGGTCTCGGTGTCGTTGACCTCGACCTCCTCGCCCTTGACGATCTGGTCGACCATCGTGGCCACCTGCGCGCCCAGGGTGCGGGTGTCCTTCCAGACCGTCATCGACTGCATGCCCGCGAGCATGTTGTTGACGTTGGCCAGGTCCGCGTCCTGACCGGTGATGACCGGCCAGTCCTCACCGGGGGTGTAGCCGGCCGCGTCCAGGGCCTGCTCGATGCCCAGCGCGAGGGAGTCGTTGGGGGAGAGCACGACGTCGACCTTCTCGTCGCCCGCGTAGAAGGAGTTGAGCCGGTTCTCCATCTCCGACTGCGCGGTGTCGGACTCCCAGCCCTGGATGCCGATCGTCGTCCAGTCCTCGGCGCTGGCAGGAGCCTTGCCCGAGGGCACGACGAGCTGGCCGCCCTCGACGTAGGGCAGGAGCACGTCCCAGGCGCCGGCGAAGAAGAAGCGCGCGTTGTTGTCGTCCGGGGAGCCGGCGAAGGGCTCGAGGGTGAACGGGCCCTCCTCGCCATCGGCCAGGCCCAGCTCCTCGACGATGAAGTCGCCCTGCATCTGGCCGACGCCGTAGTTGTCGAAGGTCGCGTAGTAGTCCACGGCCTCAGAGCCGTTGATGAGCCGGTCGTAGGCGATGACGTCCACGCCCTGGCTCTCCGCGGCCTCGAGGACCGGGGTGAGGGCGGTGCCGTCGATCGCGGCGATGACCAGGACCTCGGGCTCCTGGTTGAGCATCGTCTGGATCTGGTTGATCTGCTGGTCGACCTCGTTGTCCGCGTACTGCAGGGACGTCTCGTACCCCATCTCCTGCAGCGCGGCCTCGAGGTTCGCGCCGTCGTTGTTCCAGCGCTCGAGCGAGCGCGTCGGCATCGCGATGCCGACGAGGCCGCCACCCTCGCTGCCGCCTTCCGTGGCCGCCGTGTCGTCGCCCTCCTCGGTGGGCTCCGGCGTGCGCTCGGCGCTGCACGCGGCAGCCCCGAGCATGAGGGCGGAGGTGGCGAGGAGCGCCATGGCCTTTCGGGTGCGCAGTGACATGTGAGTCCTCCTGTGGCGCGTGCGTCGTCGGCACGCCATGAGTAACGACGACCGGGCCGTCGGCCCGAACGTTCCGCTGTAGGGGGAGCCCGCCTGTGCGCCCGCGCCGACTCCCGTGTCGGTTAGTTGTCTCGCGGAACTTACGCCCACGCGACCCGGTTAGCAAGCATCGTTGCAGCCGTTCTGCACCCGGGGGCTCAGCGGTCCGCGCGGACGAGCAGCTCCCCGATCTCGCAGTCCAGCGCCTGGCAGATCGCGATGAGGGTGGAGAAGCGGATCGCGCGGGCGCGGTCGTTCTTGAGCACCGAGAGGTTGACGATGCTCATCCCCACGAGCTCGCTCAGGCGGGTGAGGGTCATGCCGCGCTCGGCGAGCAGCTCGTCGAGGCGGCAGTGGACGCCGGTGGGGGCGTCCTCCTCCGCGGTTCTCGCGCGCGCCATCAGACCAGGCCCTCGGTGTCCCGCTGCAGCCGTGCGCCGATCTGGAAGGCGAGGGCGACCACGGCCAGGGCCAGCCCCACGCCGACCGGTGCGAGGTCGACCGACAGGCCGAAGGCGAGGAGGCTCTCGGCGGACGGGTCGGTGCCGCCGGTGACCGCGGGGCCGAGGTGCTCGACGACCGCCGCCCTCCCGGCGGCCTCGAGCAGCTGGGCGGCGGTACCGCCGACGATGATGAGGACGGCGCTCGCGACGAGCGCGGCGGTCACCGAGCGCCCGAAGGGACGGGTGCGCAGCACCCGCAGGGCGAGCCAGAGCAGCGTGAGGCTGACGCCGACGACAGCCAGCGCCGTCACCGCCGACTGCCCGGCGAAGAGCCACCGCGCGGAGTCCGGCAGGCCGGCGACGCTGAGCGTGGCCGAGTCGTACCAGGCGGCGGTCACCTGCTCGACGGGCTCGGTGACCTCCGGCGGACGGGCGTTGACGAGCTCGAAGCCGTGGATCGTCAGCGGGTCGTCACGCAGGGCCTGGACCACGGACAGCACGCCGCCGACGGCGGCGCCCAGAGCCACCAGGCCGGCCAGGGCAGCCGTCGCGCCCAGCGCGAAGCGGTCCCCGCGGGACATGGCCGGCCGCTCGTCCACGGGCGGTGTCACAGCGTTCATCATCGGCTCCTTATCGAGAGTCGTTAATAACGACTCTCGATAAGGTAAGCCGCGGCCGTGCCGCTGTCAACGGCCGTCACGTCGGCGGGTGAGATGGCGGGCGGGGTGGCCCGCCGTCGTCGTCAGGTCAGGTCGACGACCTCGAACTCGAGGAGCTCGGCGCCGCTCGCCACCGGACGGCCGCCCCCGTGACCGTGCTGGAACTCCTGGGAGTCGCGCCAGGCCTCGAAGTCGGCCTGGCTCGCCCACGTCGTCACGACGAAGTAGCGCTCCTCCCCGGCCACCGGGCGCAGCAGCTGGAAGCCCTCGAAGCCGGGGGCGGAGTCGACGGCGTGCTTGCGGGCGGAGAACCGCGCCTCGAGCTCGGGGCCGGAGCCCTCGGGCACGGAGATGGCGTTGATCTTGACGACGGACATGCGGTCTCCCTCGGTAGTGGTCGTGCCACGATCGTAGGAGGGCTCAGTCCAGGAGCCAGTGGTAGCGCAGCCGCAGCGCCCGCTCCAGGCCCGCGAGCAGGGCGGCGACGGACAGCGGCGTGTTGAGCGAGGCCGGCAGCGTGACCGGTGCGGTGAACTCGTACCAGCCCGTGACTCGCGCGCCCAGCTCGAGGAGCTGGGGCACCTGGAGGAGCAGGGCGAGGGCGAGGACCATCCACGAGGCCGCGGCCAGGCGCCTGCTCAGCGTGGGACGGTCGCGGTCGAGGTCCGCGCGCCACCGCTCCGCGGTGCCCGGCCCCGGGACCAGCTGTGTCTCGGTGCCGTCGGGCCGCACGAGGTGGGCGCGGCGTAGGCCGAGGAGGCTCCACGCGACCTCCAGGCGTGCGCCGTCGTCGAGCATGAACGACGAGGTGCCGCGCTGCACCCGCTCCTGCACGCCGTCGCGGTAGAGGTGGACCTTCTCGTCCCAGTCGAGGTAGTCGACCTCGACGTCCCACCGCGCCCCGGCGTGCTCCGTGCCGAACACCCCCCGCCACAGCGCCTGCCACCCGCGCACCGGCCGCAGCGCGCTGCCGTCCCCTGCCTTCTCCCTCGCCACGGGCCCAGCCTGCCGGGCGCCCCCGGCCGCCGCGTCCACCTTTCGGCCGACACCCGGTCAGCCGACGGGCTCTCCCCGCCGCGCGCCGCAGGACTCGCGGACCACGAGCTCGGGCCGGTTCGGCTCCGGGTCCCCGCTGCGCCCCTCGAGGGCCGCGAACAGGGTGTCGATGGCGTGCCGGCCAAGCGCCTCGAAGGGCTGGCGGACCGTGGTGAGCGGCGGTTCGTAGAACTCGCAGCCGGCGACGTCGTCGTAGCCGACGACGGCGATGTCCTCGGGGATCCGCAGCCCCGCCTGGTGGAAGGCCCGCATCGCCCCGAGGGCCATGTAGTCGTTGGCGGCGAAGACGGCGGTCGGCAGCTCGCGCTGGGCGAGGAGCTGCTGGGCACCCGCGTAGCCGTCGGCGCCCTCCCAGCCGCCGCTCACCGGCTCGGGGACGGGCAGCCCCGCGTCGGCGAGCTCGGCCTGCCAGCCCACCACGCGGGCCCGCGCGTCGAACCACTCGAAGGGGCCGGCGATGTGGGCGATGCGCTCGTGGCCGAGGCCGATGAGGTGCGCCGTCGCGTCCCGCGCGCCCTGCTCGTTGTCGATGGCCACGACGTGGAGCGGGCCGGGCTCGGGCAGGTCGGTGGCGATGGCGACGACCGGCAGCGTCCCGGCGAGCCGCTGCGCCTCGACGGCGGTCTGCATCGTCGGCGCGACGACGATGATGCCGTCCACGCCGAGGGTGAGGAAGAAGTCGAGCACGTCGGTGGGGCTGGTGCGCGCCGTCTCGGTGGCCGCGCTGATCGTCGCGTAGCCGAAGGCGCGGGCGGCCTCCTGAATCGCGAGGCTCGTGTGGCTGGGCCCGAAGAGGGTCACTGCCGGGGTGACGACGCCGATGAGGTGGGAGCGGCTGGTGGCCAGCGCGCGCGCCGACATGTTGCGGCGGTAGCCGAGCGCCGCGATCGCCTCCTCCACCCGCAGGCGGGTGGCCGGCCGCACGAGATCGGGGGAGTTGAGCACTCGCGAGACGGTCTGGTGGGAGACGCCCGCACGCGCGGCGACGTCCGCCATCACCGGCAGTCGTCTGGCCTTCCCTGGCACGACGTTGTCCACTGGGGTTTCTCCTATCGGGTCCTCGGCACATTGTGCCGTCTGGACGCCAGGCGCCGGCCTACGTGTTCGGCGCGAGTCCCGTGCGCATACTCGGCAAAAGTCGATGTGAGCGGTAACATCACCGGCGATGGGTCGATGACGACGAAACGTGAGGACACGAATGACTCCCAGGACAACCACCTCCGTCACCGGCACGAGGGAGGACGCGCGATGAGAGCGCTGACCGATCTCACCGCCGAGCAGCAGGAGGCCGTGGCCAACACGCGCGGCCTCGTCGCGGCTCTCCACGCCGAGCTCCCGCGCAACGGGCTGGTCGTGTGGACCGCCGGCAACGTCTCCCAGCGCGTGCCCGGCACCGACCTGTTCGTCATCAAGCCCTCGGGTGTCTCCTACGACCAGCTCGCCCCGGACGTCATGGTCGTGTGCGAGCTGGACGGCACGAAGATCGACGACGGCACCGCGGCCCACCTGCAGCCCTCGTCCGACACCGCCGCGCACGCCTACGTCTACCGGCACATGCCCGAGGTGGGCGGCGTCGTCCACACCCACTCGCCCTACGCCACCGCCTGGGCGGCGGTGGGCGAGCCGGTGCCGTGCACGCTGACGATGATGGCCGACGAGTTCGGCGGCCCGGTGCCCATCGGCCCCTTCGCGCTCATCGGTGACGACTCCATCGGCCGCGGCATCGTCGAGACGCTGCGAGGCTCGCGCTCGCCGGCCGTGCTCATGCAGAACCACGGCCCCTTCACCATCGGCAAGGACGCCCGCGCCGCCGTCAAGGCCGCCGTCATGGTCGAGGAGGTGGCCCGGACGACCTTCCTGGCCCGCCAGCTCGGCACCCCGATCCCGATGGACCAGGCCGACATCGACCGCCTCTACGACCGTTACCAGAACGTCTACGGCCAGCACGCCGACGACGACGAGCAGGAGAGCTGAACATGGACAACCCCTTTGAGGGCAAGGAGATCTGGTTCCTCACCGGGAGCCAGGACCTCTACGGCGAGGACACCCTGGCCCAGGTGGCCGAGCAGTCGGCGCAGATCGTCGCGACGCTCAATGAGGCCGAGCAGATCCCCGTCCGCATCGTGCTCAAGGGCACGATGAAGGACCGCGACACGATCCGCGACACCGCCCGCGCCGCCAACGCCGACCCGCGCTGCCTCGGCGTCGTCGTGTGGATGCACACCTTCTCCCCGGCGAAGATGTGGATCCTCGGCCTGGACGCGCTGGACAAGCCGATCCTCCACCTCCACACCCAGGCCAACCTCGCGCTGCCGTGGTCCACGATCGACATGGACTTCATGAACCTCAACCAGGCGGCGCACGGCGACCGGGAGTTCGCCTACCTCGCCACCCGGATGGGCGTGGCACGCAAGACCGTCGTCGGGCACGCGAGCCACGAGCCGCTGCGCGACAAGATCGCCACCTGGGCCCGCGCTGCCGCGGGCTGGGACGCGCTGCAGCACATGCGCGTGGCCCGCTTCGGGGACAACATGCGCGACGTCGCCGTCACCGAGGGGGACAAGACCGAGGCGGAGATCGCCCTCGGCGTCTCGATCAACACCTGGGGGGTCAACGACCTCGTCGAGCAGGTCGAGGCCGTGGAGGAGTCCGCGATCGACGCGCTCGTCGCCGAGTACGACGAGCTGTATGACGTCGTGCCCGAGCTCGGGCCGGACGGCGAGCGCCGCGAGTCGCTGCGCTACGGCGCCCGCCAGGAGCTCGCCCTGCGCGCCTTCCTCGAGGAGGGCGGCTTCACCGCCTTCACGACGAACTTCCAGGACCTCGGTGGGCTGCGCCAGCTGCCCGGCCTCGCCGTCCAGCGGCTCATGGCCGACGGCTACGGCTTCGGCGCCGAGGGCGACTGGAAGACGGCGGTCCTCGTGCGCGCGGCCAAGGTCATGGGCTACGGCCTGCCCGGCGGCGCCTCCCTCATGGAGGACTACACCTACGAGCTGACCCCGGGCCGGGAGAAGATCCTCGGCGCGCACATGCTCGAGATCTGCCCGAGCCTCACCGAGGACCGGCCCTCCCTGGAGATCCACCCGCTCGGCATCGGGGAGCGTGAGGACCCGGTCCGCCTCAAGTTCACCGCGGACCCCGGCCCGGCCGTCCTCGTCTCCCTCGCCGACCTGCGCGAGCGCTTCCGCCTCACCGCGAACGTCGTCGACGTCGTCGAGCCGGACGAGGAGCTGCCCAACCTCCCCGTCGCCTGCGCCGTGTGGGAGCCGCGCCCGGACTTCGCGACCTCCGCGGAGTGCTGGCTCACGGCCGGGGGAGCCCACCACACCGTGATGTCGACGGCGCTGGGCATCGAGGTCTTCGACGACCTCGCGACCATTGCCGGCATGGAGCTCGCCGTCATCGACGAGGACACCTCGGCGCGGGCGTTCCGCGACGAGCTGCGCCTCAACCTCGCGTACTACCGCCTGGCCCAGGGCCTGTAGCGCGACCGCAGCAGAGAGGGGCCGGCCCGGGCGGGGCCGGCCCCTCTCGTGTGGAGCGGCGCTCAGCGCGTGACGTGCCGCCCCGAGGAAGCGCGGACCACCAGCTCCGGCCGGCTCGACGCCGGGGCAGGGGTGTCGCCCGCGAGGACCGCCACGAGCGTGTCGATCGCCTGGCGACCGACGTCGTCGAAGGGCTGGCGCACCGTCGTCAGGGGTGGTCCGTAGAAGGCCGAGCCCGGGACGTCGTCGTAGCCGACGACGGCGATGTCGTCGGGGACGCAGCGGCCCGCGTCGGCGAAGGCTCGAAGCAGACCCAGGGCGAGCTGGTCGTTGGCGGCGAAGACCGCCGTCGGCACCTCTCGTTGCCCGAGGAGCCGCTGCCCGGCCGCGTAGCCCTGACCCGCGTCCCAGCCGCCCTCGACGACCTCGGGGGTGGGCAGACCGGCGTCGAGGAGCTCGGCCCGCCACCCCTCGACGCGTGCACGTGCCTCGAACCAGTCCGAGGGGCCGGCGACGTGGGCGATGTGGCGGTGACCGAGGCCGATGAGGTGGGCGGTGGCGTCGCGTGCTCCCTGCCGGTGGTCGATGCTCACCAGGTGGAGGGGGCCTGAGGCCGGCTGGTCGGCGGAGATGATGACGACGGGGAGCGAGACGGCCAGCTCGTGCGCCGCCTCGGCCGTCCTGACGGTGGGCGCCACGACGACGATCCCGTCGACGCGCAGGTCGAGGAAGAACTCGAGGACGTCGTGCGGGTTCGCCGTCGCGTCCTCGATCGCGGCGGTCACGCTCGCGTACCCGGCCGCACGGGCGGCGTGCTGGATCGCCGTCGTCGCGTGGCTCGGTCCGAAGAGCGTCACCCCCGGGGTCACGACGCCGATGAGCTGGCTGCGGTTCGTCGCCAGTGCCCGCGCGGAGAGGTTGCGCCGGTAGCCGAGGTCGGCGATCGCGCTGCGCACGCGCTCGCGCGTCGCCGGACGGACGAGGGCGGGCGTGTTGAGCACTCGCGAGACGGTCTGGTGGGACACCCCGGCGCGTGCGGCGACATCCGCCATCACGGGGGGTCGTCGTGGCGTCAGTGGTGAGTTCATCGTTATCCCTGCAGGTGAGACGGCGTCGTCGGCGACTGCTCGTGTCCGGGTGGGGGTTCCGCCCGGGCGGTCTGCCTCGACCGAGAACCTTCGCAAACCCCTTGACCGGGCAAATGTTAGCGCCCACAATGAGAGCGCTAACACACTGACACGCACACTAGGTGCGACAGGCATCGAAGTCGATGCTCTCGAGGAGGAGACATGTTCAGTAGGAGCAGCGCGCGCCTGCGGGCGACGGCGGCACTGGCAGCAGCAGGAATGCTGGCTCTCGCCGGCTGTGGCGGAGGGAACGGTGACGGCGGTGACGACGCCACCGGGGCAGGAGGCGGCGGTGACGAGCTCATCCGCGTCGGCTTCTCGCAGCTCGGCGCCGAGAGCGGGTGGCGTACCGCCAACACCGAGTCGGTCCAGGCCAGCCTGAGTGAGGAGAACGGGATCGACCTCACCTTCGTCGACGCCCAGCAGAAGCAGGAGAACCAGATCCGGGCCCTGCGGGACTTCGTCTCGCAGGACATGGACGTCATCGCGTTCTCGCCGGTCATCGAGACCGGCTGGGACCAGGTCCTCCAGGAGATCAAGGACGCCGGCATCCCCGTCGTCCTCGTCGACCGCACCGTCGAGACGACGGTCGAGGACCCCTTCGTCACGTGGATCGGCTCGGACTTCCGGGCCGAGGGGGTCACCGCGGGGGAGTGGGTGGCCGAGAACAACCCTGACGCCCAGATCTTCGAGCTCCAGGGAACGATGGGCTCCGGCGCGCAGGTCGACCGCCAGGAGGGCTTCCGCGAGATCGTCGGTGACCAGATCATCGGCGAGGCCAGCGGCAACTTCACCCGCGCCGAGGGCCGCACGGCCGTCGAGGCGGCGCTGCAGGCCTACCCCGACATGGACCTCATCTTCTCCCACAACGACGACATGGGGCTCGGCGCCATCGAGGCCATCGAGGCCGCCGGCATGACGCCCGGTGAGGACATCACCATCGTCACCGTCGACGCCGTCAAGGACGGGCTCCAGGCCCTCGTCGACGGCAAGTTCAACTTCGTCGTCGAGTGCAACCCGGTGTTCGGCGACCAGCTCGCCGAGCTCATCAACCAGGTGGCCGCCGGCGAGGAGGTCCCCGAGCAGACCTTCGTCGAGGAGAGCGCCTTCGACCAGACCATCACGCAGGAGTTCGTGGACGAGCGGCCGTACTGACGCAGGCCGGCGCCGGGAGCCTCCCGGCGCCGACCGCCGGCCCGCCACGGTGGCGGGCCGGCGTCAGTCACTCACCCCCCACACGGAAGGTCGGCGATGTCCGCTGCACCCACCCCGGTCGTCGAGATGACCGGGATCACCATCACGTTCCCCGGCGTCAAGGCGCTCGACGCCGTCGACTTCCGGCTGTTCCCCGGTGAGGTCCACGCCCTCATGGGGGAGAACGGCGCCGGGAAGTCCACCCTCATCAAGGCGCTGACCGGCGTCTACGGCATCGACGCCGGCCGGGTCGTCGTCGCCGGCCACGAGCAGCGCTTCAGCGACCCCGGCGCGGCCAAGGCGGCGGGGATCAGCACCGTCTACCAGGAGGTCAACCTCTGCGCGAACCTCACCGTCGGTGAGAACGTCATGCTCGGGCACGAGGTGCGCACCGGCCCCTTCATCAACTGGCGCGCCACCCACCGGGAGGCGGCCCGCCACCTCGGTGAGCTCAACCTCTCCATCGACCCGCGCTCGCCGCTCGCGTCCCACACCATCGCCGTCCAGCAGCTGTGCGCCATCGCCCGCGCGATCGTCGTCGATGCCAAGGTCCTCATCCTCGACGAGCCCACCTCCAGCCTGGACAAGGCCGAGGTCGCCGAGCTCTTCCGGGTGATCCGCCAGCTGCGGGACAACGGCGTCGCGGTCCTGTTCGTCTCGCACTTCCTCGAGCAGGTCTACGAGATCTCAGACCGGATGACCGTGCTGCGCAACGGCCGGCTCGTCGGGGAGCACCGCACCGCCGACCTCCCGCGCCTCGAGCTCATCTCCAAGATGATCGGCCGGGCGAGTGACGCCTTCGAGGACATCGAGCAGGAGGCCCGGGAGGTCGCCGCCCGCGACCTCAGCGGCGGCACGCCGCTCATGAGGGTCGTCGGCCTGGGCAAGGACGGCTCGATCGAACCCTTCGACCTCGAGCTGCACGCCGGGGAGATCGTCGGCATGGCGGGGCTGCTGGGGTCTGGTCGCACGGAGGCGGGCCGGCTGCTCGCCGGCGTCGACCGGGCCGACCACGGCAGCGTCGAGGTCGACGGCAAGCCCGTGCGGCTCAGCTCCCCACGGGTGGCCCTCGGCCACGACATCGCCTTCTCTACCGAGGACCGGAAGAAGGAGGGCATCGTCGGCGACCTCACCGTCCGGGAGAACATCGCCCTGGCGATCCAGGCCGGCCGGGGCACCTGGCGGCCCATCCCGCGCAAGGAGCTCGACGCGATCGTCGCCAAGTACATCGCGGCGCTCGACATCAACCCGCCCAACCCGAACGCCCTCATCAAGAACCTCTCCGGCGGCAACCAGCAGAAGGTGCTCCTCGCGCGCTGGCTCGCCACCTCCCCGCGGCTGCTCGTCCTCGACGAGCCCACCCGCGGCATCGACATCGGGGCCAAGGCCGAGATCCAGAAGCTCGTCGCCGACCTCTCCCGGGACGGCATGTCCGTCGTCTTCATCTCCTCCGAGCTCGAGGAGGTGGTGCGCCTGAGCGAGCGGATCCTCGTGCTCCGTGACCGCCAGGTCATCGCGGAGGTCACCAACGACGACGACGTCACCCCCGGGGCCATCCTCGAGACCATCGCCACGAGCGGAGCGCAGGAGTCATGACCGCGTCCACCGACCGACGGACCGGGCGCTCCCTGCTCCGGGACGTCTCCAGCCACGGGATGTTCTGGCCCGTCGTGGCCCTCGTCCTCCTCGTCCTCGCCTGCGGGCTGCGCAGCCCCGGCTTCCTCGAGATCACCGTCCGGGACGGGCACCTGTTCGGCCAGCTCGTCGACATCGCGCGCAACAGCGCGACGCCGCTCCTGCTCGCCCTGGGCATGTGCCTCGTCATCGCCACCGGCGGCATCGACCTCTCGGTGGGCGCGGTCATGGCGATCTCGCTCGCCGTCTCCCTCGAGTACATCGACGGCGCAGCGGACCCCGGCGTCGCCACGGCGGTCACCGCCGTCGGCCTCGGCCTGCTCGTCGCCACCCTGGTCGGCGTCTTCAACGGCTTCCTCGTCACCGTCCTGGGGATCCAACCCTTCATCGCGACGCTCATCCTCATGGTGGCCGGGCGCGGCATCGCGATGCTCATCACCCAGGGCCAGATCACCACGGTGACCAGTCCGCCCTTCAAGTCGATCGGCTCGGGCTTCGTGCTCGGGATCCCGACCCCGGTGGTCATCGCGCTCGCGGTGTTCGTGCTGCTCAGCCTGGTGGTCCGGCGGACCGCGCTCGGCATGTTCCTCGAGTCGATCGGCATCAACGGGGAGGCCTCCCGCCTCTCCGGCGTCAAGGCGCGGAGCACGACGTGGATCGTCTACGTGATCGCCGGTTTCCTCGCCGGGCTCGCGGGCATCGTCTACGGCGCCCCGACGATGGCGGCCGACGCGAACAACATCGGCCTCATGCGCGAGCTCGACGCGATCATGGTCGTCGTCCTCGGCGGCACCAAGCTCTCCGGCGGCCGCTTCTACCTCGGCGGTGTCGTCGTCGGTGCACTGATCCTCAGCACCATCGAGCGGGCCGTCATCATCTTCCAGCTGCCCTCCGAGACGACCCCGCTGTTCAAGGCGATCGTCCTCATCGCCGTCACGGTTGCGGCGTCGCCGATCCTGCGCGACCGGGTGCAGCTGCGGCGGGCCCGGGCAGACGTCAACCCCGAGAAGGTGGCATCGTGATGCGATCAGAGACGAAGACCCGGGCGACAACGACGGCGGGACCGAACGCCACGCCCCCCGCGGCCGGCGCGTCGCTGCGGGCGCGCATGGGCCGGCTGGACCGGCGCTTCCTGCCGGTGGTGGGCACGGTCGCCACGCTGGTCGTCATGCTCGGCGTCGGCCAGGCGAGGTACAGCACGGACAACGCGAGCTTCATCAGCATGCGGCTGTTCTCCAACCTGCTCGTCGACAACTCCTACCTGCTCGTCCTCGCCGTCGGGATGACCTTCGTCATCCTCACCGGGGGGATCGACCTGTCCGTCGGAGCCGTCGTCGCCCTCGTCGGCCTCACCGTCGCGCAGCTGTTCATCGCCGGCCTCCCGCTGCCCGTGGTGCTCGCCGTCGGCGTCCTCATCGGCACCTTGTGCGGCCTGCTCATCGGCGTCATGGTCCAGGTCTTCGACATCCAACCCTTCATCGCCTCGCTCGCCGTCATGTTCCTCGCCCGCGGGCTCGCCAACGTCGTCAGCGTGCAGTCGCTCGCCATCGACGACCCCAGCTTCGCCGCGCTCGCCTCCTGGAGCATCCAGTTCGGAGAGGGCAGCAGCCTCTGGCGGATCAACTCGAGCATGGTCGTCGCCGTCGTCGTCCTGCTCCTCGCGTTCTACCTGCTCCACTACACGCGCTTCGGCCGCACCGTCTACGGACTGGGCAGCGGGGACGACGGCTCCGCGGTCCGGCTCATGGGGCTGCGCGGTGAGCGGACGCGGATCCTCGTCTACGTCATCAGCGGTACGTGCGCGGGCATCGCCGGCGTCCTGTTCGCCTTTTACACCCGCTCCGGGTTCAACCTCACCGGCATCGGGATGGAGCTGGACGCGATCGCCGCTGTCGTCATCGGTGGCACGCTCCTCGCCGGCGGCGTGGGCTTCGTGCTCGGCACCGGCGTCGGCGTGCTCGTCTACGGCCTCATCCAGGTGCTCATCGCCCGCGAGGGGCTCGACTCGTGGTGGACCCGCGTGTTCATCGGGATCGTCCTGCTCGCCTTCGTCATCCTGCAGCGCGCGATCTCGGTGCGACGCAAGAGCTGACCCCACCCAGTAGGTACGCGGAAGGGGCCGGCCCACCTGGGCCGGCCCCTTCCGTGTGGTCTAGTCAGAGCGCCTCGACGGCGGCCCCCACGGCCGCGAGCCCGGCGCGGTAGCGCTCGAGGAAGGCCGCGTAGCCGGCGACGTCCTGCGGGTCGGGCTGCGCGGTGTCGAAGGAGGCCTCTGCGAAGACCTGCTCGTCGAGGTACCCGGCGAGGTCGGTGCCGTCCGCCGCGGAGAGGTAGGAGGCGAGGACCGCGATGCCCCAGGCGCCGCCCTCGGACGCCGTCTCCCCGACGGCCACGGGCGCGTCGAGCGCACCGGCGAGGAAGCGCTGGGCGACGCCGGCGGTGCGGAACATGCCGCCGTGGGCGAGCATCCGGTCGATCGCCACACCCTCCCCGGCGAGCACCTGCATCCCCATGCTCAGCGTGCCGAAGACGCCGTAGACCTGGGCGCGGACGAAGTTCGCCAGGGTGAGGCGGCTGTCGGGCGTCCGCACCACCAGCGGGCGACCCTCGGTGAGCCCGCCGATCGGCTCCCCGGCGAGGTAGTTGTAGGCGAGCAGCCCGCCCGCGTCCGCCTCGCCCTCGAGCGCCTCGGACAGGAGCGTGGCGAAGACGGCGTCGCCGCTCATCGGGGTGCCGGCGGCCTCCGCGAAGCGCCCGAACAGGCCCGCCCACGCGCCGAGCTCGCTGGCGCCGTTGTTGCAGTGGACCATCGCGACCGGGTCGCCCGCCGGGGTGGTGACGAGGTCGATCTCGTGGTGCATCCCCTCCAGCGGCCGCTCGAGGACGACCATCGCGAAGATGCTCGTGCCGGCGCTGACGTTGCCGGTCCGGGGGGCGACGGCGTTCGTCGCGACCATCCCGGTGCCGGCGTCGCCCTCGGGCGGGCACAGCGGGACCCCGGCCTGCAGGGTCCCGGACGGGTCGAGGAGCGCGGCGCCCTCGGCGGTGAGCTCACCGGCCGGCCGGCCGGCGGCGAGCACCTCGGGGAGGAGGTCGACGGCGTGGTCGATCGGCAGCCGCCCGGCGAGCCGCGTGTCGAGACGCTCGAGCATGCCGGCGTCGTAGGTGCCGGTGGCCGGGTCGATGGGGAACATGCCCGAGGCGTCGCCGACGCCGAGCACGCGCTGCCCGGTGAGACGCCAGTGGACGTACCCGGCCAGGGTGGTGAGGAAGCGGATCTGCGGGACGTGCTCCTCGCCGTCGAGCACGGCCTGGTGGAGGTGCGCGACCGACCAGCGCAGCGGGATGTTGACGCCGAGCAGCTCGGAGAGCTCGGCGGCGGCCGGGCCGGTGGTCGTGTTGCGCCACGTGCGGAAGGGGACGAGGAGCTCGTCGTCGCCGTCGAAGGCGAGGTAGCCGTGCATCATCGCCGAGACGCCCATCGCGCCGAAGGTCGTGGGACGCACGCCGTAGCGGCGCTCGACGTCGGCGGCGAGGTCGGCGTAGGCGGCCTGCAGGCCCGCCCACACCGACTCCAGCGAGTAGGTCCACGTGCGGCCCGAGAACTCGTTCTCCCACTCGTGGGAGCCGACGGCCAGCACCTGGGTCGGGTCGGGGCCCACGAGGCAGGCCTTGATCCGGGTCGAGCCGAGCTCGATGCCGAGCGAGGTGCGGCCCTCACGGATCGTGTCGGCCAGGTCCTGGGAGTGGTCCATCGGTGGTCCTTCCATGCGTACGGGGGCGGAAACTGCGACGAGGGGCCGCCCGGGTGGACGGCCCCTCGTGTGCGCGCGGGCTCAGCGGGCCCCGGCGCGGCGCTTGTTGTAGACGTCGAAGGCCACGGCGAGGAGGAGCACGAGACCCTTGACGATCTGCTGGGTGGAGGTGGGCACGCCCATGAGCTGCATGCCGTTGGTCATGACGGCCATGATCAGCGCGCCGATCATCGCTCCGGTCACGCGACCGACACCACCGGTGACGGCGGCGCCACCGATGAAGCAGGCGGCGATCGCGTCGAGCTCGAACATGTTGCCCGCAGCAGGCTGCGCGCTGTTCATGCGCGAGGAGTACACGACGCCGGCGATGCCGGAGAGCAGGCCCATGTTGACGAAGATCATGAAGTTGACCTTCTTGACCTTGACGCCCGACAGCTGCGCGGCCGGCAGGTTGCCACCGATCGCGTAGACGTGACGGCCGAAGACCGAGCGCTGCGTGATCACCGTGTAGACGATGATGAGGATCGCCAGGATGACGAGGACGTTCGGCAGGCCGCGGTTCGTGGCCAGCTGGTAGCCGAACCACATGACGACCGCGCCGACGACGACGATCTTGAGGATGAACAGCGGGAACGCCTCGACGGCCTGCTTGTAGCGCAGGGCGCCCTGGCGGGCACGGACCTGGGTGAAGGCGTAGCCCGCCACGGCCAGGCCGAAAACGATGAGCGTGAGCGCGTCGTAGCCGTAGCCGCCGAGGAGACCGTTCTGGAAGCCGTTGGCGATCTGGTAGTACGTGCCACCGAACGGGGACAGGGAGACGTTGTCGAGCACCTGGTAGGTCATGCCGCGGAAGAGCAGCATGCCGGCCAGGGTGACGATGAACGCCGGGATCCCGATGTAGGCGACCCAGAAGCCCTGCCACACGCCGACCGCCAGGCCGACGCCGATCGCGGCGAGGACGCCCACCCACCACGGCATCCCGTTCTTGACGACGAGCACCGCGGCGACGGCGCCCGCGAGGGCGACGACCGAGCCGACCGACAGGTCGATGTGGCCACCGATGATGACGATGACCATGCCGATGGCGAGGATGAGGATGTAGGAGTACTGCAGGACGATGTTCGTGAGGTTGCCCGGGCTGAGGAAGCTCGGGTTGAGGATGGTGAACAGCGCCACGAGCGCCACCAGGGCGATGAGGATGCCGCTCTGTCGGATGTTCCGGGACATGAGTTCCCGGATGTTCGTGATGCCGGTCATTTCGCCGTTTCCTTCTCCATGGTCATGAGTGCCATGAGCTCTTCCTGCGTCGCCTGCTCGACCGGGAGCTGCCCGGTGATGCGGCCGAAGGCCAGGGTGTAGACGCGGTCGCAGATCCCGAGGAGCTCGGGCAGCTCGGAGGAGATGACGACGACCGCCTTCCCCGCCGCGACCATGCGGTTGATGATGGTGTAGATCTCGTACTTGGCGCCGACGTCGATGCCTCGGGTCGGCTCGTCGAGGATGAGGACCTCCGGCTCGGTGTAGAGCCACTTCGACAGCGCGACCTTCTGCTGGTTGCCGCCGGAGAGGTTGCCGACGGTGGCGAGCACGGACGGCGTCTTGATGTTGAGGTTGGTCCGGTACTCCTCGGCGACCTTGAGCTCCTCGTTCGCGTCCACCCAGCCGCGGGGCGCCAGCTTGCGCAGGCCCGCGACGGAGATGTTGCGGCGGATGTTCTCGATGAGGTTGAGCCCGAAGCGCTTGCGGTCCTCGCTCACGTAGGCGATGCCGTTCTCGATCGCCTCGCTCACCGTGCGGACCTTGATCTCCTTGCCGTGGAGGAAGACCCGCCCGGAGATGTCGCGCCCGTAGCTGCGCCCGAACAGGCTCATCGCCAGCTCGGTGCGCCCCGCACCCATGAGGCCGGCGATGCCGACGACCTCACCGGCCCGGACGTCGAAGCTCGCGTTGTCGACGACGACGCGTCCCGCCTGCGTGGGGTGGTGCACGGTCCAGTCCTCCACCCGCAGCACCTCCTCGCCGATCTCCAGCGTGCGCTCGGGGTAGCGGTGCTCGAGGTCCCGGCCCACCATGCTGCGGATGATCCGGTCCTGCGTGGCCTCGGGGGAGGCCATGTCGAGGGTCTCGATCGTGCGGCCGTCACGGATGACCGTGGTGCGGTGCGCGATGTCGGCGATCTCGCCCAGCTTGTGGGAGATCATGATGCAGCTCATGCCCTGGGCGTTGAGCTGGCGCAGCAGCCCGAGCAGGTGCTCGGAGTCGGTGTCGTTGAGCGCCGCCGTCGGCTCGTCGAGGATGAGCAGGCGGACGTCCTTGGACAGCGCCTTGGCGATCTCGACGAGCTGCTGCTTGCCGACGCCGAGCTGGCCGACGGGGGTGGTCGGATTCTCGGCAAGGCCGACGCGGTCGAGGAGCTCGGCCGCCCGGGAGTTCGTCTCGTTCCAGTCGATCAGCCCGGCCCTGCCGCGCTCCTCGTTGCCGAGGAAGATGTTCTCGGCGACGGACAGGTGCGGGACGAGGGCCAGCTCCTGGTGGATGATGACGACGCCGTGCGCCTCGGAGTCGTTGATCGACCCGAACTGCACCTCCGCGCCGTCGTAGTAGATCTCGCCCTCGTAGGTGCCGTGGGGGTAGACGCCCGAGAGGACCTTCATCAGCGTCGACTTGCCGGCGCCGTTCTCCCCGCAGATCGCGTGGATCTCACCGCGCCGGACCTCCAGGGTGACGTCCTGGAGCGCCTTGACACCGGGGAACGTCTTGGTGATGGAGCGCATCTCCAAGATGTTGTCGGTCATGCCGCCTCACTTCTCGTGGTTGTGCGGTGTGGAGGGGTGTGCGGGGCCGGGCGCAGCGCCCGGCCCCGCACCGTCAGGTCAGGAGCCCTGCTCGACCTGCTCGGCGGTGTAGTAGCCGGTGTCCACGAGGAGCTCGGTGATGTTGTCGGCGTAGACGATGTCCGACTCGAGGAGGTAGGACGGGACGACCTTGACGCCGTTGTCGTACGTGTCGGTGTCGTTCGCCTCGGGCTCGCTGCCCTCGAGGAACGCCTGCGCGGCGCGGACGGACTCGGTGGCGAGCTTGCGGGTGTCCTTGAAGATCGTCGCGAACTGCACGCCCTGGTCGATGAGGGAGACCGAGGCGATCTCGGCGTCCTGGCCGGAGACGACCGGCAGGCCCTCCTCGAGGGTCGGGCCGTAGCCCGCACCCTGGAGGGCGGTGATGATGCCGCGGGAGATGCCGTCGAAGGGCGAGAGCACCCCGTGCAGCTCCTCGCCACCGGTGTAGGTGGAGGTGAGGAGGTCCTCCATGCGGCGCTGGGCGGCCTCCTGGCTCCAGCGGAGCGTGGCGACGGTGTCGAAGTCCGTCTGGCCGGAGGGCACGACGAGCGTGCCGGCGTCGATGAAGGGCTTGAGCGTGTCCATCGCGCCGTTGAAGAAGAACCCGGCGTTGTTGTCGTCCGGCGAGCCGGCGAAGAGCTCGATGTTGAACGGGCCCTCGGGGGCGTCGGGGTTCTCCGAGCCGTCCGCGTTGAGGAGACCCAGGCCCACGAGGAGCGAGGTGGCCTGCTGGACGCCCACGTTGTAGTTGTCGAAGGTGACGTAGAAGTCGACGTTCTCGCTGCCGTTGATGAGGCGGTCGTAGGCGATGACCGGGATGCCCGCGGCGCCGGCGGCGTCGAGCTGGCTGGTGAGCGCGGTGCCGTCGATCGAGGCGATGATGAGGAGGTCGACCTCCTGCAGGATCATCTGGTCGATCTGCTGGGTCTGCGTGGGGATGTCGTCGTTGGCGAACTGCAGGTCGACCGTGTAGCCGGCCTCCTCGAGCTGGCTCTGGACGGCCTCGCCGTCGGCGATCCAGCGCTCGGACGTCTGCGTGGGCATGGCGACGCCGATGGTCTGGTCGCCGGCGGCGGCGGTGTCGCCGCCGTTGCCCGCGGGCTCGGTGGTCTCGTCGCCGCTACCGGCCCCGCCGCCACCGCAGGCAGCCAGGGCGAAGGTCATGGTGAGCCCCGCTGCTACTGCTGCGAACTTCCGTGTGCGCAATGTTCTCTCCTTCGAGAGTGGAGGTTGTTCTGGCCCGCCGGACGGCGGGCCCTGTCTGTGCCCGACTGCGTAGTCGGGCGGTGAGGCCGCTGCGCCCTCAGGTGCCGCTGGTGCGGCGAATGTTCACGCTAACATTCTCATCCCAGATGGCGCTGGATGTCACATCCTTGGTCCTAGGCCGGGTTGCGATTAGGTAACACCGGCGACTGGCTGTGGCTCGTCCGGCAGGCCGGCTCGCGGCCCGCCGGGGCTGTCGAGAGCGGGGTCCGGGCGGCTTCGGCGCCGGCGTCCGCTCTCGTCGTCGCGCCACCGTAGCCGCCTCACGCGCTCGATCACAAGCCCCCACACTCGCGCGGCTGGTCCAGCGGGGTTGGGCGCCGCCGTCACGCTGCTCGCGAGGCGGGCTGCCGGTGCTCGCGGGGTGCCGGGCGAGGGTGACCGGCGGCGGGGGACCTTGGGCCCTGGCCGCCTGCACGGCAGGGGGTCAACCTTGAGGGAAGGGGAGGTGGGACGACGTCACCCGCGCCACCGTGCCGGTTGTCCACGTCACCCAGGGCACTGCGAACGTCGACCCCCGCGACCTCATCCTGCCGGCGGTCGAGGCGCTGGCGGACCGCGACGTGCTCGTCGTCGTCGGGCTCGGCCACCGCACGCCGCCGCTGCCCGGGCGCCTGCCGGCGAACGTGCGCGTCGCGCCGATGGTCCCTTACCCGCACCTCCTGCCGCTCACCGACGTCATGGTGACGAACGGCGGGTTCGGCGGGGTGCTGCAGGCGCTGCGGCACGGGGTCCCGCTCGTCGTCGCCGGTGGCGACCTCGACAAGCCGGAGATCGCCGCCCGGATCGGCTGGCACGGCGCCGGCGTCAACCTCCGGACGGGGCGTCCGCGTCCCGCCGCGATCGCCGCGGCCTGCGACGCGGTGAGCGCCGACCCGCGGTACCGGGCGACGGCGGGCCGACTCGGCGCCGAGCTGCGTGCGCTCTGCGGCACCCGCGCCGCCGCCGACCTCCTCGAGGGGCACCCCGGAGCAGGTCGGCTGACACCCCCCTCCCCACCGTGCGCCCGAGTCGCCGGTGCCGCCTCAGGCGTCGCGCCGGCGCAGCACGACGGCACCGGCGAGGAGCGGGACGACGGCGTAGGCGGCGACGACGAGGACACCGGTCCACGCGGTGAGGTCGCTCGACTCGGTGAGCGTGGAGTCGCTGACGGTGACGAAGGCGGCCGCCGCCGGCATCGGGAGGTGGGCGACGATCGCCTCCACCCAGTCCAGGGTGATGAAGCCGAGGAAGCCGGGCAGGAGCAGCAGGACGGTCAGTGCGATGGTGACCGTCGCCGCGGTCGAGCGGACCAGGGTGCCGATGCCGAGCGCGAAGAGGGCCGCGACGACGAGGACGTAGGTGACGCCGCCGTAGATCTGCCACGTCCGGGGGTCGTCCAGGGCCGGGACGAGGTCGTGCCCGGCGAGCAGCGACCGGGTGACGAGCGAGGCCAGCACGAGGCTCAGCGCCGAGGTCCCGACGGTCAGCACGACGAGGGCGATGGCCTTGGCCGCCAGCACGGGCCACCTCGTGGGCACCGCGGTCAGGGAGGAGCGGATCATCCCGGTGGAGTACTCCCCGGTGATGAGCAGGGCACCGAGCACGGCGATCGTCACCATGCCGAGCGGGTATCCGCCCGAGACGATCTCGGCACCGTGGATCATGCCGAGCGCGGCCGCCTCGGGGGAGTCGGCCAGCATGTCCAGCGACATGGACTGGCCGAGGGCGAAGAGGGTCATGAGCGCGACGGCGAGGGCCAGCACCCACCACGTCGAGCGCAGCGAGAGCAGCTTGATCCACTCCCCGCGCATCGCGCCGGTGAAGCTGAGGTGGGCGCCCGCCGCGGGAGCAGTGGCCGGCTCGGATGAGATCGGCACGAGCGTGGTGGGCTCGGGGGTGCCCGGCTCGGTGCGCAGGACGGTACTCATGGGGTGCCGGCTCTCTGGCTGGTGTGCGGGGTGGTGTCGGAGTGGTACTCCACCGCGTCCTGGGTGAGCCTCATGTAGGCGTCCTCCAGGCTCGCGGACCGTGGGCTGAGCTCGTGCAGGACGATGCCGTGCGCGCCGGCCGTCTCCCCGACCTGCTCGGCTGACAGCCCCTGCACCTCCAGCCGCCCCGCCTCCGTGGCGGTGAGGACGACGCCGTCGGCGCGGAGGAGGTCTGCGAGCTCTGACAGACGCGGGGAGCGCACGCGGACGGTCGAGCCGGTCACCGACTCGATGACCTCCATGACCGGCCCGGCGGCGATGATCCTGCCGCGGCCGATGACGAGGAGCTGGTCGGCGGTCAGGGCCATCTCGCTCATGAGGTGTGAGGACAGGAAGACCGTCCGTCCCTCGGCCGCGAGCTCTCTGACGAGGTGGCGCACCCACTGCACGCCCTCCGGGTCGAGCCCGTTGACCGGTTCGTCGAGGATGAGGGTGCGCGGGTCGCCCAGCATCGCGGCGGCGATCCCCAGGCGCTGCCCCATGCCCAGGGAGAACCCGCCGACGCGCTTGCCCGCCACTCCGGCGAGCCCGGTCATCTCGATGACCTCGTCCACCCGCCTCCTGGGGAGGTGGTGGGTGGCGGCCATGGTGCGCAGGTGCGAGCGGGCGGTGCGCCCCGAGTGGAAGGCCTTGGCGTCCAGCAGCACGCCGACCTCGCGCAGCGGTGAGCGGTGGCTGGCGTACGGCTTGCCGTTGACCGTCACCGTCCCGGCCGTCGGCCGGTCCAGCCCCACGACCATCCGCATCGTGGTGGACTTCCCGGCCCCGTTGGGACCGAGGAACCCGGTCACGGATCCCGGGGCGATCGTGAAGTTGACGTCGTCGACGGCGGTCTTCTCGCCGTAGCGCTTGGTGAGCCCGAGTGCCTCGATCATGGCCGTGCCCCTTCCGGGTCTGTGCTGGCCGGTGTGCGGGCTGCTGGCTCGCCGAGCAGGGGTGAGGGCCGGAAACCCTTGACGACCAGATAGACGCCGAGCGAGAGCTCCCACGCGAAGATGAGCAGGATCGCGAGCAGCGCGACCAGACCGGACCGGTCGATGACGCCGAACACCGTCAGAGTGACGGCGGTGAGGTGCAGCGGAGCTCCGACCAGCCCCATGACGGGCAGCACCCGGGGGACGAGGCCGGACCGGTACAGCAGGGTTCCTAGCAGGATGGCGTTGAGCCCCGGCACGAGACTCTGGCCGAGGGTGAACGCCCAGTCGTAGGTCGCCACGTGTGACGCGCCCGTGGCGAGCAGCGCCGCGGCGTCGCCCCCGGCCGCAGTGCCGCTCCGGTGAAGTGTCACGAGCGAGAGGATGCTCGCGACACCGACGAGGATCATCGCGGCCTCGAGCGTGCGGGCGGCCACGAAGCCCAGCGCCAAGGTCTCGTTCTGCCGCTTGACGACGGGGAACAGGACGATGGCCGTGCCGATGCCTGCCAGCGCGACGATCACCTCGAGGAACGCGGCGACGAGGATGCCGGTGTCGCTGCCGCCGCCGGTGAGGTAGCCGGCCTCCCGCACCGGGCCGTAGAGGATGAGGGACGGGATCGAGACGAAGGTGAGGAGGTAGCAGACTCCTGCAACGAGGGCGGTCTTGCGTGACGGGTCCATCGGGACCCCGCGTGCTGCGGGGGTGGTTCGGACGGTGGTGCTCATGTCGATCTCTCTCGGTGGAGGGTGGAACATCGACCTGGAGCGGGCTAGGACGACGGTTGTGCGGGTGGGGGCGGGGCGCCCGGAGGTGGTTCGGCGGACAGCGTGAGGCTCTCGTGCTCGCCCATGTCGAGTCGGAAGGGCGGGTAGACGTCGGTCATGAGGCCGGCGTAGGCGGCCACCCGGATGACCCACCGGTTGAGCCCGAGAAGGAGGTCGAAGAGTCCGCGCGGGTACGTGCCGGTGAAGAGCAGGACGACGCCGACGACGAGGACGAGGAGGCCGATGAGGCCACCGTCCCAGCGCGCGTCGTCGTTCGTCACCTGGTGGGTCGCCGTGGCCGCTCCGCCGACGAGGATCCCGACGACGATGTAGTGCGGGATGGCCAGCAGCCACCACTTCACCAGGGCGAGGCCGCGGGAGAGGTGCTCGGGGTAGTCGACGTGCAGGCGGGCCGGGTAGTCGACCACCTCGTCGAGGGTGAAGGGTGGGTAGCGGTCCGTGGCCAGGGCGCCGTAGGCGTAGTAGCTCACCCGCCAGTTCCAGCGGAGCACGCCGACGTTGAAGTCGAAGAGCGCGCGGGGGTACCGGCCGGTGATGACGATGGCCACGAGCGCGACGATGCTGACCGCGACGAACGCGACCCACAAGGCGGCCAGCACGAGGAAGTGCGGGATGGCCAGCACCCACTTCACCAGCCAGAGCCAGCGGGAGAGTGCCGGTGCTCGGACGCCGTCGACGTGGACGGGGAAGGGGCGGGGCGTGAGTGGGGCTGCGGTGGTCATGACGACCGCCTGTTCCGCTCCGGTCTCCCGAAGCTGTGCTCGGTGAAACGGTGTGGTGCGGGGGTCCGGCGTCGCGGCGCTCAGATGGTGACGGCGACCTTTCCTCGGACGTCGCCCGCCTCCAGGCGGCGCATGGCGTCGGGCGCGTGCTCGAGCGGGTAGGTGCGGTCCAGGGCCGGCGTCAGCGTGCCGGCCTCGATGTACTCGGTGAGCTGCTCGAGCTCTGCGGAGCGCACGGTGCCGACGAACGTCGTGAGCCGCTGGCGGAGGAAGGGGGAGAGGGCGACCGCGCGCAGCTGCCGACCCATGCCGGTGAGCCGGCCGCCGTCCTCACCACCGGTGATCACGGCCGTCCCGGTGGGGGTCAGCGCGCGGCGCAGGCGCGCGATCGACGGGTTGCCGGCGATGTCGAGAATGAGGTCGTAGCGCTGCGGGGCGTCGGCGAAGTCCTCGCGCGTGTAGTCCACGACGTGGTCGGCGCCCAACGAGCGCACGAGGTCGAGCTTGGCGGTGCTCGCGACGGCGGTGACCTCGGCCCCGAGGGCCTTGGCGAGCTGGACGGCGTAGCTGCCCACGCCGCCGGACGCCCCGGTGACGAGCACGTGCTGACCCGCGCGCAGCTTCCCGGCATCGCGCAGGCCCTTGAGGGCGGTGACGGCTGAGACGGGGACGACGGCGGCCTGCGCGAAGGACAGGGTCGAGGGCTTGGGCGCGAGGCTGCGTTCCGGCACGACGGCGTACTCGGCGAAGGTGCCCTTGCCGAAGCCGTACACGTCGTCACCCACGGCGAAGCGTGTCACCGCGGGGCCGACGGCGACGACGGTACCGGTGACGTCGAAGCCGAGGACCGCGTTCCGCGGGCGCCGTAGTCCGAACGCGAGGCGGCCGGCGTACGGCAGTCCTCGCATGACGTGCCACACGCCGCGGTCCAGGCCCGCGGCCCGCACCCGGACGAGCACCTCACGGTCGGCCACCTCCGGGCGTGGGACGTGCGCCAGGTGGAGCACCTCCGCGTCGCCGTAGCGGTCGTGCGCGATCGCGCGCATCGTGCCGGTGTCCGGAGCCGTGACCGACACGTGCTGGCCCTCAGTGGCCATGAGCGTTCCTTCCGAGCAGGGGAAGCGGTGTCGTACTTAGTACGGTAAGATTAGCGTACTAAGTACGGGAGCGGAAGGGGCGGGGAGTGGCGGAGGTCGGGCGAACGAGCGAGGTGGATCGTGCTCCGCTGAGCAGGGAACGTGTGCTGGACCGTGCCATCGCGGTGGCGGACGCGGGAGGCCTGGGGTCGCTCACCATGCGCTCGCTGGCCACGGAGCTCGGGGTCAAGCCCATGGCGCTCTACCACTACGTGGCGAACAAGGACGAGATCCTCGACGGCATCGTCGACCGCGTCTTCGGGGAGATCGAGCTCCCTGCGGCTGGCGGTCACTGGCGGGAGGAGGTCACCCGCCGGGCGGAGTCCGCACGCGGGGTCCTGCGGCGCCACCCCTGGGCGATCTCGCTCATGGAGTCGCGGTCCGCCCCCGGCCCCGCCACCCTGCGGCACCACGAGGCCATGCTCGACACCCTCCGTAGTGCGGGCTTCTCCCTGGCGATGACCGGGCACGCCTACGCCCTCCTGGACGCCTTCGTCTACGGGTTTGCGATCCAGGAGGCGGCGCTGCCCTTCGACCGGGACGCCGCTCCCGAGGTTGTGGCGGACATCGCGGCACAGCTCCCGGCCGAGGAGTACCCGCGCCTGCACGAGTACGCCCACGGGCGGGTAATGGCCCCGGGCTACGACTTCGGCAACGAGTTCACCTACGGCCTCGGGGTCGTCCTCGACGCCCTCGAGCGTTCGCTCGGCGACGGCGACGGCGACGGCGACGGCGATGGCGAGGTGCCGACCCCCGGGATGTCGCCGGCGCGATGACCCGGGCGCTCGGTCGGCTCAGCCGCCGAGGGTGATGCCCAGCTCGCGAGCCAGCGCGGGCAGGAGGGCGATCGCGTCCTCCTCGGCGACGCGGGCGCCGCGCAGCCCGCTCACCCCGCCGACGCCGTCGAGCCGGCAGCCGCGCAGCTGGACGTCGCGGCAGCGCAGGCCGGACAGCTGGGCGCCGCTGAGAGTGCAGTCCTCGAGGAGGACGACGTCCATGACCGTGTCGGTGAAGGTCGCCTCGCGCAGGTCGCAGCCGCGCAGGACGACCCCGCGCAGCTGGGCGCCGTGCCAGCTCGTCAGCGTGCCCTGCACCCCCTCGAGGAGCACCGAGCGCAGCCGCACCCCGGCCAGCAGGGCACCGGTCATCCGGGCCTCGCGCAGCGAGCAGCGCAGCAGCGAGCCGTCGCGCCACACGAGGTTGGCGAGGTCCGCGCCGTCGAGCCGGCAGTCGGCGAGCGTCACCCGCTCCCACTGGCCACCGCCCGCCCGCATGCGGGACAGGTCGCTGTTCTCCACCTGCGCCTCGTGCAGGCCGGGCAGGACGGCGCCGGTGAGGTCGACGCCGGCGGTGGTCGCGTCGTCGAGCGTGGTGACGTCGCCCGCTTCGAGGTGCGGGGGGACGTCGGGCTCGGGCACGGTGTGCCGGGCGCGGCTCACGGCCGTCCCACCCGCGCGGTCGTGGCGCCGGTGAGGGCGACGAGGTCCGCCGGGGCGAGCTCGACGTCGGCACCGCGGCGGCCGGCGCTGACGAGCACCGTCCCGTGCGCCAGGGCCGACTCGTCGACGACGGTGGGGAGCCGGCGGCGCTGCCCCAGCGGGGAGATGCCCCCGACGACGTACCCGGTGGCGCGCTCGGCGGCCGCCGGGTCCGCCATGGTGGCGCGCTTGCCACCGACGGCGGCGGCGAGGGCCTTGAGGTCGAGCTCGCCGGTGACCGGGACGACGGCGACGACGAGCGCGCCGTCCACCTCGGCCAGCAGCGTCTTGAGGACGCGCGCGGGGTCGACGTCGAGCGCCTGGGCCGCCTCCATCCCGAAGGACAGCTCGCTGCGCGGGTCGTGGACGTACTCGCGCACGGTGTGGACCACCCCGGCCTCCTGGAGGACCCGCAGGGCGGGCGTGCCGGACGGCGCGGCCCGGCGGCTCACCGCGGCCCCACCCCGAGCACCCGGACGACCGCGCCCTGCGCCGCGTCGCTCGCGTCGAGGTCGACGACGGCCCAGATGCCCCAGTCGTGCTCGCCCTCGGGGTCGTCCAGGGTCTGGCGCACGAGCCACAGGCGACCGTCGCCCGCCAGCGCGAGGGCGGCGTCGTCGTCCTCGGGCAGGCCGGCGCGGAGGAGGTCCTCGCGGGAGGGGCGCTCGTCGATGGTGACGAGCGAGGCGGCGCGGGCGGCGTTGTCGGTGCCGAGCCAGTCGTAGTCCTGCCAGTACGGGTCCATCGCCTGCGCCCAGCGCTCGGCGTCCCAGCCGTCGGCGCCGTGCATGGCGCCGAGCGGCTCGTAGTGCTCGCGGGCGAGGAGCTCGACGCGCGTGAACAGTGCCTTGCGGATCGTGACCCGGAAGCCGTGGCGGTTGCGGGTGAAGGCGACCGGCTCGCCGTCCTCGCCCTCCCCGAAGCGGCGCTCCACGCCGTCGGCGGAGTCGGCCGGCGCGACGGGCTCGCCGGCGCCCATGAGGGACTCCCACTCGTCGAGGAGGCTGGAGTCGACCGAGCGGATGTGGTCCCCGAGCCAGCCGATGATCTCCTCGACCTCCTCGGTGCGGGCGCGGTCGGGCACGACCTGGCGCAGCGCCCGGTAGGCGTCGGTGAGGTAGCGCAGGACCACGCCCTCGCTGCGCCCGACGTCGTAGCGGGAGACGAGCTCGGAGAAGGTCATCGCGCTCTCGACCATCTCGCGCACGACGGACTTCGGCTTGAGCTCCTGGTCGCCGACCCACGGGTTGGTCTGGCGGTAGGTGGCGAGCGCCGGCTCGAGCATCTCGGCGAGGGGGCGCGGCCAGGTGACCTGCTCCAGCGCCTCCATCCGCTCCTCGTACTCCATGCCCTCGGCCTTCATCGCGCCGATCGCCTCGCCGCGCGCGTGGCGCTGCTGTCCGTACAGGAGCGGGCGCGGGTCCTCGAGGGTGGCCTCGATGACGGAGACGACGTCGAGGGCGAAGTCGGGGGAGTCCTCGTCGAGGAGGTCGATGGCGGCCAGCGCAAAGGGGGACAGCGGGGCGTTGAGGGCGAACTCGCGCGGCAGGTCCACGGTGAGGTGGACGTAGGGCTCTCCGGGGTGGGCGCGGCGCCAGGCGGCGTCGCGGTGCTCGACGACGCCCGCGGTGCGCAGCGACCGGTAGATCTCCGCGGCGCGGCGCAGGTGGGAGTTCCAGGTGGTGGGCGGCTCGTGGTTGTCGGTGAGCAGCCGGTACATCGCCGTGACGGGGTCGCCCGGGCGGGCGAGCACCGAGAGCACCATCGTGTGCGTCACGGAGAACTGGCTGGTCAGCGGCTCCGGCTCGGCGTCGCGGAGGCGCTCGAAGGTCTTGTCGGTCCAGTTGACGACGCCGGACGGCGCCTTCTTGCGGACGATCTTGCGGCGCTTCTTCTCGTCGTCGCCGGCCTTGGCCAGCGCCTTGGCGTTCTCGATGACGTGCTCGGGGGCCTGGACGACGACCTCGCCGGTGGTGTCGTAGCCGGCCCGCCCGGCGCGGCCGGCGATCTGGTGGAACTCCCGGGCCGTGAGGTGACGGGAGCGCTCGCCGTCGAACTTCGTCAGCGAGGTGAGGACGACGGTGCGGATCGGCACGTTGATCCCCACCCCCAGGGTGTCGGTGCCGCACACGACGGCGAGCAGGCCGGCCTGGGTGAGGCGCTCGACGAGCCGCCGGTAGCGCGGCAGCATGCCGGCGTGGTGGACGCCGATGCCCAGGCGCAGGAGACGGGACAGGGTCTGGCCGAAGCCCTTGGCGAAACGGAAGTCGCCGATCGCCGTCGCGATCTGGTCGCGGCGCTCGCGGGTGGCGACGGTGACGGACGTCAGCGACTGCGCGCGCTCGACGGCGTCCTTCTGCGCGAAGTGGACGACGTAGACGGGGGAGCGGCTCTGCTCGACGAGCCGCTGGAGGAGGTCCTGGATCGGCTCGAGGGAGTAGTCGAAGGTGAGCGGGACGGGCCGTTCGGCGCCCGAGACGACGGCGACCTCCCGGCCCGTGCGCCGGCTGAGGTCACGCTCGAAGAAGGAGACGTCCCCGAGCGTGCCGGACATGAGGACGAACTGGGTGTTCGTCAGCTCGAGCAGGGGCACCTGCCAGGCCCAGCCGCGCTGCGGGTCGGCGTAGAAGTGGAACTCGTCCATGACGACGACGCCGACGTCCAGCCCGGCGCCCTCGCGCAGCGCCTGGTTGGCGAGGATCTCCGCGGTGCAGCAGATGATCGGCGCCTCGGGGTTGATCGCGGAGTCCCCGGTGACCATGCCGACGTTGTGGGAGCCGAAGAGCGCGACGAGGTCGAAGAACTTCTCGGAGACGAGCGCCTTGAGCGGGGCGGTGTAGTAGGTGCGCTCGCCGCGGGCCAGGGCGACGGTGTGCGCGGCGAGCGCGATCATCGTCTTCCCCGAGCCGGTGGGCGTGGAGACGATGACGTGCGAGCCGGTGGTGATCTCGAGCAGCGCCTCCTCCTGGTGCGGGTAGAGCACGCGGCCGGTGCCCTCGGCCCAGGTGGTGAAGCCCTCGTAGAGCGCGTCGGCGTCGAGCGCGCCGTCGGCGGCCGCCTCGTCCTCGAGGCGGTCCAGCAGGGCGTTGAGCTCGTGGGTGGTCACGCCGTCAGTCTCGCAGAGAGGTCTGACTCAGTCGGCGGCCGGCGTCTCCGCCATGAGGTCGCGCCACGACCACTGCCCCTCGCCCACCCGGGTGCCGACGACGTGGTCCTCGAGGGTCGGCTCGAGCTCGTGCTCGGCGCACCCGGTGACGCCGAAGCACCGGATGCGCAGCTCACCGGGCCGGGAGTCGATGCGCAGGAAGCTCTTGAACAGCGGAGGGTCGGGCAGGTCCCAGTCGAGGTACTCGGAGAAGAGGCGGTAGAAGAGCCCGCGCGGCTGCGGCAGGACGAACCGGGCGGCGAGACGGGCCCGGAGGCTGACCCTGGCGGCCTGGTCCTCCTCCCGGGTCGGCTGGACAGTCCCGCCGAGATGCTCGGACATGAGAGCCGGAGCCTGCTCGCGAGGCACGACGAACACCCCCTTGCCGCGGCCGAACCTCCGGTCGAAGAGGACGGAGTAGGTGGCCAGGGAGTCACCGCGCCGCGGGTAGCACCTGAAGTGCGACTCCGTGCAGCCGCTGTTCTCCGGGGTGACGAGCGGGATGGTGTGGGTGGCCTTGGTGTAGGCGCCCCCGGCGCCGCTCACGATGTACTGCACGGTCCGGCCGTCGTCGGAGACCTCGTAGCGCTGGTAATTGTGGATGTCACCGCCGATGACGGCGATGTACCGGTTCTCAGCGTTCTCGACGAGCGCGTTGACGGTCCTGTCCGGCCCGTCCATCGGCACCTCCTTGCGGCGGGCGTTGGCGATGAGCGGCTTGCCGGTGAGCAGGATCTTGTCCTTGTCGAGTGCGGAGACCGTCCGCAGCCAGGCGGCCTGCTCGGCGTCCAGGGCGCCGTCGATCCCCGTGTCGATCCCCACGAGGAGCAGGTCGTGGAGCTCGATCGCGAAGTAGGGGCCCGGCTGGTTCGAGACGTGTGGCCGCAGGGTGCGCAGACGCTCCAGCTCGTCCTGGGCGGTCTCGGACGCCTGGCGCCAGAGGAAGCGGTGCAGCAGCCGCTTCCACAGGTTCGGCTCCTGACGTGCCGGTGGCCGCATGTCGGGGTCGGCGCCGCAGAGCAGCGTCATGAACCCGTGCAGGCCGTCGTACCAGTCGTGGTTGCCGGGGACCGCGTAGATCGGGCCGGGCAGGCCCTGGTAGGGGTGGAGGAACTTGTCCTCGTAGTCGCTGACGTCGCCGGCCGGGTAGATGACGTCGCTGACGATGTAGGTGAAGGAGGTGCCCTCGGAGGTGGCGAGGAGCGGCCGGACGACGTGGTACTGCGAGTTGTCCCCCTCGCCGGTGTCGCCCAGGACGAGGAACGACACCTCCTCGCGGTCGGCGAAGCTCCCCACCGTGAGGTTCTCCTCGACGCCGTCGCGTCGCCGCTGCGCCTGGACCCAGCGATGGCGTTCCGCCGCGACGACATCGGTGAGCACGCGGGAGAGGCGGTCGTTGCGGGACAGCCACAGGGGCCGCGGGGAGAACCACGAGAAGCGGCCCGGCACGTACCCCTCCCGGTACAGGTCGCTGATCTCGGCGCGCTCGCCGCAGCCCCACCCCGCAGCGGCGGCGGAGGTGCGGGAGGAGAGTGGGGCCGGCATGACGGGACCTTTCTCGCGTCGTCGTTCACAACCCTCTGGGGGCGTCCGCCGGGCTGACGTACACGTCCCAGACCTGGCCGAGGAAGAGCCGCCCGAAGCGGGCGAGGGCGGCCCAGCGCTGGACGGCCGAGTCGCCCCGTGCGCGGAAGGTGGTCAGCTGACGCGCGAGCGCCGGGGGAGTGATGCGGAGGATCCCGGCGGCCACGGTCTCGGCGTCCTCGGCGTCGTCCCAGCCGACGTGACCGCGCAGCAGCCGGGTGTACAGCGTCGTCGTGTCGGCCCACATGTCGGGCCCGGGGTCGTCCTGCACCACCTTGTGCCCGAGCAGGGTGAGCGGGAACCCGCCCGAGTCGGTGAAGTGCAGCCGGTAGAGCATCCGTTTGCGCGCCGGGTCGGACTGGTCGACGAAGAGGTTGAAGGTGCCGCGCTCGACGGGGAAGCGTCCCCCCAGGGGCGCGTACTCCACCCAGCCGTGCGCCGTCGCCTCGTGCTCGGGGGAGGCGACGAAGCGGTCGAGGTCCCGGACGACGATCGTCAGCTTGAAGCGGAGCCGCTCCTTCTCCCGGGCGCCGACCACCGCGCCGTCGCGGGGGTCCTCGACGCCCCAGGCGGCGAAGCCCGTCATCACCTCGGTGAATCGGACGCCCGTGCTGGACGGGCGGTTCAGCGCGTCACCCGCCGGGCGGGTGGGGATGCCCCGTTCGGCACACCAGCGGCGGCCGGCGGCGACGCCCAGCTCGACGGCCATGCGCATCCGGTCCCGGCGGAAGTTGAAGAGGTAGTGGACGGGAACCTCGGCCTGCAGCAGCTTGACCTCGATGTGACGCCCGAACTCGCCCCCGCCCGTGGCCGCCCAGGCGGCGTTGCTGCGCTCGATCCGGTCGAGGTCCGAGCTCAACCGGCTGTTCGCCGCGGCCTCGATGACCTGGAAGTACTGCGAGACGAGGCCCGCCCGCCACGTGCCGCGGCGGCTCACCGTCCAGATCACCCACAGCTCGTCCGCGCCGCGGCGCGCCGCCTCGACGAGGTTCGCGTCGGTGGCGAAGACGGCGTCGATGTAGGTGTGGCCGTCGATCGTGACGGGCGGGAACCACATGGGCAGGGACACCGCCGACACCAACCGGTCCTCGTCCATCTCGGCGGCCTCGGCAACGACGAGCTCGTGGGTGGTGAAGTCGTAGAGGTTGAACGTGGCCTCCCGCGGCGTTGCCCGGATGGCGTTCCAGTCCAGTCCCCAGCCACCCAGGACGTTGCGCCGGAAGCGCTCGAACTTGAGCACCGAGGGGGCGAACGGCCCGCGGAGCAGCCCGCGCACGTTCGGCTCCACGGCGCCCATGGGGGCGTAGCGCCGCCAGCCGTCCGCGATCTGGCGTCCCGTCATGCCCTGCGCCCACATGGCGAGGTTGAAGACCCCGCCGCTCGCGCCGTCGGCGTGGTCGAACTCCAGACCGGCCTCGTCGAGCCAGACCTGCAGCACACCGGCTTGGAAGGCGACCTTGGTGCCGCCCCCGGCGAGCACGAGGGAGCGCCGGGGCGAAGGGGCGGGCTGGTTCATCATGCGCTCCGTTCGATCATCCGGGCGCTGAACCGTTCGGCCAGCGCGGCGATGGTGAGGGCCGGGTTGGCGCCGACCGGGCCGGGCATCACCGACCCGTCCGCGACGAAGAGCCCGGGATGGCCGAAGACCTCGCCGTGGTCGTCCACGACTCCCTCGCGGGCGTCGCGCCCCATCGGGCAGCCGCCCAGCGGGTGCACGGTGACCACCCGCCCCAGGCGCCAGGTCGGGTTGAGCTTGAGGCGGGCGTCCAGGGCGGTGGCAATCGCGGACATCGTCGCGACGAGGCGGGCGAAGTAGCGTGCCGAGGTCGCCGTTGTCCAGTCGACGTCGAGCCAGCCGTCGCGCAGGCGCATCCGCCCGTCCGGGACGTCGCGACCCATGCCCAGCAGCGGCAGGGTGGCCGCCGAGGCCTTCGTGCTGCCCAGCAGGGCGGCCATGCGCGCGGACAGCTGGCTGCGTGGTGAGGCCGTCACCGCGTCCAGCGCCCGGTTGAGCAGGAGCCACGCCCCCCGGCGCGCCGGCCCCCAGGCGTGGGCGGTCTCCAGCATCCAGCCGACGAACTCGGGGTACCCGCCGTCCTGGACGAAGTGCCCCCGGCCCTCCTCGCCGTCGAGGGAGTCACCCACCCGCACGGTGCTCGTGATGACGGGTCCACGTGAGGGGTCGACGAGTCGGGACCTGTTGCCGGTGACGAACCCGAGCAGGTCCCCGTTCCCGCAGAAACGGCTCCCCAGGCGCGGGCTCAGGCGGGGCAGGCCGGTGCGGCTCCTGAGCAGGAGGTAGGTGCTGCCCAGTGAGCCGGCGGACACGACCACCACCTTGCTGCGCCACTTCTCGACCGGCAGCGCGGCGGTGTCCCACGGCACGCCCTCCTGCTCGGGCCGGTGCCGGACGACGTCCACCACGTAGTGGTCGTCCTCCCAGGCGATGCGGCGGACCTCGCACCGGTCCTCGATGCGGGCGCCGGCCCGCTGTGCCGCGGAGAGGTAGGTGTAGTCGGTGGTGTTCTTGCTGCCGAAGTTGCAGCCGGTGTCGCACTCGCCGCACAGGCGGCAGGCGTAGCGCTGGGCGTGGTGCAGGTTGTCCTGCGGGTCACCGACCGGGATGCCCGGCACCGGCTCCGGGTCGCCGAAGGAGACGGCGAGGTTGGGCAGGGACCAGGACAGGCCCGCGCGCCGGGCAGCGGACTGCATCGCGAGCGTCTTGGCGGTCCGGTCGTAGGGCGCCCGGTCGAAGGGGTAGGGCGTGGCGCCGAGCATCTGCTCGGCCTTCTCGTAGTGGGGGACGAGGTCGTCGTAGGTGACCGGCCAGTGCTCGGACCGCCCGGCCCCGGTGGCATCCTGGGCGAACCACGCGGGCGGTTTGCGCAGGAGCACGTTGGCGTAGATGAGCGAACCGCCGCCAAGGCCGCTCGCGACGACCGCCTCCAGGCCGCGGAAGGACCAGAGGTCGAAGAGCCCGTGCAGGCCCTCGCTCGGGTCCCAGAAGTTGGTCGCCAGCTCGCGCGGGCTCCGGGCGAAGGACCCGGGCGGGTAGCGCTTGCCGCGCTCGAGGACCGCCACGCTGCGTCCGGCCTGCGCGAGCCGGCAGGCACTGACGGCGCCGCCGAAGCCGGAGCCGATGACGACGGCGTCGAGGATCTCCGCCCCGCGGAGCGTTGCGAACGACATCGGACCGTCCCCCCTTCCCCGCGCGGTGGACGGCCTCGGCCACCGCTGGGCGATGTGACGTAGATCATAGCCGGGCCGGTGGAGAAGGGGAAGGCGGGGCGACCGGGAGCCCGCCCGCGCCGGTGTCAGTGGGCACTCCTACGCTCGTCACAGGCACCGACCTGAGGGGGCAGCCATGGCGACGACGACCGGTCGCGACTTCCCGGAGCGCGTCTACGCGCTCTGCCAGCCGGGCGGGGCCGCGGCCACGCTCTTCGAGCCGGGGCAGGTGGTGACGGCCCAGACGGTGGAGCGGTTCTACGCCACCGAGGCGGACGTCGCCCGCACCGTCGCCGCGCTGACGGAGGCGGGCTTCGAGGTGCTCCACACCTCCCGGCTCCTCGTCAACGTCGCCGGGCCGCCGGAGCTCTTCGAGGAGGTCTTCGGGCGGCGGCTCTACACGGAGGAGCGGGAGGTCATCAAGCCCGGGTCCGTGCGGGACACGGGCACCTTCATCGACTCCGAGGGCGGCGCGGTCGCCGGCCTGCTGGAGACGGCGGGCTCCGCGCTCGCCGACGTCGTCGCGGCCGTGGCGATCGAGGAGCCGTACTACCCGGCGTCCGTGCTGCCCGGGCCGGTGCCGTCGGCCGACCCTCCCGCGGCGGACTACTGGCACCTCACGCTGCCGGACCAGCTCGCCACCGCGCTGCGGGCCGACGGGCCGCACCGCGACGGCGTGACCGGTGCGGGCGTGCGCGTGGCGATGGTGGACACCGGCTTCCAGTCCCACCCCTTCTTCACCTCCCGCGGCTACCGGGTGGAGCCCACGGTCCTGGGCCCCGGCACGGCCGACCCGGAGGTCGACGAGAACGGGCACGGCACCGGCGAGGCGGCGAACGTCTTCGCCGCTTCCCCCGACGTCACGCTGCTGCCGGTCAAGGCGGCCACGGCCTCCGGCGCGCTCGTCAACGTCACGGCCGCGTTCACGGCCGCGGTGGCCCTGCGGCCGGACGTCCTGACGAACAGCTGGGGCTCCGACCAGCCCGGCCCGCCCCTCAGCGCCGCAAACCAGGCGCTGGCGGCGGCGGTCGCGGCGGCGGTGGCCGGCGGCGTCGTCGTCGTCTTCTCCGCGGGCAACGGCTCGTGGGGCTTCCCAGGGCAGCACCCTGACGTCATCTCCGCAGGCGGGGTCTACCAGGGCCCCGGCGGCGAGCTGCGCGCCTCCGACTACTCCAGCGGCTTCGTCTCCCGTGTCTACCCGGGCCGGCGGGTGCCGGACGTCAGCGGATTGGTCGGCCTGCTCCCCGCGGCGATGTACCTCATGCTCCCCGTGCCGCCGGGCTGCGCCATCGACCGCGGCCTCGCCGGCGGCGCCCACCCCGAGGGCGACGAGACTGGTCCCGACGACGGGTGGGCGGCCTTCAGCGGCACCTCCGCGGCCGCCCCGCAGCTCGCCGGGGTGTGCGCACTGCTCGCCCAGGCGGCCCCCGGCACCGCGCCGGACCGGGTGCGGGAGGTGCTCGCCGCGACGGCGCGTGACGTCACCGCCGGGACCAACCACCCCGAGTTCGGCGAGCCCGCCGGGCCGGGGCCGGACCTCGCCACCGGGCCGGGGCTCGTGGACGCGGCCGCGGCGCTCGCCGCGCTGGGGGACGGCTCCGCGGGGGGTGAGACGGCTGTGGCGCTCGTCATGCTCCGGTCGCCGTCGGGTGAGGAGCCGGCCTCCTTCAGCGCCGCGACGAGCAGCGAGTGGGTGCCCGCTGCTGGCACCGTCCGGGAGGTGGCTGCCGCGCTCGGGCAGGCCGGGTTCACGGTCGGCCCGGCCTCGGGACCCACCCTCTCGATCGCCGCGCCGCCGGCCGTCTTCGCGCGGGTCTTCGCCACCGAGCCGGTACGCGCGGACGACGGCGGGTGGACAAGCGAGCGGGGCGACTCGCTGCCGCTGGACGCGCTACCCGAGCCGCTGAGGGAGGTGGTGCGCGCCGTCGTCCTCGAGCGGCCGGCCGAGCTCCACACCGGCCCGTGAGCGGCGGCGCCCCGCGCGCCGTCGTCCGTGACGGGGAGTAACGTGCCCGCGTCGCGTCGCCCGCCCGGGTGACCATCGCCGTGGGGAGTGGAACGTCGACTCGCTCAACAGCGTGCTGGGAGACGTCAGCAACGGCCTGTACACCTACGTGCTCGTCGCCCTGCTCATCGGGGCCGGCATCTACTTCACCGTCCGCACCCGGGCGGTCCAGGCGCGGCTCTTCCCGCGATCGATCGCCGTCATCGCGCGGTCGCGCGGCGAGAGCCACGGTGGCATCAGCTCCTTCCAGGCCTTCGCCATCGGGCTCAGCTCGCGGGTGGGCACCGGCAACATCGCCGGTGTGGCCATCGCGCTCGCCCTCGGCGGGCCCGGTGCGATCTTCTGGATGTGGATGGTCGCGCTCGTCGGCATGGCCACCGCCTTCATCGAGGCGACGCTCGCCCAGATGTACAAGGTGCGCTGGCGCGACGGCACCTTCCGCGGCGGGCCCGCCTTCTACATCGAGCGCGGCCTCGGCTCGCGGACGTGGGGCGCCGTCTTTGCCGTCCTGCTCATCTTCGTCTTCGGGTTCGCCTTCGAGATGGTCCAGGCCAACACGATCGCGGCCACGCTCGAGTCCGGGCACGGCGTCCCCGCGTGGGTCTCCGCCGTCCTCCTCGTCCTCCTCACCGCGCCCGTCGTCTTCGGCGGGATCCGGGCCGTGGCGCGGGTGGCTGAGCTCATGGCGCCGCTCATGGCCGTCGTCTACATCGTCATGGCGCTCGCCGTCATCATCCTCAACCTCGGGGCGCTGCCCGACGTGATCGGGATGATCATCCGCGGGGCCTTCGGGCTGGACGAGGCGCTCGCCGGCACGGGTGGCGGGCTGCTCGCCGCCGTCCTCAACGGCGCCCGCCGCGGCTTGTTCTCCAACGAGGCAGGCATGGGCTCGGCGCCCAACGCCGCGGCCACGGCCACGGTGCGCCACCCGGCGCAGCAGGGCCTCATCCAGTCCCTCGGTGTCTTCGTCGACACGATCCTCGTCTGCTCGGCGACGGCCTTCATCGTCCTGCTCGCCGGCCCCTCGGTCTACACGCCCGGCGAGACGGGCGAGGAGCAGGGCGCGGCCCTCACCCAGGAGGCCGCGGCGGCCTCGCTCGGGGACTGGGTGACGCTGCCCATGACGGTCCTCATCTTCGTCTTCGCCTTCTCCTCGATCCTCGGCAACTTCTCCTACGCGGAGTGCAACGTCGACTTCCTCACCCGCCGGCGCTGGGCTCCGTTCGCGCTGCGCACGCTCGTCACCCTCGCCGTCCTCGTCGGGGCGCTCGCCGAGCTCGCCCTCGTGTGGACGGTGGCGGACATCGCCATGGGGCTCATGGCGATCGTCAACCTCGTCGCGATCCTCCTCCTCGGGAAGTGGGCGCTCGGCGCGCTGCGGGACTTCGAGCAGTTCCGCAGCGGCAGGACGCGGGTCTTCCTCGGGCGAGACAACCCGCTGCTGCCCGGCGACCTGCCAGGCGACGTGTGGGTCTCGCGCGAGGAGGTCCCGACGGCGGACCGCGTGAGCTAGCCCTCGGTGGGCTTCATCATGGCGAGCTGGATGAGGTTGCCGCACGTGTCGTCGAGGACGGCGACGACGACCGGCCCGTAGTCGGTCGCCTCCTGGGTGAACTGCACCCCGAGGGCCTTGAGGCGCTCGACCTCGGCGTGGACGTCGTCGACGGCGAACTGGGTCCAGGGGATGCCGTCGGCGACGAGCGCCTCCTTGAAGACCTTCGACGCCGGGTGGCCGTCCGGCTCGAGCAGGACCTCCACGCCGTCGGGGTCGGCGGGGGAGACGACCGTCAGCCAGCGGGCCTCGCCGGCGGGGACGTCGGTCTTCTTCGTGAAGCCGAGCTTCTCGGTGTAGAACTTCAGGGCCTTGGCCTGGTCGTCGACCAGCACGCTCGTGACAATCACACGGATCATGGGACGGGTTCCTCTCGGGTGGGCCAGCGCTCGGTGATCGAGCGCAGCGGCCGGGTGTCGATGTGGTGGAACTTGTACCGGCCCTCCCGCCGGGTGCGGAGCAGGCCCGCGTCCTCCAGCGCCGCGAGGTGCTGGGAGATGGCCTGCCGCGAGGAGGTCGAGCCGTGCTTCATGGCCAGCCGGCCGCAGATCTCGAAGAGGGTCTGCCCGTCGCGCTCGGTCAGCTCGTCGAGGATCGTGCGCCGGGTGGCGTCACTGAGTGCCCTGAACAGGACGGCGTCGTCGTCCACCACTCCTTTATAGGCAAGTCGCGACTTGCGTGTCAAGACCTTTCGGCCGTGCTCCCGCGGTGCGCGTGCACCGCCGACTCGGCCAGCCGGCGGCCGACGGCGACGGCGGAGGTCGGGGCGCCGCGGAGGAAGCTCGCGAGGGTCCCGTTGTAGACGAGGAGGACCTCGTCGGCCAGCTCCTGTGCCGTCGCGCCGGCGACGGGGCGGGCAAGGTGGAGGAGGCGCTCGGCGAGCAGGGCGGTGTCGGCCGCGACGGCGTCGGCGATCTCGCCCTCTGTCGCGGTGTGCTCGGCGGCGGTCGCGAGGAAGGCGCACCAGCGGGTCGTGCGGTCCTCGCGGTAGGCCGCGAGGGCGTCGAAGAGTGCCAGCAGCCGCGACGTGTCGTCGCCCGCCGCGAGGACGTGCGCGTCCCACACCCGCTGCCAGTCCGCGAGGCGCCGGCGCAGCGCCTGCGCGACGAGCGCGTCCTTGCTGCCGAAGTGGGCGTACATCGTGGCGGGGGAGACCTCGGCCTGGCGGAGCAGCTCGTCGACGGGGGTGGCGCGGATGCCGCTGCTGAACAGGACGGACTCCGCGGCGTCCAGGAGGCGGTCGCGGGCGGACGGGCGAGTGGGCATTGTCCTACCGTAACGACCGTTTCGCCTGAACGCCAGTTTCGGCATACGGTAACGACCGTTACGAACCGAGGAGGTGCGGGGATGGCACGTGTGGTGCTCAGCGGCATGGCTCTCATCGCGGCGACGTACGGGCTCGCGCGCTTCGGCTACGGGCTCTTCCTCCCGCGGCTCGAGGAGGCCTTCACGCTCGGGCCGGCCGTGTCGGGGACGGTCCAGGCCGACAGCTTCCTCTCCTACTGCCTGTGCGCGCTGCTCGCCTCACGGATGGGGGCGCGGCCGCGGACTGTCGTGGCGTGGGCGGGCGTCACGGCGTGCGTGGGGAGCCTCGGAGTGGCGCTCGCGCCGAGCGCCGTGACTCTCGCGCTCAGCGTCGTCGTCGCCGGTGCGGGTGCAGGGTTCGCGACGCCGGGTCTCGTCTCGGTCGTCGAGCGCGACGTGGCCCCGGAGCGCCAGGAGACCGCGCAGACGGTCGTCAACGCCGGCACCGGGGCGGGGATCGTGCTCGCCGGAGGGCTGGCGCTCGTCGCCGGGAGCCAGTGGCGCCTCGCCTGGGTGGCCATCGCCGCCGTCTCGGCGGTCGCGACGGTCGCCAGCCTGCGCGCCGACCGGGCCGACCGCGGGGAGCGGAGGCACCCCTCGGGCCTCACCCGCGGCGCTCTCGGGCAGCTCGCGAGGCCGCTCGCGGCCGCCGCGCTGGCGGGGTGCTCGAGTGCCGCGGTGTGGACCTTCGGCCGCTCGCTCATGGCCGGGTCGACGTCCGACGGCGGGTCGATCGCCGCGTGGATGGTGCTCGGCGCGTGCGGCGTGCTCGGCGCCGTCGCCGGCCCGCTCGTCCAGACCTGGGACCTGCGCACCGCGTGGGCTCTCACGTGCGGGGCGATGGCGGCCTCCACCGTGACCCTCGGCCTCATGCCGTCCGGGGTGCCCGCCGTCGTCGCCGTCGGCGTCTTCGGCGCGAGCTACACCGCGATGTCCGGCGTCCTCATCGTCTGGGCCGTCCGCGTCCTGCCGGAGTCCTCGGCGGCGGGCACGGTCGTCCTGTTCATCGCGCTGGCGCTCGGCCAGGCGGCGGGGTCGGTGCTCGTCGGCTCACTCCTCGGTGCGACGTCCGCGGCTCTCGCCTTCCCGGTCGCCGGTGCGGTCGGCGTGGTCGCGACCCTCGTCGTCGTCATGCAGCCTGAGCGACGTGACACAGCGGCGGTGAGCTGATCAAGGGCCCAGGGTGCGCACGGTGTCGAGGGTGTCGGCCTCGGCCGGGGTCTTGTCGTCGCGGTAGCGCAGCACGCGCGCGAAGCGCAGCGCGACGCCGCCCGGGTAGCGGGGGGAGCGCTGCACGCCGTCGATGGCGATCTCGACGACCTGCTCGGGCCGGACGTGGACGACGTGGCCCTCGCGGTGCGTCTCGAGCGCGAGGAAGCGCTCGGTCTGCCACTCGAGCATCTCGTCGGTCATGCCCTTGAAGGTCTTGCCGAGCATGACGAAGCCGTCGCCGTCGCGGGCGCCGAGGTGGATGTTGGAGAGCTTGCCCTGGCGCCGCCCGCTGCCCCACTCGACGGCGAGGACGACGAGGTCGAGGGTGTGGCGCGGCTTGACCTTGACCCATGCGGCGCCACGGCGGCCGGCGTCGTAGGGAGCGGTGAGGTCCTTGAGGACGAGGCCCTCGTGGCCGAGCGCGAGGATCTCGCGGAAGAAGGCGTCGAGCTCGGCCTGGTCCGCGGTGACCCGGCGGGGGACGAGCGCGGAGGCCGGGACGACCTCCTCCAGCGCGGCGAGGCGCTCGCGGGCGGGCGCGGTGACGAGCGTGGTGCCGTCGCGGTGGAGGAGGTCGAAGAAGAAGACGGTGAGCGGGGTGGTGCCGGCGGCGCCGTCGTGGCTCCCGGTGCGCGAGGCCGTCTCCTGGAAGGGGCGGGGCCGGCCGGACGGGCCCAGGGCGATCGCCTCGCCGTCGAGGATGAGCTCCTCGGCGGGCAGCGCGCGGACGACGTCGACGATCTCCGGGACCCGCTCGGTGATGTCGTCCAGCGAGCGGGTGAAGACGGCGACCTCGTCACCGGCTTTGTGGACCTGGACCCGGATCCCGTCGATCTTGCCGTCGGCGGCGACGGTGCCGCCGTCGTCGTCGCGGAGCTTGGCGAGCGCGGCGGCGAGGTCGGGGCGGCGGAGGCGAGCATGGGGCGGACCGGCTGGAGCACCGCGGGGCGGAAGTCTTCGAGCGCGTCGACGCCACCGGTGAGGGCAGCGCGGGCGACCGGTCCGGTGAACGCGCTGAACATCGCGGCGCGGCGGACGGCGGTGACGGGCACGGCGGTGGCGTCGGCGATGGCCTCGATGAGGAGGGAGTCGAGCGCGCCCTGGCGCACCTCGCCGAGGATGAGGGCGCGCAGGAAGAGCTGCTCGGCCTCGGTGAGCGCGCCGAAGAGGGTCGCGACGGCGGTGGCGCGCCCGGCCTGGGAGCCGGTGCCGGCGAGGGCGGAGACCGCCTTGAGCTGCGCGTCGACGTCGGTGGGCGTGAGGGAGGGAGCCGGTGCGGGTTCGGGGAGCTCGGCGAGGCTGCGCCACCCGACGCCGGTGCGGCGCTGGCGCACGCGGCCGGAGAGATAGGTGGCGACGACGTCGATCTCGTCCTCCTCGGCCTCCCGCAGCGTCGCCGCGAGAAGAGCACGCTTCTCCAGGCGGGAGCGCGTGGCGGCGACGGCCGTGGAGGTCTCGGCGAGGCGCGCGAAGAGCATGCGCCGAGTGTGGCAGCGCGGCTGGGCTGCCGCGCGGTGTCCGCGGGCGGCGTCCTGGTGTGCGCGGACTCGAGCACCTCGACGGTGCCCTGGTCAGCCGCGCGCCGGCGTTGAACCCTCCAGCCGACGGATCGCCGTCCGGCGGACGAAGTAGCGGCGGGCGGTGACGCCTTCGCGCCAGGGGATGTCGCTGATCTTCCACTCCTCGGCCGCGAGGTCTGCCTCCGTGGCGCCGCGCTCCGCGAGCCAGCCGGCCCAGGCCGCGTCGGCCGCCTCGGGCAGCGCCGGGGGGACGACGCAGGCGAAGAAGTTGTTCTCCCGCGACGTGACGCTTCCGAGGAGGTCCTCGCAGGCCTCCGCCTCGGTCGGCCACACCCGCCGAGAGGTCTCCTGCCCGCGCTCGAGGTAGGCGACGACCCAGCCCTCGGCTCGCTTCTCGATGAGGTGGATGTCGTCGGGGAAGCCGCCACCGAGGTTGTGCCCGGCTGCGCCAAGTGAGTCGAGAAGCCGGGTCAGGGACTCGACGGTCAGCGGCTCCTCGTGCGTGGTCACCGGGCCAAGGTACCTAGCCGGCGCTGGGCCACCGGCTCAGCGTCAGGGCGCCGTCGCGGGGAGGAGTCCGGCTGGCGGCGGGAGGGACGGGGGGAAGCCGGCTCTCAGTACCAAGGCAGCTGTCGGCGCTGAGGGGGCTGCGGAGGGAGGGGGCCGGGCGTCACCCGGCTGTCGGTAACACGTCAGCTGTCGGCGCGTGGGGGGCTATTCGGCGTCGGCGTAGGACTTCACGACGGAGACGTCGAGGGGGAAGTCGACGGGGAAGTCGCCGAAGAGGAGCCGGCCGGCGCCGGCGGCGGACTCGCGGACCGCCGTCGTGACGTCGTCGGCCAGGGCGACGGGGGTGTGGACGATGACCTCGTCGTGGAGGAAGAAGACGAGGTGCGGGCTGCGGCCGGCCCCGCCGGCGCCGCCGATCGCGCGCAGGCGGGCGCGCAGGTCGGCGAGCCAGCCCCGTGCCCACTCCGCGGCGGTGCCCTGGACGACGAAGTTGCGGGTGAAGCGGCCCCAGTCGCGGGCCAGGCGGCGGGCGCGACGGCGGTCGTCGTCGGTCGCCTCGCCCTCGTGCTGCCTGTCCTGCACCGCCTTCCACGCCGGCGGGGGAGCGGGGGAGGTGCGGCCCAGCCAGGTGCGGACGGTGCCGCCCACCTCCCCGCGCATCGCGGCGCCCTCGACCACCGCAGTGGCGCGCGGGAAGGCGCGCAGCAGGCGGGGCGCGAGGTCCCCGGCGGCCCCGGTGGTCGCGCCGTACAGCGCGCCGAGCATGGCGACCTTCGCGTGCGCGCGGGTGTCGATGACGCCCTGGTCGACGAGGCCCTGGTACAGGTCCCCGCCGCGGGCGGCCCGCGCCATCGCCTCGTCCCGGGCCATCGCCGCGAGGACGCGCGGCTCGAGCTGGGCGACGTCGGCGACGACGAGCGTCCAGCCCGGGTCCGCGACGACGGCGCCGCGCACCTGCTTGGGCAGCTGCAGCGCCCCGCCGCCGCGGGTGGCCCAGCGGCCGGTGACGACGCCACCGGGGACGTAGTCCGGGTGGAAGCGCTCGCGGCCCGCGCCCGGGGGACCGGGCCGCACCCACTCGTCGGCCCAGACCCAGCCGTTGGCGCTGTGGAGGCGGGACAGCTTCTTGTACTCGAGCAGCGGCGGGACGGCGGGGTGGTCGACCTGCTCGAGCTCCCACTTGCGGGTGGTCTGCACGGAGATCCCCGCGCTGTGCAGCGCGCGCAGCAGCGCCTGACCGGACTCCGGGTTGAGCTTCGGTGCGTCGAGCGCACGGCGGACGTCCTCGGCGAGCGCCTCGAGCACCGGCGGCCGCGCGCCGAGCGGCGGGCGCGGGCCGAGCACCTCGGTGAGCAGGTGGTCGTGGGCCGCGCGGTCCCACGGCAGGCCGTCGTGGCGCATCTCGGCGGCGACCAGCGCCCCGGCGGACTCGGCCGCGAGCAGGGTGGCGAGCCGCCCGGGCTCGCGGCTCGCAGTCACGGCCTCGCGCTGGCGCAGCCGCTCGGCGAGGACCTCCTCGGCGGGCAGGGTGAGGGACTCGAAGAGGGTGGGTGGGGCGTCGGGCCGGTCCTCCGGCTCTCGACGTCGTCCCACAGGTCCGACGGCGGTGGCGCGTCGACCGCGCGGCGCAGGATGGTGCGGCACAGGCGCAGGTCGAAGCAGCGCTCCACCCGCGCGCCGCCGCGCAGCAGCCGGGCGTAGGTGGTCGACGTGTCGGCCCACACCCAGCGCGGGCGCGAGGCGGCCTCGAGCTCGGCCACCCTGGCGGCCAGCGCGTCAGTGGGCACGACGGACGCGGCCGGGGCGGCGCCGTCGTCGAGGACGGTGAGCCGGACCCCGCCGGTCTCCTCGGCCACGACGATCTCCACGCCCCGAGCCTACGGCGGCGCACCGACACGGGGCGCCGCGTGTGGGCCGCTCTGGACATGTCAGCGTGTGCTGTATGGTCAGCGCATGCTGACCATTGCCTCGCGGCTGGACGTGATGAACCGGTTGGGCCGCGCGATGGCCGACCCGACCCGCTCCCGGATTCTCATGACCCTGCTCGACGGCCCCAGCTACCCCGCGGTGCTTGCCCGTGACCTGGGCCTGACCCGGTCGAACGTGTCGAACCACCTCACGTGTCTGCGGGACTGCGGGATCGTCGTGGCCGAGCCCGAAGGCCGCCAGACGCGGTACGAGATCGCCGACCCCCACCTGACGGCGGCGATGACCGCTCTGGTCGAGATCACCCTGGCCGTCGACGAGAACGCTCCGTGCGCGGATGCCACGTGCACGGTGCCCGGCTGCTGCCCGAGCGGGACCGTGGCATGAGTGCCACCACCCACGCCCCCGTGGAGCAGCACGAGAGCGACGACGAGCACGACGCTCCCTGGTGGCGTGACCGCGCCGTCATGATCCCTGTCGCCTCGGGCGCGGCGTTCGTCGCGGGCGTGGCCTGCGAGTGGTCCGGCGCCCCGACCGCGGCGCTGGTCCTCTACTGGGTCGGCCTGCTGCTCGGGGCCTCCACGTTCGTCCCCGGTGCGTTGCGCAAGCTCGCCACCGGCAGGCTCGGCATCGCCCTGCTGATGACGATGAGCGCCACCGGCGCCGTCATCCTCGGCCACGTGGAGGAGGCCGCGGCCCTGGCCTTCCTCTACTCCATCGCCGAGGCCCTCGAGGACCGGGCGATGGACCGCGCACGCGCCGGGCTGCGCGCACTGCTCAGGCTCGTGCCGCAGAGCGCCTCCGTCCTCACCGACGGCCACACCCTCACCGTCCCGGCTCGTGACCTGGTGCCCGGGCAGGTCATGGTCGTCCGGCCCGGGGAGCGCGTCGCCACCGACGGCACCATCCGGACCGGGCACAGCAGCCTGGACACCTCGGCGATCACGGGTGAGTCCATTCCCGTCGAGGTCGGCCCGGGCGAGGCGGTGTCCGCCGGTGCGATCAACACCACGGGGGTTCTGCAGGTCGAGGTGACCGCGGCCGGCACGGACAACTCCCTCACCACGATCGTGGCTCTGGTCGAGCAGGCCCAGGCCGAGAAGGGGCAACGCGCCCGGCTGGCCGACCGCATCGCCCGGCCCCTGGTACCCGGCGTCCTGGTCCTGGCGGTGCTCGTCGCGCTCATCGGCTCGCTGGCCGGTGACCCGCAGACGTGGATCACCCGCGCCCTGGTGGTGCTCGTGGCCGCCTCCCCGTGCGCGCTGGCCATCGCGGTGCCCATCACCGTGGTCTCCGCGGTCGGCTCGGCCACCAGGTTCGGCGTCATCATCAAGAGCGGGGCGGCCTTCGAGAGGTTCGGCGACGTCGAGCACGTCGCCCTCGACAAGACCGGGACCCTCACGAGGAACCGGCCCACCGTCACCGCCGTCGTCCCCACCGCCGACGTCACCGAGGGGCAGGTCCTCGCCTGGGCCGCCGCGCTCGAGCAGCACAGCACCCACCCGCTCGCCGCCGCGATCACCCACGCCGCCCCCGCGACCCCCGCCGGCCAGGGCGTCGCCGAGGAGGCCGGGCACGGCATCCGCGGCACCGTCGACGGCCACCAGGTACGGGTCGGCAGCCCCCGCTGGGTCGACCCCCGCCACCTCACCGAGCGGGTCCGCGACCTCGAGGCCCAGGGCATGACCGTCGTCGTCGTCCACCGTGACGGCACGGTCGCCGGGGCGATCGGGGTGCGTGACGAGCTGCGCCCCGAGGTTGCCCAGGTCGTCGAGACCCTGGCCGGCCGCGGGATCGCCGTCACGATGCTCACCGGGGACAACGAGCGCACCGCGCGTGCCCTCGCCGCGCAGGCCGGTATCGACGACGTGCGCGCGGAGCTGCGCCCCGAGGAGAAGTCCGCCTCCGTGCGCGAGCTCAGCGCCCACCGGCCCACCGCGATGATCGGTGACGGGATCAACGACACCCCCGCCCTGGCTGCGGCCGACGTCGGGATCGCCATGGGAGCCACCGGCTCCGACGCCGCGATCGAGTCCGCCGACATCGCCTTCACCGGCGAGGACCTGCGCCTCCTGCCCCAGGCCATCGCCCACGCCCGCCGCGGTCGGCGCATCGTCAACCAGAACATCGCCCTGTCGCTCGTCATCATCGCCGTCCTCCCGCCGCTGGCCGTCACCGGTGTCCTCGGCCTGGCCGCCGTCGTGCTCGTCCACGAGCTCGCCGAGGTGCTGGTCATCCTCAACGGCCTGCGTGCGGCACGGACCCACCACGCCAGCACGCTCGCAGACCGCCGCGACTAGGGTGTGCCGCATGCTGCAGCGGCGTTTCCTCCAGGTGGACGTGTTCGGGGCCGAGCCCTACGAGGGCAACCCGGTCGCCGTCGTCGTCGACGGGCAGGGCCTGTCCACCGAGCGGATGCAGCGCTTCGCGGCATGGACCAACCTCTCCGAGACCACCTTCCTCCTCCCGCCCACCGACCCCGCCGCGGACTACCGGGTGCGGATCTTCACCCCCGGCACCGAGCTTCCCTTCGCCGGCCACCCGACCCTCGGCTCCGCGCACGCGTGGCTCGCCTCGGGCGGGACCGCGGCGACGGCGGGGCGGCTCGTCCAGGAGTGCGGCGTCGGGCTCGTCGAGCTGCGCGAGTCGGGCGGGCGCTGGTCCTTCGCCGCGCCCGCGCTGCGCCGGTACGAGGCGCCCGACGACGAGACCCTCGCCCGCGCCACCGACGCCCTCGGGCTGGACCCGCGCGACGTCGTCGCCGCGTCCTGGCTCGACAACGGCCCGCCCTGGCTGGCGCTGCGGCTGCACTCGCGCGAGGCCGTCCTCGCCGCCAGGCCCCGCTACGACCGCTTCGGCGACCTCCACCTCGGCGTCGTCGCCGCGCCCGGCGGTGAGGGGACCGCCGTCGAGGTCCGCGCCTTCGGCGCCGACTTCACCGAGGACCCGGTCACCGGCAGCCTCAACGCCGGCCTCGCGCAGTGGCTCACCGACACCGGCGTGGTCACCGTCCCCTACGTCGCCGCGCAGGGCACCGCGCTCGGCCGCGCCGGCCGGGTCCACGTCACCGCCCCCGACGGCGCGCTGTGGGTGGGCGGGCGGACGACGACGGCGATCGCCGGCACCGTCGCGCTCTGACGGCGGGTGGACATGGACTCCTGGCCACTGTGGGTGCAGTGGATAGTGCTGCTCGTCGTCGGAGGGACCTTCCTCGCCAGCTCCTGGTGGCTGGCGCTCGCCCGAGCGCGGGCCGCCGGCGTCGAGCCCGCGACGTGGGGTGAGAGGACCCGGACGCTCGTCGGGGCGCTGCGCCTGGCCGACTGGGCGGTGCTCGTCCTCCTCGTCGTGTTCCTCGTCCCGCTCGTGGTCCGGACCGTCGCGCTCTGAGCTCAGCGCCGCCGCAGCGCCTTGTCCACCTCGACGACGGCGAACACCACCACCCCGACGCCCAGCGGCACCAGCCAGTCGGTGAGCCCCACCGCGGTGGAGCCGAAGGCCGTGTGCATGAAGGGCGCGTAGACGAAGAGCAGCTGCAGCGCGAGCATGACGGCCACGCACACCCACGAGACCGGGTTGGTCGTGAGGAGCTCGCGGCGCAGGCTCGTGGTGCGGCTGAAGCGGCTGGCGAAGAGGTAGCAGATCTGCGCGACGACGAGGGTGTTGACGGCAACCGTCCGCGACTCCGCCACACCGCGCCCGGCCTCCTGGCCGAGGAGGAAGACCGCGATCGTCGCGCCGCCGATGAGCACCGAGACGTAGCCGATCCGCAGCAGCCCCGAGCGCGGCAGGATCGAGCCGCCCGGCGTGCGCGGCGGCCGGCGCATGATGTCCGGCTCGGAGGGCTCGAAGGCCAGCGCGAGGGCGAGGGTGACCGCGGTGATCGTGTTGACCCACAGCACCTGGACCGGCGTGAGCGGCAGCGTGAGCCCGAGGACGACCGCGACGAGGATGACCAGCCCCTGCGCGCCGTTGGTCGGCAGGATGAAGACGATCGCCTTGCGGAGGTTGTCGTAGATCGTGCGGCCCATCTCGACGGCCGACTCGATCGAGGCGAAGTTGTCGTCGGCGAGGACGACGTCGGCCGCCTCCTTCGTCGCCTCCGTCCCCTTGATCCCCATGGCGACCCCGACGTCGGCCCGCTTGAGCGACGGCGCGTCGTTGACGCCGTCGCCGGTCATCGACACGACCTCGCCGTTCGCCTGCAGGGCCTGGACGAGCCGGAGCTTGTGCTCGGGGCTCGTGCGGGCGAAGACGTCGTGCTCGGTCGCGAGGACGCGCAGCTCCTCGTCGGTGGCGGTCTCGAGCTCGGCGCCGGTGACGGTCGAGTCCCCGATCCCCATCTCCCGCGCGATGGCGGTGGCGGTGCCGGCGTGGTCACCGGTGATCATCTTGACGCGGATGCCGGCCTGCCGGCAGGCGCGGATGGCGGCGACGGCCTCCTCGCGGGGCGGGTCGATGATGCCGTAGAGACCGAGGAGGACGAAGCCGCCGGCGTCGACGTCCTCGGTGCTCACCGAGGTGGCGTCGTCGTCGGCGCGGCGGGTCGCGGCGGCCAGCACCCGCAGCCCGCGGGCACCGAGCTCCTCGACCTGCGCCTGCCAGAATGCCCTGTCCAGCGGCGCGGCGCCCTCCGGCCCCGTGCCCTGGGAGTCGCAGCGGTCCAGCAGCCGGTCCGGCGCGCCCTTGAGGTGGATGACCGTGCCCTGCGCGGTGCGGTCCAGGGTGGCCATGTACTTGTAGGCGGAGTCGAAGGGGACGGCGTCCAGCCGGGCGTCGTCGTCGCCGTCCACGCCGGCCTTGAGCGCGAAGGTGCGCAGCCCGCCGTCGGTCGGCTCGCCGGACAGCACCCACTCCTCACCGCGGCGGGAGACGGTCGAGTCGTTGGCCCGCGCCGCCACCTCCGCGAGGGCGAGGACGTGCTGGGCCGTCGTCGTCGTGCCGGTGGCCGGGAGGATCTCGCCCTCGGGCGCGTACCCGGTGCCGGTGACGTCGAAGCGGCCGGCGGGCGTGACGACCGTGCGGACCGTCATCTCGTTGCGGGTGAGCGTGCCGGTCTTGTCGCTGCAGATGACGGTGACCGAGCCGAGGGTCTCCACCGAGCTCATCCGCCGGGTGATCGCGTTGCGCCGCGCCATCGTCTGCACTCCCAGGGCGAGGGTGATGGTGAGGACGGCGGGCAGGCCCTCGGGGATCGCGGCGACCGCGAAGCCGATCGCCGCGAGGGTGAGCTCGCCGAGCGTGTCGTCGTACAGCAGCGCGCCCAGCGCGAACATCACGACGGCGAGGACGACGACGACGAGCGACAGCGCCCGCCCGAAGGCGTTCATCTGCCGGGTCAGGGGCGTCTCGAGGGACTCGACCTCCTCGAGCATCGTCGTGATGTGCCCGATCTCGGTGTCCTGCCCGGTGGCCGTCACGACCCCGGCGCCCGAGCCCGCGGCGACGACGGTGCCCGAGAAGGCCATCGAGGTGCGGTCCCCGATGCCCGCGTCCGGGGCGACCGGGTCGGTGCCCTTGTCCACCGGGACGGACTCACCGGTGAGCGCCGACTCCTCGATGCGCAGCGTGCTCGCGCGGGTGAGCCGGACGTCGGCGGGCACGCGGTCCCCGGAGGAGAGGCGCACGAGGTCGCCGGGGACGAGGTCCTCGGCGGGGACGGTCTGCCACGCGCCGTCGCGCCGCACCTGCGCGTCCAGCGAGAGCATCTGGCGGATGCCCTCGAGGGCGTCCTCCGCCTTACCCTCCTGGACGTAGCCGATGACAGCGTTGGTGAGGACGACGGCGGCGATGACGATCGTGTCCACCCACTCGCCGAGCACCGCGGTGAGCACGGCGGCGGCGATGAGGACGTAGATCATCGGGTCGCGGAGTTGGCGCAGCAGCCGCCGCAGCGCGGACTCACGCTCGGCCGCGGGCAGGGCGTTGGGACCGTGGCGCTCGAGCCGCGCTGCCGCCTCGCCCGGGCTCAGGCCGCCGCGGTCGGTTCCGAGAGCCGCGAGGACGTCGTCGACGGCGCGGGCGTGCGCGGGGGCGTCCGGGGGCTGCTCGGTCGTGTGCGTCATGGTCCTGCTGGGTGCGGTGGGGACAGGGAACGCCGCGGCGTCGACTGCCAGTCTCGTCTGCACGGCCCATCCTGTCCTGCCGTCGTCCGGCAACCACGGGACGTTCGTCTCCCGTTCACACGCCGTGCTCCGACGTGACATCTCCCCTCCGTACCGTCCGCGACGGCAGTCGACGACGAGGAGTGAGATGAAGGTCAGCAGGTCCACGGCGGGGCGCACCCGCACGGCGGCGGTCCTCGCGGGAGCATCGCTCCTCGCGGGCGGCATCGTCGCCATCCCGAGCCAGGCTGCTCCGGCCGACGAGGTGTCCCGGCAGGAGGACCTGCCGGCCGACACCCACCCGCCCGTGCCGCCGGTCGACCCGCTGGCCATCGGTGCCACGGCCGGCGAGCACGACCACGACGAGGAGCACGGCCGCGACGACGAGCACGACCACGCCGACGATGCCGCCGACGCCGCGTCCGCCACGGCCGCGGCCGTCCCCCTCGCCGCGACCGACCGCCCGGAGTATCTCGGCAGGTCCCACTACCGCGCCGAGGTCCACTCCCACACCGCGATCAGCGACGGCCAAGGCCTCCCGACCGACGCCTTCGAGCACGTCGCGCAGAGCACCAACGCCGACTTCTTCGCCGTCACCGACCACGACGTCGTCCTCGACCTGCGCAACGCCGACCACTTCACCGAGGACCGGCACGCGTCCCACTCCGAGGAGTGGAGCTACAGCCACCGGGCCGCCGAGGAGTTCAACGCGAGCAGTGAGCACCTCCAGACCCTCATCGGCGAGGAGGTGACCTGGTACGACGGCAGCGGCCACATGAATATCTTCAACACCGACTGGTTCCTCACCGCGAACAGCGCCGGCGGCGGCACCTGGGGCACCGGCCACATCATGTACGACGTCGCGACCGTGCTTGCCCGCATCACGCTGGACCCCGGCGCGATCGGCCAGTTCAACCACCCTGCCTCCAGCCACGGCCACTTCGGCTTCGCCCACCTCACCCCCGAGGTGGACGCGCAGGTCCCGCTCTTCGAGTACAAGTCCCCGGGCTACCACGACACCTTCGTCGACGCGCTGGACGGCGGTTGGCACCTTGCGCCCGTGTGGTCCGGCGACGAGCACCGCGGTGCCTGGGTCAGCGGTAACCCGGCGCACACCGGCGTGTGGGCCGAGGAGCACAGCCTCGACGGCCTCTACCAGGCCATGCGCGAGCGCAGCATGTACACGACCTTCGACGTCGACGCGACGCTCCAGCTCGGCGCCAACGACCACCAGATGGGCTCGATCCTCCCGGCCGACACCACCGAGCTCACCCTCGACCTCGTTCTCGCCGACGACAGCCCGGACGACTCCTTCGTCTCCGCCGTCGTCCACACCAACGGTGGCGAGGTCGCCCACGAGTTCTCCGGCGTCGAGGGCCGCGAGGTCGAGCTCAGCACGACCCTCGACGTCGCCGACGGCGAGTACTACTGGGTCAAGGCCACCCAGGCCGACGGCGAGGAGCTGATCTCCGCGCCCGTGTGGATCGGCGAGCGGGTCGCCGGGGCGGACTACGCCCCGGACCTCACCGTCGCCGCCGTCCCCGAGACCGCCGCCTACGGTGAGCAGATCGACATCCCGCAGGCCACCGCCACCGACGACGGCGGAGGGGACCCGGCCGTGGCCGTCACCGTCTACGACGCCGCCGGCGAGGTCGACGTCGTCGACGGTGCCTTCACCGTGGGCAGCTACGGTGACCACTACGTCGTGACGAGGGCGGCCGACGACGCCGGCAACGTCGCCGCCGACCTCCAGCGCGTCGTCGTGAACCAGGACGTGCTCGACCCGGCCGGTGTCTTCCAGTACTTCGGCACCGTCGCGACCGTCGGCGCCCAGGCCGACGAGGCTGGCCTGTCGGTGCTCACCGACATCGAGGTCGAGGACGCGTGGGCGCAGGTGCTGCCTGCCGGCAGCGACGACTGGTCCCAGGCGGTGACCATCGCCGCGGGCGCCAGCCAGGTCTTCGAGGTCGACACCGTCGCCACCGAGGACGCCGACACCTACCAGGACTCGATCACCGGCCAGCCGCTGCGCGCCCACGAGTTCGACGTCGCCGGGCTCGAGGCCGGCGAGCGCTACCAGTACCGCTTCGGTACGAGCGCCGAGGGTGGCTGGACCGACGTCCAGGGCGAGCTCCTCGCCGGCGCCACCGGGAACGAGCCGATCTACGTGCTCGGTGACCTCCAGGTCAGCAGCGGGCTCGAGGAGGATCACGCGCTCTTCACCGAGATGCTCGCCGAGGTCCGCGAGCAGCGGCCCGGCGGCAGCCTGCTCGTCCAGGTCGGCGACCTCGTCGACAACGCCGGGCGCGGACAGTACTGGCAGCAGGCGTTCGACTGGGTGCTCGACGACCTCGACCTCCAGCTCGCCACCATGGTCGGCAACCACGAGACCTACGGGGACAAGGAGTTCAACGTCCTCTCCTCGGAGCGCAACGCGATCTTCCGCGGCATGTTCAACCACCCGAAGAACGGCAGCGAGATCGGGGAGTCGAACTACTCCTTCGACCGCGGTGACGTCCACGTCGCCGTCATCAACTCCAACTACGACCTGCAGACCCAGCTCGACTGGCTGGTCGAGGACATGCGCACCACGGACAAGCCGTGGAAGGTCGTCACGGGCCACTTCTCCTACTTCGGCGGAAGCCACGCCGACGACGCCGGCATGTCCAACGACCGCGCGCTCGTCGCCCAGACCCTCGACCAGCTCGGCGTCGACCTCTACGTCGGCGGCCACGACCACGTCTACAAACGCTCCACCATCACCGGTGACGCGCTCGCGACGACGCCCGAGGAGGAGGCCGCCGGCACCACCTGGGTGACGATGGGCTCCTCCGGGCCGAAGTTCTACGAGAACCAGGAGTTCTGGTGGGACGACGTCGTCTATGACGAGAACACGCAGGTCGGCGCGGTCCTCGAGGTGACCGACGCGGGCCTGACGATGACCGCCTACACCGTCGACGGCGAGGTCGTCGACGAGTTCACCGTCACCCAGCCCGAGGGCACGTGGCGGCTGAGCTCGGCGACGATGGAGGACCGTGAGCTGCCCGGCGTCGGCCTCCTCAGCTACCCGGGCGCGCGGGAGGACCTCACCGTCGCCGTCGCCGCGTACGACTACGCCGGGGAGGAGCTCGTCGACCTGCGCGTGGAGGACGTCGAGCTCGACCACCGCGGCGCCGAGCAGTTCATCGAGTTCGCCGAGCCGCTGCCCATCGACTCCAGCCAGACCGTGCGCCTGTTGGTGTGGGACGGCCTGGGCAGCGGTGTGCCGCTGCAGGCTCCGGTCGAGCTGCGGCAAGGCATGCTGGGCGGCGGGACCGCCGAGGACCCCTACGAGATCCGCACCTGGCAGGACGTCGAGAACATCCAGTGGGAGCCCGCGGGCCACTACGCGCTGATGAACGACCTAGAGCTCGACGGCGAGCCGCGCGCCCAGATAGGCGCCGGCGCCACCCCGTTCGCGGGTGTGCTCGACGGCCAGGGCTTCACGGTCAGCGGGTACGTCGCCCCGGACACCGGGGGAGCGGGTCTGTTCGCCACGAACGCCGGCACTGTCCGCGACCTCGCGGTGGTCGACGCGCAGATCGACTCCCCGCAGGGCACCATCGGCATCCTCGCCGACTACAACACCGGCACGATCGAGGGCTCGTGGACCTCGGGCACCATCACCGGCGAGGGACGGGTGGGCGGGCTCGTCGGTGACTCCGAGGGCGTTGTGCGCGACTCCTACTCCACGGCCGACGTCCGCTCCCGGACGACGGAGGCGGGCGGCGTCGTCGGGGTCGCGCTGGGCGGCTCGACCACCGAGCGCGTCTACTCCAGCGGAAACGTCACCTCCGACACCCGCAACGTCGGTGGGGTCGTCGGCTACGGCTACGCGGGCACCGTCGTCGAGGACGTCATCTCCCTCAACGAGTCGGTGACGGCGCCGTCCTACGCGCACGCCGTCGTCGGGCGCGTCCTCTCGGGGCAGACCGCAGACCTCGCCGGCAACCTCGCCAGCGACGCGTCCTTCGTCAGCGTCGAGTCGCTGGCCGACGCACCCGCCGAGGACAACCTCAAGGGCGGCGTCGTGCCGGCCGCAGAGACCCGCCAGGAGGCGCTCTACGCCGAGGACCTCGGCTGGGACCTCACCGGCACGTGGGTCGTCGACGCTACCGCGCAGCGCCCCGTGCTCCGCGCGAACACCGAGGAGTATGTCCCGCCCCGCCCCGCCGGTGAGCCGAACGCTGACGGGTACTACGAGATCACCACGGCCACCGAGCTGGGGCAGGTCACCCGCTTCCCGGCCGAGAAGTTCGTCCTCACCGCCGACATCGACCTCTCCGGGGCCGAGGGCTGGCAGCCGCTGGGCGGTCTGCGGCCCTTCACCGGCGAGCTCGACGGTGCCGGCCACGTCATCACCGGCCTCAGCTCGGTGCGCGGCGGGCTGGTCAACATCAACAACGGCACGATCCGCGACCTCGGGATCGTCGATGCCACCGTCGACCTCGACGGCGGGCGGGTCGGCATCCTCGCGAACGTGAGCAACGGGACGGTGGAGAACGTCTTCACCACCGGCACCGTCAGCGGCGGCTCGCGCGTGGGTGGCGTGCTCGGTGACTCCGGCGGCGTGGTGCGCAACGCGTACTCGACGGCGGAGGTCCACGCCCGGGCGACCGAGGCCGGCGGCGTCGTCGGCGTCGCGTTGGCCGGCTCCGTGACGGAGAACGTCTACGCGGCCGGGAGCGTCTCGGCGGGCGCCCGCAACATCGGCGGCGTGGTCGGCTACGGCTACACCGGCACCGAGATCCGCGACGTCATCGCTCTGAACCCGAGCGTCACCGCGTCCAGCTACGCCCACCGCGTGCTCGGCCGGGTGCTGGCCGGGAACACCGCGACGCTCGAGAACCTCTGGGCGAGCGAGGGACTAGTCGCCGAGACCGTCTCGACCACCGACCCGCTCGGGCCCACCTCGTGGATGGGCGCCACCGCCACGCTCCGGCGGCTGCGGGACGCCGGTTTCTACGCCGAGACCCTCGGCTGGGACCTGGAGTCCGTGTGGAGCTGGCACAAGGACGCCGGGCGGCCGGTGCTGCGGGCCGTGGAGGAGGAGTACACCGGTGAGCCGGTCGCCCCTCTCCCGGACCCCGCTCCGGAGCTCGAGCAGGCCGACGACGGCGCGTACCTCGTCACCGCTCCGGCCGACCTCGCACAGGTGGCGGCCTTCCCAGCGGCCGACTTCAGGCTCACGGCCCCGCTCGACCTCACCGGCGTGGAGCAGGCGCAGATCGAGGCCTTCTCCGGCACCTTCGACGGTGCCGGCCACACGATCAGCGGCTACACCTCCGCGGCCGGCGGGCTGTTCGCGGTCAACAACGGCACCATCACCCGCCTCGGCGTCGCCGACGCGACCGTGACGACGACGGCGAGCAACGTCGGTCTGCTGGTCGACACGAACAACGGTGAGCTGAGCCAGGTGTGGACCGCCGGGTCCGTCACCGGGACCGCGACCGTCGGCGGCGTCGTCGGCTACTCCTACGGGCAGCTGCGCGACGCCTACTCGACGGCGGACGTCACCGCCGACGGCGGGCGGCAGTCGGGCGGCGTCGTCGGGATCACCGGTCGCGGCAGCGTGACCGAGCGGGTCTACGCGACCGGTGCCGTCGAGACCGTCGATGACCAGAACGCCGGTGGCATCACGGGCTACGCCTACACCGGCACGACCGTGCGCGACAGCGTCGCGCTCAATACCTCGGTGACGGCCTTCAGTCAGGCGAGCCGGGTGGTCGGCCGGGTGCTGAACGGGGACACCGCGACGCTGGTCAACAACTACGCCTCGGAGGCGCTCGTCGTCGGGGTGGAGACCGAGACGGCCGAGGGGCCGGACACGCAGCGCGGTGAGACGAGGACCGCCGCGGAGCTCGCGGACGTCACCACCTGGCGCGACGGCCTGGGCTGGGACTTCGCCGGGGTGTGGCAGTGGGACGCCGAGACGGGCCGGCCGATGCTCGCCAACGCGCCGGAAGGACAGAACTGAGATGGGAAACCGACAGATGCGACACGTGTGTGCAACGGCCAGCGGCGTGCTGCTGCTCGGCGCGATGGTGGCGACGCCCGCGGTGGCTGCCGTGGAGCTCGGCCACGAGGCGACGCTGGCCGAGGGCGGGTACGCCGACATCCGCGTGACCAGCGGCGCCGAGCTGGCCCGTGAGCAGCTGAGCGTCCTCGTCCTGGAGGAGGGCGCCTCGCTCGACGCGCCCGCAGCCGGGGACGTCGTCCACCTCGACCAGCGGGTCGCGGACGAGGACGGCGCCGTGTCGCTGCGGGTGGCACTGCCCTCGGGCGAGCTCGACGGGTACTGGCTGGCCGTGAACACGACCGGTGGCACCGAGCGCTACGTCGCTCCGCTCGACGGGGAGGCCGAGGAGCCGACCGAGGAGCCCACGAACGGGCCGACCGACCGGCCCACGGACGAGCCGACGGACGGGCCGACCGAGGAGCCCACGGACGCACCGACGGACGGGCCGATCGACGGCACCCCGGGCGAGGGCCCGACCGACGGTGGGGCCGGCGACGGCTCCGGGGACGGTGGCCCTGGTTCCGGTGACGGTGAGGGTGGCGCTGGTTCCGGTGACGGTGACGGTGGCACCGGGTCCGGTGACGGGGGAGCGGACGCTGGTGACGGGGCCGCCGGGAGCAGCGACTCGGGCCGCGGTGGGTCCCTGAGCCGGACCGGTGCGCAGGTGGCGCTCGCGGCGGGGCTCGCGCTCGCCGCCGTCGCCGTGGGCGGCGGTGTGCTCCACCTGCGCCGTCGGGCGGCCTGACCGGAGGTCGCGCCCCGGGCGCCGAGGGCCCCGCCACGCGGCGGGGCCCTCGCACGTCACCAGCGGTGGGCGACGTCGATGACGAGCCGCGAGCCGGAGCCCGGGCCGTCGAGGACGAGCACCCGGAAGGGCAGCCGGGCACGCACGCCCAGGCCGATCGTCGTCTGGCCCTCGAAGCTGCCGCCGGAGGCGATCTGGCGGAAGGTCGAGTAGCCGCTGACGTTGCGCAGCTCCCTGGGGTTGGAGGGGGCGTACGTGCTGCGCCCCGTCACGGGGTTGTAGGTCGGGGCGTGCGCCACAACCTCGAGCTTGGCGCCGCCGCGCAGCGGGACACGCGCCCCGCTGCCCTCGGCGTACACCTGGTTGACGTAGCGGACCGAGTAGCCACGCACGTCACCGCGGACGTCGATGACCATGCGGTCGTAGCAGGAGTGCTCGCCCGCGCGCACGTTGGTGATGGACGTGGAGGAAGAGCCGGGGCTCTGCGTCTTGGCGAGCGAGCCCCAGGAGATGCCGCAGTACGGCGCGGCCTGTGCCGAGGCGCCCATCGGGACGACGAGCGCGAACCCGAGAACGAGTCCGAGGAGGATGCTGACAAGTCGTTTCATCGCGATCTCCTTGAGGAGTGACCGCGGGCGGCAGCGTGCTGCTCGCGTGGTGCCGCGCAACCTACTCCCGACGCGCGCCCGCCGGAAGGGCCGAAAGGGCAGCGTGTGCCGCACTGCACAGCGGGCAAAGTTGCACGGTGTGCACGTGAGGCGGAGACTTGACGGTATGTCCGAAACGGCCGGCCGGCGCGAGCTCAACAAGGCGCGTACCCGTCAGGCCATGATCGACGCCGCCCGCGGCCTGGCGCGCGAGCGCGGCCTCGAGGACGTCACGGCGGAGGACATCGCCGACCGTGCCGGCGTCTCCCGCCGGACCTTCTTCAACTACTTCGCCGGCATCGAGGCCGTGGTCGCCGCGGGGCTGGCCGACCCGCTCGAGCGGATGGCGGACGCGCTGCGCCGGCGCCCCGCCCGCGAGGAGCCGCTCGTCGCGATCCGCGCGGCCCTCCGCGAGGAGCCCATCGGCGCCGAGATCCTCCTCGCCTGGCTCCCGACCGACCCGCGGGCCTCCCTGCGTGGACGCGAGCTCCACCTGCGGGTGTGGCAGCACCACGAGGAGTGGCTCGTGGACGTGCTCCGCGACCGGCTGGGCGGCGAGGACGACCTGCGGGTGCGGTCCCTGGCCGCCTCCGTCATGGCGATGTTCGAGATGGTCCAGAAGGCGTGGGTGCCCGTCGCGACCGCGCTTCCCGCGGACGACGCCGTCGCCTCCTTCAACGACACCCTCCAGCGGGTCCTCGACCATGCCGGCGCCGGGTGGCGCCGGCCCGGTTCCTGACGTCCCCTTTTCCCTGCATCACCACATCCCGGAAGGACCCCCTGTGGCTTCACTCCTGCACCGCCTCGGACGATGGAGCGCCCGGCACCGTTGGGCGACCGTCATCACGTGGCTCGTCGTCATCGCGCTCGCCGCGACCGGTGCCGCCACGCTCAGTGAGCCGCTGAGCGACGAGTTCAGCATCCCCGGCAGCCGGTTCCAGGTGGTGCTCGACGACCTCCAGGAGGAGATCCCCGAGGCCGCCGCGGGCATCGGCACCGTGACCTTCTCCGCCGAGGACGGCTTCACCGACGAGCAGCAGGCCGCCGTCGCCGACGTCACCGAGCAGTGGAGCGCGCTCGACGGCGTCGTCGGGTCGATGGACCCATTCGCCACCCAGGAGCAGCTCGACGGCAGCCTCGACGAGATCGAGGCCGGCCGGGCCGAGCTCGAGGCCGGCCGCGCGCAGCTCGACGAGGGCCGCACCGAGCTCGACGCCGGGCGCGAGCAGCTCGAGGCCGCCGAGGCAGAGCTCGCCGCGGGCCGGGAGCAGCTCGAGGCCCAGCGCGCCGAGCTCGAGGCCTCCATCGACATGTTGCCGCCGGCCATGGCCGCCGGGGCCGAGGAGCAGCTCGCCGCCGCCGAGGCCGAGCTGGCCGCCGGCGAGGAGCAGCTCGCCGCCAGCCGCGCCGAGCTCGAGGCGGGCGAGGAGGAGCTCGCCGCCGCCGAGGCGGAGATCGCCGCGGGGGAGACCCAGCTCGACCAGGGCGAGCGGCTCGCCGAGCTCACCTCCGGGCTGCGCCAGGTCTCCGAGGACGGCACCGTCGCCATGACGCAGGTGCAGTTCGAGTCCTCGGGCGGCCAGCTCGACCCCGAGGTCACCGCCCAGGTGCAGGAGATCGGTGACACGCTCACCGACGAGGGCATCGAGGTGAACTACAGCGCGGAGATCGTCTCCGACATCTCCTCCATCCTCGGCCCGGCCGAGGTCGTGGGCGTCGTCGTCGCCGTCGTCGTCCTCCTCGTCCTGCTCGGCTCCCTGCTCGCCGCGGGCCTGCCGCTCCTCACCGCGCTCGTCGGCGTCGGTGTCGGCGTCGGGGCGTCGCTCGCGCTGAGCGGCGTGGTCGAGATGACCAGCGTGACCCCCGCCCTCGCGCTCATGCTCGGCATGGCCGTGGGCATCGACTACTCCCTGTTCATCCTCAACCGCCACCGGATGCAGCTCGCCGACGGCATGGGCGTGCGGGACTCGATCGCCCTCGCCACCGGCACCGCCGGCAACGCGGTCACCTTCGCCGGTGCGACGGTCGTCATCGCGCTCGCCGCGCTCGGCCTCACCGGCATCCCGTTCCTCGGCGTCATGGGCTACGTCGCCGCGGGCACCGTCGTCGTCGCCGTCCTCGCGGCCGTCACGCTCACCCCCGCGCTGCTGTCCTTCCTCGGGGAGCGGGTCCTGCCGGCCAAGCAGCGCACGCGCCTCGAGCGCAAGAACGGCGCGGACTCCCGCGGCTGGGCCTACAAGGTCCAGCAGCACCCGTGGCTCGCGATCATCGGCGTCGTCGCCGTCACCGGCCTCCTCGCCATCCCCACCACCCAGCTCCGCCTCGGGCTGCCTGACGGCAGCCAGGAGCCGGCCGGCTCGACCGCCTACCGCACCTACGACCTCATCCGGGACAACTTCGGGGCGGGCGCGAACGGCCCGATCATCGGCGTCGCCACGCTCGCGGAGCCGACGCAGGACGAGGCGGCCCTCACCGAGACCCAGCTCGACATCGCCGAGGACCTCCTCGCCGTCGACGGCGTCCAGTACGTCGTGCCCTTCGGGACGAGCGAGGACGGCGACACCCTCGCCTTCCAGATCATGCCCGCCGACGGCCCCTCCGAGGAGTCGACGGTCGCGCTGGTCAACACGCTTCTCGACGGCGAGGACGAGCTCGGGGCCGCGCACGACGTCGAGGTGGGCTACACCGGGCAGACGGTCGCGAACATCGACATCTCCGACCAGCTGGCCGACGCGCTGCCGATCTACCTGCTCGTCGTCGTCGGCCTCTCGCTCGTGCTCCTGCTCCTCGTGTTCCGCTCGATCTGGGTGCCGCTGCTCGCCTCCGTGGGCTTCCTCCTCACCGTGGTCGCGTCCTTCGGTGCCGTCGTCGCGGTGTACCAGCTCGGGTTCCTCTCCGACCTCTTCGGGGTCAACGAGGCCGGGCCGATCCTCAGCTTCCTGCCCGTGCTCCTCATCGGGGTGCTGTTCGGCCTGGCGATGGACTACCAGGTCTTCCTCGTCTCGGGCATGCGGGAGGCGCACGTCCACGGTGCCGACGCGCGGGTCGCCGTCGTGCGTGGCTTCAACGTGAGCGCGCGGGTGGTGACGGCCGCGGCGATCATCATGGTCTCCGTCTTCGGCGGCTTCATCTTCGCCCACCTCGCGATGATCCGGCCGATCGGCTTCGGCCTCGCCTTCGGTGTCCTCATCGACGCCTTCCTCGTGCGGATGACGCTCACCCCGGCGGTCCTCAGCCTGCTCGGGGAGAAGGCGTGGTGGCTGCCGCGCTGGCTCGACAAGATCCTGCCGAACGTCGACGTCGAGGGCGCCAAGCTCGAGCGTCAGGTGGTGCGCGAGGAGCGCGAGACCGCCGGCGCGTAGGACCGCGGGGCGCGCTGGGCGCCCCGCTGCGGCGAGAGCGCAGGTCCCGCCCGGGGCCTGCGCTCTCGGCGTCCCCCCCCCAGCCTCGCCGAGAGCTGAGTTGTTACGTGACATCACGGAACAACTCAGCTCTCGGCGGAAGGGAGGGCAGGGACGGGCCGGTCAGGTGCCGCCGAGCTCCTCGAGGACGGCGGGCAGCACGTCGAGGAGCTCGCGGGCGAGGTAGCCGACGCCGCCCACGGTGCCGGCCAGGCGGTCCCCGGCCGTGGAGTGGAGGTGGGTGCCCCAGGCGGCGGCCTGCCCCGGCTCGGCGCCGCGGGCGAGCAGCCCGGCGACGGCGCCGGCGAGGACGTCACCGCTGCCCGAGGTGCCGAGCCCGCGGTTGCCCGCCACCTTGCGCCACAGCCGCCCGTCGGCGGCGACGACGTCCTCGCAGGTCACCGCGGCGCCGTAGCGCTCGGCGACGGTGAGGACGGCGCCGGGGAGGTCGCCGTCGGGGACGTCGTCGACGTCGAGGAGGTGGGCGATCTCGTCGGCGTTCGGCGTGAGGACGAGCCGGCCGCGCAGGGTCGGGGCGAGGTCCTCCAGGCGCGGCAGGACCCCGACGGCGAAGGCGTCAAGGACGAGGGGGACGTCGTCGTCCACGCGCTCGAGCACCCCGGTGAGCAGGGTGACCGTGCTGTCCGGGTCGCTGAGGCCCGGGCCGACGAGGACGGCGGACGCGCGGGCGAGCTTGCGCTCCAGCGGGTCGAGCCCGCCGCCGGTGAGCGTCCCGCCGTCGTCCTCCTCGAGCGCGGTCACCCCCGCCTCGGGGACGGCGACGGCGAGGGCCGGCGCCACTGAGGCGGCGACGGCGACCGAGAGCTTGCCGGCGCCCACGCGCAGGGCAGCGAGCCCGGACAGGAGGACGGCGCCGGGGGAGCCGGGCGACCCGCCGACGACGACGACCGCGCCGCGGGCGTACTTGCCGTGCCCGGGCTCGGGCAGCGGCCAGCCGCGCAGGACGTCGGGCGTGAGGTCGGTCGTCACCGGACCTCGCCCGCCTCGTGCTCGACGGCCTGCTCGTCCGACGGCGAGTGCTGGGCCGTCACCGGGACGCCCTGGTCGCGGAGGTGGTCGGCGGAGTTGAACTCGGCGAGCGTCCAGCCGTCCTCGTCCTCCTCGCGGACGAGGCGGGTGACCGCAGCGTTGCGCACGGACTGGGTGCGGCTGATCTCGAGGATGCTCGCCTCGTCCATCTCCTCGCAGACGTAGCGGAAGACGAGGAGCACGGCGTCGTGGCAGGTGATGAGCACGCGGCGGTGGCGGCGCTGGCGCTCGAGGTCGGCGAGGAGCGAGCGCACGCGCAGGGCGATGTCGGCCCACGACTCCCCGCCCGAGGGGCGATAGTAGAACTTCCCGTGCCACTCGCGGCGCTCGGCCTCCTCCGGGTAGCGCCGCCGGATGCCGGCGGTGGTGAGGGTGTCGGTGATGCCGAGGTCCCGGTCACGCAGCCGCTCGTCCAGGCGTACGGGCACGTCGAGGCCGGCGACGTCGAGCGCGGTGAGCGCCGTGTCGTGGGCCCGGCGGAAGGGGGAGGACCACACGGCGTCGGGGCGGTCCGCGGCGGGGAGCTCGGCGAGCCAGCGGCCCAGCGCCTGCGCCTGCTCGACGCCGGTGGGGGAGAGCTCGACGTCGGCGTCCCTGGCCGGGACATCGATGACCTCGGCCCCTGACTGCCGGGCCTGCGCGGCGGCGACGTTCCCCAGGCTCTCCCCGTGGCGGACGAGTATCAGCTCGGTAGCACCCATGGGCGGCAACGTAACCGAGCCGCCCGCCGCCCGCTCGCGGTGGTGCGCGAGGGGCGAGCCTCAAGGGGAGCCGGTGGTGGCCGAGAGGTGGATGGGGCGGCGCCGGGACCTCCCTAGTCTGGTGCCCGATCCCCGCACGAAGGAGCCCCTGTGCCCGAGCCCGTCACCCCCGTCCCCGACGACGGCGCGCCCCGCCCGCCGCGCTACCGCGTCGCCCCGCGCGCACGCACCTACTGGCTGCTCTCGCGCGCGACCGCCCTCGTCGTCGTCTGGGTCCTCACCCTCGTCCCGGCTGCGCTGTGGGAGGGCGGGCGGACGTGGCTGCTCGTCGCGGCCGGCGCGCTCACGGTCCTGCTGCTCCCCGCCGTCGTCCTCGCGCCGTGGCTGCGGTACCGCACCCACCGGTGGGAGGCGACCAGCACCGCCGTCTACTCCCGCACCGGGTGGCTGGGCCGGGAGTGGCGGATCGCGCCGCTCTCCCGCGTGCAGACCGTCGAGGCCAAGCGCAACCTCCTGCACCGGGCGCTCGGGCTGGCCGCCGTCTCGGTGACGACCGGGTCCGCGCAGGGCGCCGTCGAGATCCAGGGGCTCCAGGCGGAGGTGGCCGAGGAGCTCGTCACCCAGCTCACCGACGCCGTCGCCCGCACCCAGGGGGACGCGACATGACCGGTGCCCTCATCGACGAGGGCGTCGTCGACGACGACGGCGCCACCGACGTCCCGTGGCAGCGGCTCAGCCTGCGGATCGTCCCGGCCGCGCTGCTGCGGATGCTCGTGCGGCTCGTCCCGGCCGCCGCCGGCTGGTGGTTCTTCAACACCGACAACGACACCGCGCGGTACACCGTCATCGCGCTCGCCGTCCTCGCGGTGCTCAACCCGCTGAACCAGGCGCTCAACTACCTCAAGGTCCGCTACCGGCTCACCGGGGAGGAGCTGCAGCACACGACCGGGCTGCTCGTGCGCCGCAGCAACCGGATCGCCCTGCACCGCATCCGCACCGTCGACATCACCGCGCCGCTGAGCAACCGGCTCTTCGGGCTGGCCGTGCTGCGCGTGGGGACCGGCGGCAACGCCTTCACGAGCGAGGGCACGGTCGCGCTCGACGGGCTGCCGCGGGCGACGGCGCTGCGCCTGCGCGCCGAACTGCTGCGCCGCAGCGGGCAGGACGTCGCCTCCACCGTGGACCCGCGCCTGGCGGAGGCCGGCGGCGAGGAGGTGCAGGCGCTGCGCTGGCGCTGGGTCGTCTACCAGATGGTCGGGGTGTGGCTCTTCGCCGGGCCGATCTCGGTGATCGGCACCGTCTACGGCTTCGCCTCCCTCTTCGGCCGGGAGGAGTGGATCGGGGAGCAGGCGATGAGCGTCGTCGACCGGGTGCCGTGGGGCGCTTGGGCCGCCACCTCGCTCGTCCTCGTCGTGCTCCTGGGGATCGCGGCCGGTGCCGTCACCTTCGCCGAGGCGTGGTGGGGCTACCGGCTCGTCCGCGAGCCGGGCGGCCGCTTCCTCGCCACCCGCGGGCTCCTCACCACCCGCTCCTTCACCGCCGACCAGGAGCGCCTGCGTGGCGTCACCGTGTCCCGGGGCCTGCTCACGCGACTGCTCGGCGGTGCCCGGCTCGCCCCGGTGATGACCGGCGTGAGCCTCGCGCAGATGATGAGCGAGAGCTCCTCGATGCTGCCGACGACCACGCGTGACGTCGCCGTGCGGGTCGCCAACGTCCTGCTCGGCCGCCCCGTCCTGGACGACGACGTCGCCCCGGCGAGCGGGCCGCTGCTCGCTCACCCGCCCGTCGCCCGCCGTCGGGCCGTCGTGCGGTACCTGCTGGCGACGGCGGCGGTGGCCGCCGGGCTCGGTGCCGGGGTCGTGTGGGCCGGGTGGAGCGCGTGGCTGCTCCTCGTGCCGGCGGCGCTCGTGCCGGTCGCGGTGGTCGCGGGCCGCGGGTACTACCGGGCGCTGGGGCACCGCCTCGACGGTGAGTACCTCTACCTCCAGCGCGGGTGGTTCAGCCGCCGCACCGACGTCGTCCAGGTGCGCGGGATCAACGGCGCGCACGTGAGCCAGTCGCCCGTCCAGCGGCTGCTCGGGCTGGCGACCCTCCGGGTGACGACCGCCGCGGGGGAGCAGGGCTACCTCGGGGTGGACATGGCCCTCGGCGACGCCGCGGCGCTCGCGGAGGCGGTGACGGAGGAGGACGTCACCCCCACGCTCGCCGAGCGCTGAGTTGTTACCCGCCCGCCCACGCACGCGCCGTGCCACACTCCCAGGACGAGCCCCGAGGAGGAGCCATGGCCCTGCGCTGGTACAGCGTCGTCGTCGACTGCCGGGACCCGCGCGCGCTCGCGGCGTGGTGGGCCCAGGTGCTCGGCTGGCGCACCGCGTACGAGGCCGACGACGAGGTCGTCATCATCCCGCCGCACATGGTCGAGGACGGGTTCGCCGACCGCGTCCCGGCGCGTGAGCGCGGCCAGGGCCTGGTCTTCGTCCCTGTGCCCGAGGGCAAGACGGTGAAGAACCGTCTCCACATCGACCTTGCGCCCGAGGCCGACGACGACCAGGACGCCGAGGTGCAGCGGCTGCTGGACGTCGGCGCCCGGCGCGTGGACGTGGGGCAGGGCCCGGACGTCACGTGGGTCGTGCTCGCCGACCCCGAGGGCAACGAGTTCTGCGTCCTCAGCCCGCGGGACCTCTGACGACGACGGCGGCCGGCCGGCCGTGGCACGCCGTGCGGCGATGCGCGCGCATCGGCGCGGCGGGGCCGTCGTGGCACGCTGCCCGGCGTGAGCGGCCGGCTCAGCCGACCGGCAGCGCCTCCCGGGTGAGGGCGAGGACCTGCGCGGCCGCCCGGTCCGCGCCCGCGATGAGCGGTGAAGGGACGCCCGGTGTCGCGCCGATCGCGGAGCCGGGCTGGACGTCCCCGGCCGGGATGCCGATGACGACGACCTGCGGGTCCGGCCGGCCCGCGGCGTCGAGGAGGTGGAACTCCTCCGGCGTGACGTCCAGGGTTCGCGTCGCAGCCACCGTGCCGTCCGGGCCGGTGCGCGCGTGGAGGCGGGCACGGCCGGAGTCGAGCAGGGAGCGCAGCAGCGGGTCGTCGGTGACGTCGGCGTGGCCCTTGGACATGCGCGTCTCGACGAAGGCGCCTACCCGGTGCTCGCGCCCGATCACCTGGGAGCGGGCGACGAAGCGGCCGCGCTCCACCGTGACGGACAGGCCCTCACCGAGGAGCTCGACGACGCCGGCCCGCACGAGGGCGAGCAGCGGCGCGGTGCGCTCCGGCGGCGGGCCGGAGGCGAGCGCGAGGCCGAGCGCGCCGAACCAGCCGTTGACGTCGCGGACGGCCGACGCCGGGTGGATCGCTCCGGCGCGCACGAGCCCGGCGACCTGCCCGCGCAGCAGCGCCATCGCCCGGTTGACCTCCGCGCGCGGGCTGGCCAGCGGCCGGGTGATCGACTCGTGCTCGGCGGCCACCCAGCGCTCGGTCCACGCCCGCCACGCCTCGGGCGAGGGCAGGCGGACGTCGGGCCGGTCGAGACGCTCGACGTCGAGGTAGCGGGCGGGGTCGACGACGACGTCACGGACCAGGCCGTCGAGCTCGCCCACGTCCGCGGCCGAGATGCGGGCGAGCAGGCCCGCGGGGAGCTCGCCGTCGTCGTCGGCGGTGAGGGACGGGACGGTGGCGGGGTGGTGGCGCAGGAGCGTGGTGAGGTGGGCGGCGACGAGCTCGCGGGCGAGCTGCGGCCAGACGTCGCGGCGGAAGTCCTGGTCGGGGATCGTCGCGGCGGCCGCGAACCACTCGCGGGTGGCGAGGCGCGGGGTGTAGCGCGGCGGGAAGCCGCCGTACCAGGACTTCGAGCGGTACGGCAGGCCGCGGCGGGAGCCGACGAGCAGGCGCGGCTCGCGTCCGGAGGGCAGGTAGGTGAGGTCGAAGGGGGAGTCGCCGGGGACGAAGCGGCCGCCGCGGCCGGCGGTGAGGACAGCGACGACGTCGAAGAAGTTCGCCCCGAGCCCCGCGACGACGACGTCCTCGCCGCCCGGCACGGCGTCCCAGTCCCGCTCGGCCGGCATGCCCGGCTCGACGTAGACGAGCCCGTGGTCCTCCGCGGCCGCGACTCGCTCCGCGGTCTCCCGCGACCGCTGCGCCTGGACCATCCCCTGCGCGAGCACGACCGCGCGGGCGGAGAACACCCGCCCGTCGGAGAGCCGCACCAGGCGCCGACCCCCACCCCCCGCCGACAGCTCACGTGCTACTGGCTCGATCTCGACGACGGTGCCCACCGCTGCGGTCAGCTCCACGCCGCCGCGCGCGAGGATCGCCTCGAGCTGCTCGCGGAAGTACACGCCCTGCAGACGCCGGGTCGGGTAGGACCACGGCTGGACGGCCGCTGCCTCCTCGGCCACCCAGTCGGGGCGAGGTCCTGCGCTCCAGCCGGCGGACGCGGGCGCCGTCGCGCGCGGGACGCCGGCGACGACGTCGCGCGCCCACTGCACGAGGTCGGGCCCAGGCGTCACGGGCCCGGACATCGGGGTGGAGTCGTCGGGATAGATCGTCGTGTGCGCGCTGTAGGTGTTGTTGAGGAGCTGCGGGCTCTGGCCGGCGTCGTGGAGGACCTCGACCGGGAGGCCGTAGACCTCACCGAGGAGCGCGGCGTCGTAGGCCTCGGGCGCGGGCCCGTCGGCCACCAGGCGCCCACCGCTGAGGAGCACCACCTGCTGGCAGAAGGTCGCCGCGTGGTTGAGGTCGTGGATCGCGATGAGCGCCGCGACGCCCTCCTCACGCGCCACCTGGCGCACGATCTGCAGCGTCTCCACCTGGTAGCGCAGGTCGAGCGCGGAGGTCGGCTCGTCGAGGAGGAGCACCCGCGGCCGCTGGGCCAGGGCCCGGGCGATGAGCACGCGCTGGGCCTGCCCGCCGGACATGTCCGAGAGCCGCCGCTCGGCCAGCTCGGCCAGCCCGAGGCGCTCGATCGCGTCCTCCACCACCGCGACGTCCTCCGCGCCCGGCCGCATCCCCATGTGCGGGGTGCGCCCCAGCGTCACGGCCTCGCGGACCGTCAGCTCGAAGGGCACCTCGCTCGACTGCGGCACGTAGGCCACGACCTTGGCGCGCTCGCGCGGCTTCATCGACAGCAGGTCGCGGCCCCCGAGCCGCACCGTGCCCTGCCTGGTGCGCAGCACGCCCGCGAGGATCTTCGTGAGCGTCGACTTGCCGGAGCCGTTGGGCCCGAGCAGTGCGCACAGCGTTCCCGCCGCGACGTCGAGGTCGATGCCGCGCAGCACCTGGTGCTTGCCGTAGGCGAACTCGACGTCGCGGATGCTCAGCGCCGCGGGCGGTGCCGCCGCCGCGGTGGCCGCTCCCGCCGTCGTCGCCCGTTCCTGGACTGCAGTCACTTCGAGGCCCTCCGCGTCATGATGAGGTAGATGAAGACGGGCGCGCCGAGCATCGCGACGACGATGCCCACCGGCACGACCGACGGCGCGACCACGGTGCGGCCGATGGTGTCCGCCGCGACGAGCAGCACGCCGCCCGACAGCGCCGACATCGGCAGCAGGTACTGGTGGTTGGCGCCGATGATGAGCCGCGCGATGTGCGGCCCGACGAGCCCGACGAAGCCGATGACCCCGCACAGCGACACCGCCACGGACGCGAGCAGCACCGACACGAGGATGAGCCCCACCCGGACCACGGTGACGTTGACGCCGAGGGAGCGGGCGGCGTCGTCGCCGGCGAAGGCGATCGCGTTCATGTCCTTGGCGAACCACAGGAGCAGCGGCAGGAGCACGACGACGACGGCGCCCATGACCCGCACCTCGGTCCACGACGCGTCGTTGACCGAGCCGAGGGTCCAGCGCACGATCGCCTGCAGGGTGTTCTCGTTGGCGACGTACTGCAGGCCCGCGGTCAGTGCCTCGAAGAGCTGGGTGACGGCGATGCCGAGGAGCAGCAGCGTCGCGACCGCCATCTTCCGCGCGGACGCGAGGCCGAGGACGAGCATCGTCACCACCCCGGCGCAGGCGAGCGCGGAGAGGATGACGAGCGGGTTGGACGAGGCGACCCCGCCGCCGCCGAGCAGGATCGCCAGCGACGCCCCGAAGGCCGCCGCGGGGGAGACGCCGAGGGTGAAGGGGCTGACGAGCGGGTTGCGCAGCAGCCCCTGCATGACGGCGCCGGCCACCGACAGCGCCGCGCCCGCGGCGAGCGCGAGCAGCGCGCGCGGCAGGCGCAGGTCGGCGACGATCGCGTAGGACTGGACGAACTCCGGCTCGATCGTCCCGCCGGCCACGCGCAGCCACAGGATGCGCATCGCGTCGGCGAAGGTCACCCCGGACGTGCCCACCGCCGTCGAGCCCGCGACGACGACGACGGTCACCACCGCCGACACGACGAGCACGAGCAGCCGGTGGTTGCCCAGCGCGCGCCGCAGTCCGCGGGGCTGCGCGACCTCGGGGGCGGGTGCGGTGCGGGCGGCGTCGGGGCGCGCGGGTGCCTCGGTGGTCACTGCGCGCTCCCGACGGTGACGTAGGCGTCCTCACCCGCATAGTCCGTGACGCCCTGGAACTCGGTGGCCCAGCGCTCGAGGTAGCCGGCCGGGTCGAGGTCCGCCGTCTCCTCCGGGTGCAGCCAGGTGGCGAGGTAGGCGGTGGCGATCGCCTTGGCGAGCCCCGACGTCGCCCACCCGTTCGTCACGTACACCTCACCGTTCTCGACGGCGCTGATCCCGGACCAGCCCGGCCGCGCGGGGATCCCGGCGACGATCTCGTCGACCTCCGCGGCCGCGTAGGGCTCGGCCGACGGGGGCTGCTCGTGGACGACGACGGCCGGGTCGCGCTCGACGACGGCGGCCGGGTCGACGGTGATCTCGTGCTGGGCGTCGCCGCCGGTGATGTCGCCGAAGACGTTCGTGCCGCCGGCGCCGGTGATGACCTGGTCGAAGCCCGAGCCGGGCAGCGCGGTGATGTAGGGCTGGTCGGTCTCCCAGTAGACGGGGACCGGCTCGGTGCCGGCGACGGCGTCCTCGACGGCGGTGACGATCTCGTCGTGGAAGTCACGCACGGCCTGGGCACCCTCGGGCTCGTCGAAGACCTCCCCGAGGAGGTCGATCGTCTCCTCGAAGACGTCGACGTCCCACGAGGTGACGACGACGACCGGGATGTCGAACTCCGCCAGCCGCTCCGAGGCCTCCTGCCAGGCGCCGTTGCGCGGGATGATCGCGACGTCCGGGTCCAGCGCGACGATCGCCTCGTAGTTGAGCTCGCCGATGCTCTCCCCGACGACGTCCTCCTCGGTGAGCCCGAGGTAGGGCGCGCGCTGCACGGTGCCGCGGTCGACGCCGACGACGCGGTCGCCCGCGCCGATCGCCTCGACGAACTCGTTGTTGTAGGAGAGGGCGACGACGGCGCGCTCGACCGGGCCCTCGATCGTCACCTCGCGGTCCTGGTCGTCGACGACGGTGATCTCGCCGGCCGCGTCGGTGGCGGCGGCGACGTCGTCGGGATCGCTCGACTCGGCGACCTCGACCTGGCCGCAGGCCGCCAGGGTGAGAGCCGAGGCGAGGAGGGCGGCGGCGGTGAGGGTGGTGCGTGTCATCGGGTCTCTCCGGAGGGGGTGGTCGGTGCGGTGGTCGCGGGGGTGT